>JAUSEE010000020.1 GCA_030650095.1 Candidatus Buchananbacteria bacterium
CTTGAAAAATGCCCATTTACGCGACAGCCATTCACCAAGATACAGACCAAAAACATAGACAATCGGCACGACCAAGACCAGCCCCCAGGCCGCTTCCTTGAATCCAAAAACACTTTCAAACGTGCCCAGCCGCAAAAAAACCGAAACCCAAACCAGAGCCGTAAAAATCCCGACAATAATTGTTATAAAAATGTCTTTTTTATGCATATTGGTGTTTACTAGAAATTTTGGTTTCTATAAACTTTCCTAACTCGCCACCTAGTACTTTCTAGCCAATAGTGATGCTACTTAAAATTATCTTATAAAATTAAATTCTTATCAAGAACTAAGCTTATGCTACTGGATAAAATTTCTTTCTACTTTATTAAGATTCTCTTTCGTTCTGGTGTCTGGAATAATATCTATGGATTTTTTCAGAAAATAAATGGACTCTTTAGGAAGGTTGAGGCTGGCATATACTACACCTATATTATTAAGAGAAAGCGCATAATGTTGCACTAATAGATTGAGCATAAAATCTTTATATAGACCAGTTTTAATGTTCCGGAGCTGATATTTATCCCAAATGGTTTTGTTAAGCTGTAATAATTTTACTGCCTCATCATTTTTTTTAGGAACCACGGCGTATATTATTCCTACAGGTACAAATTCAAAGTTAGAATTTGAGTATTCATCCCATGCGGGGAAAGTGGTATAGATTCTTTGGTTCGCAATATTTTTGTTTATTATGTTTAAAATTCGATTATAATTTTGCCGTTCTGCCAATATTGAAGCATCAAAAACATCTGGGTACCGCTTGATCTCGCTAGCCATATACCAATTATAAACCATTAAATCGGCATTTATTTGAATAATATCGTCTCGCTGCCCTATGCTTTGTAAATACCAAAGAGAATTAGAAACAGTATCGCCCGAAGTGAGAAGGATAGAATCGGGCTCTATGGTCACAAAAATATTTTGAGCAAAATCCTCGACAATAAAGTTATTTCTCCTGTCGTTATATGCGTATGAAAATTTAAACTGAAGCGAAATGGCTAAAATAGTGATTACGGTAAAAAACATAGCCCCCCTGTTGCCTTTTGAAATTCTAGCCCAGTTCATTACCATATCCAAACCGAAAGCGATCATTAAAGACAGAACTAAATCTGCAATAAAAATATATCTGAACAGAATAATCAAATCCCCAGATTTTCCATAACCATACATCATGCCTACATTAACGAGAATAATTGAAACAAAAATTATGGAGAGGGTTCTCTCTTTTTTTAAAAGATATATTAAACCTGCTACTGCGACGCCAATGAATATTATCGTGAATTCGCTTGTTAAAAGACCGCCAATCTTAACCAAAAAATTTCCGGTATCTGACAGGGTGTTAGCAAAAATTTTTGTAGCGTATTGCCGTTGGGTTATGTAGTAAATAAAACCATCCCAATTGCTCATATCCCCCCAATTAACAATGCCGTTTCTTTTGTAGGCAAAGAACAAATATATATACTGAACTGCCGGGATAATTGTCAGAAAGATGATTTTGGCTAATATGCCGAGTCTTTCTTTAATAATATGCCTTGCTTGCCAAAGCATAAAGAGAGGTGGTATAGCCATTACCAGCATAAGGGCATGGGTGCCCAGAGATAGTCCCCATAAAAATCCGTACCAATATAGATATTTAGTTTTTCGTTCTTTTCGCCATTTTGAGAAAATAAAGAACAGTATGGAAACAAAAAGGAGGCTTAGGGCGTATACTCTGGCTGTACCAGCATTAGACCAGATTGTATTTCGGCCAAGACCGAGGATAAGAGAGGCGGCCAGAGAAGCAAAAGGAGAGTTGCCTAGGTTTTTGAGGGTGTAATAAAAAAAGACCAGAGCGGTAGTGGTCAATAAAGCCGAGAATATATTTAGCCGGTAAGCGACGTCTTTTATTGGAACTAATAGCGTGAAGAGTTTGCCGGATAGCATATACAATGGGAATCCGGTGGGATGGGCTAAGCCCAGGGTATTAACGGCGGCGGCTAGTTCACCGCTATCGCCGTCATAGACGCCCGGAGCGGCGGTATAGATATAAAGGGAAAGGAAGAATATGAATAATATTATCGCGGGGATATTTTGTTTGAGTTTTGTTAACATAAAACAGGCAAATTATAAGTAAAATTGGATCTTGCGATGATTAAACATTTCTCCCAGCCATAATTTCGGCTTCTACTTC
>JAUSEE010000023.1 GCA_030650095.1 Candidatus Buchananbacteria bacterium
GGGGCGATTATGGCGACCAAAATCGCATAACCGGGAAAATGGGAAGCAAAATACTCCGCAGGCATAGATTGGGGGAGGGCTGCTATTGCAGCTGGACTATAGAAAGTCTTGGCAATGATGACATACTCCAGTCCGTCAAAATTTCTGTATATTATCGAAAATCCTTCTTTAAATGATAAGCCCCAAAAATTTGGAAGAGCCAGTAGGTGAGGTAACCATATTAAGGCTGAAATAAGAAGAGTTATCCCGGCTAGAATACTTAAATCTTTGAATTTATTGTCCACTAGTTTATTATATACATAAACGTATGATTAATCAGCTGTCGGTCTTTTTTCCGTGTATAAATGAAGAAGGAAATATTGAGAATACTGTAAGAAAAGCAGAAGAAGTATTAAATAAGCTCAAACTTAAGTATGAAATTATTATCATTGACGACGGTTCAACAGATAGAACTGGACAAATAGCAGACGGCTTAGCCAGAAAAAATTCTAATATCAGAGTTATTCACCACCCAAAGAATTTAGGGTATGGAGAGGCGTTAAAGTCGGGTTTTTATAACGCCCGTTACGACATTATCGTTTATACGGACGGTGACGGGCAATTTGATTTTTCAGAAGTTTCAGAATTTTTAGAAAAAATTAAAGATAATGATGTGGTATTAGGTTATAGAATAAAGAGACAAGATCCATTTTTAAGGAAATTATTTGGCAAGGGATGGAAGTTGACACTTTTGGCATTTTTCAGAATCACTTTTAATGATGTTGATTGTGGTTTTAAGATGGTCCGCTAAGAAGTGCTTCAAAAAATTCCTCATTTAGAATCGAGTAGAGGGGCGATGATTAATGCGGAACTGGCGATTAAAGCCAAAAAATACGGCTTTAAAATTGGCCAAGTTGGAGTAAATCATTACCCGAGGCTGTCCGGCAAACCAACGGGTGCAAACTTAAAAGTAATTATTAAATCTTTTGTTGATCTGATTAGTCTTTGGTGGCGGTTAAAAGATCAAAAAAGTTTATTTATTCTTTTCTTGGGGGTATTGATGCTGGCCGCGTTTTTGCGGTTTTACCAACTTGCCGGTTACATGACTTTTTTAGGGGATGAAGGCCGGGATGCGATTGTGATTAAAAATATGCTGGTTGACCATCATTTTCCTTTGATTGGTCCGCCAACTTCAGTTGGTAATATTTATCTGGGACCGCTTTATTACTACATGATGGCCGTTCCGATGGCGGTACTCTGGTTGAATCCGGTGGCAGCAGCCGGCATGAATGCTTTTCTGGGAGTAGCAATCGTTGCGTTTGTTTATTACCTGGGCAAACTCTGGTTTAACAGAGCTGCAGGATTGATTGCGGCTTATTTATATGCCATATCGCCTGTGACAATTATCTACTCGCGGTCTTCATGGAATCCTAACCCAGCGCCACTTTTTGCATTACTCAGCATATTTAGCTTGTATAAATTACATAAGTCAGGCAATTTTTTGTGGCTCATTTTAACGGGCTTATCGGTTGGGGCAGCACTACAAATGCATTATTTGGCAGTAATTTTAATACCAATTGCTGGACTGTTATGGTTATATGAAATTTTTCTGAGAAAAAATATTATAAATATGAAAAATTTTATTATTGGGTCATCTCTGGGAATATTCGCATTTATTTTAATGATGTTGCCACTCGTATTTTTTGACTTGCGGCATAATTTTTTAAACACCAGAGCCATATTTAAATTATTTAGTGATGGCAGCGCTGTTAAAGCAGACATTTTTGCGAATATCATAAGGATGCCCTCTCTTTTTATGAATAACTTAGTGGGAAGATATATTGGAGG
>JAUSEE010000030.1 GCA_030650095.1 Candidatus Buchananbacteria bacterium
CTTCGGCGGCGTTAGGCTAGACGAAAAAACCGGCGCTTTCAGCGAACAAAAGAAATTCACCGGCAAGGATCTGGATAAGGATACGGGGCTGTATTATTACGGGGCGAGGTATTATGATGGGAGGGTGGGGAGGTTTACGGGAGTTGATCCATTATTTCAAGATATTGGGATTAATAAAGAATTATTTAAACAGAAGTACGGGAAAGATTTAATAATAGTCTTAATCGATCCGCAAAATTTAAACTCGTACAGTTATGTTGAAAATAATCCCATGCGATATAATGATCCAGACGGAAAAGACGGAGGAGTCGTATCCATACCCGTGTTGGTCGCTTACGGATTACGCGTATTATATGGCGCGTTGATTGAAGCGCGGCCCGTGGGAGATAATAATGGTCCGGCAGATTCAAATGCTGCACAAACTGCAAAAATAGGAGTTAATATTGGAACGGTTGAAGCCGCCGGAAAAGCATTGGGTTATATAGGCGGCAAAATATTAGGAAAAGTGGCAGGTTATTTCGCCGGTGAAGGGGCTACAACTTTTGAAAAGGTCGCAGGCTATATTGAAAAGACGGGAAAATTACCAAGCAATTATATAACCAAAGGCGAAGCTAAAAATTTAGGGTGGCGAGCCGGTAAAGATTTAAGCGAATTTGCGCCCGGTAAAAGTTTAGGCGGGGATGTATTTTATAATAATGAAAAATTATTGCCAGAGGCGTCTGGTAGGATCTGGAAAGAAGCTGATATAGGGTACACTGGTGGGACTAGAAGCACAACGGCCAACAGAATTGTATATTCTAATGATGGCTTAATATATAAAACAACAGATCATTATAAAACTTTTGAAAAAATAAAATAAAAATTATGATAGTAACAATTGATTTTAAAAATATTGACAATAGGGAAAAACTACTAAAAAAACTTGATGATGAATTCGGATTCTCCAAAGAAATGCCAAAATATGGAAACAATTTAGATGCTTTTTGGGATTTATATTCTTTTAGAGATGAAAATGATCATTTTGAGTTGGTTAATTATCGTAGCATTACGGACGAAAATTTTAAGAAATATGTAGATACTTTTATTAGTATACTTGATAATTTAAGGGGTTATGAAGACAACGGAAAGAAAATAATTCCTAACCCGAATTTTGATTATGAAGTAATAAGTTGATTAGGATTAACACCGAAACGCACGTTAAAACCGTTACCACGCCTATCACCCAATGCTCGCCCAATTACCGTCCGGCTACCTGGCGCAGGCCGGCTGTCGGTTCGTGCGTAACTTATAACCAGACTAAGACGGTAACTACAAATAAAACCACCAAGCAGATT
>JAUSEE010000027.1 GCA_030650095.1 Candidatus Buchananbacteria bacterium
ATCAGAATTAAAAAAACATAAACCGGCTTATAATGTCTGGATCGCGCCAGTCGGCGGCAAAAACGCCGTAGTGCATTTGGGAAAATTGACTTTTTCCGGTTTCTTCGGCTATCTTCTGCGTGAAGTTGTTGATTTGAGATATTTTTTGACAATCCTGCCGTTTTTCAAAGCGCTGAAAATATTTTTTAAGGGAGTGATGGTGTTCAGTAAAAATGACTAAGGGTGTTGATAACTATTTTGACGTACCAATTATATTATGGTGTAATAGCATTGTATAATTATATAAAAGAGGGGAAGTGTCAATTTTGAAAAAAGATTTTGTTCTAATAACATCTTTAATTACCGTAATTTGGATGGTGGCGTTAATACCGAACCGTTCTTTAGCATACTCTACCGATAGCACCCCTTTGCCTATGCCTTCAATTATTGATTCCGTTGAAATTTTAAAAAATAATTTGTTGAAAAATACTATTCCAAGTGTTGGAAACTTCAGTATTGGCACAACAATCCCCAGTCTCAACCTTTTAAATACTCAAAACCTATCCGGCAATGATTTAGTTGGCGTTCTTAAGGCCGTTGCCGTCCTTGCGATTAACCTTTTCTTAATAGTGATACAAACGGTTGCCGGGATACTAAAGGCGTTATTATCGTTTTTGAGTAAATAAAGAAGCGGAGCTATTTCTAGAATAACTACGTCGTATAACTATGATTGTGCGTCGTGGTTAATAAATCAAAAACCGCTATCCCCCAGCGGTTTTTGATTATGTTGGCCACCATGTTATTATTTATGTCTTATGTTTTATTCTAATGTAGAAAATTTTAAATCGGCAACCGGTTACGAAATTGATGGGATTTGGTATCCCCGTGTAACTTCTATTGTTTCTATTAAGGCCAAACCGGCGCTTTATAAGTATTATGCTGGTTTACCTGATTTTGCTACCGGCGAATCAATAAAAAACAAATCAGCGGAAGAGGGTACGATTTTGCATAATGCTATTGAGGCAATACTCAAAAAAGAAGACTCCCCTGTTCCCGAGGCCGTGGCGCCGGCAGTTTCGGCATTTTTAGATTTTCAAAAACAAAATGAAATTATTCCGCATCAGATAGAGGCAAGAATTATAAGTAAAAAACACCACTATGCCGGTACTTTGGATTGCCTGGCTGAATTAAACGGCCAGTTGGGAGTGCTTGATATCAAAACCTCCTATGCTATTTATCGGGATTACGGCATACAAACCTCGGCTTATGTTGAGGCGCTTCGTGAAAACCCATCTATGCCGCCGCTGAAGCGTTGGATTTTACGGTTAGATCAGGCAAGGCACTGTATTCGTGGCTGTGGCTCTAAGATGCGGGAGAAGGGTGGAAATATAAAAATACGCCCTGCAAAAGGCGTAGCGGCTTCCAGGTGTTCCCACGTTTGGGGCGAGCAACTTGGCGAAGTTGAATTACGCGAACTGCCAGACATTGAAAAAGACGTCCAAGCTTTTCTCGCCGCCAAAACCCTCTGGGAATGGGAATATGATTACTGGCTTCGCCAGATTCCCAACCCAATAAAAAACGACCGTTGAGTCGTTAAATGTCGTTTACTCTGATTATTTTCTTGTCATGGTCATTTCTTTCAAGAAAATCCGCTATCAGTTCTAGTATTTTTGCCTCCAGTTCTTCTTCAACGTCTTCTTTAGCGATTACCCTTAACTCGCTTGATAAATCAACTTGTTCTTTTTCAATCATCGCATCTATTGCCACATCAGTTCTATCCGCAAGCTCGCTCTCAATATATTCATCTGCCATCTCTTTGACGACTACCAATTTTTTACAACCACCTAAATGGCAGATTTGTATTGGTCTGTCTTGAAACCTGCCGTTCGGTAGTCCATATGGGCATTTATCGCCGTCAACCCAACAAGCATTAGCCGGGGGTGGCATAATAAAAAGCGGCGCATGTTCTACAACTATCTTTCCTAGCCGATATAAAATCTCGCTTTGTTTCATTTTTTCTCCTCACTGGCTCAAATTGTGTTAACGAACTATTGTGGGAATACTATCACCTGGTGCAGTTTCCCGCAAGAGTATAGCCGGCGGAAATGGCAGCGGCTTCGGTGGTGAAGGTGAGCTTGTTTTTATCGGCGATTTTGGAGGCGCTTGAACACCACGGAAAATGATAGACTTTACTGGTGCTGTTTTTAGAAGCAACAACGGGCGAGTTAGGGTTTAGGGTGGAGGGTTTAGGGTTTAGCGAATTATTTTCTAATTTTTGACTATACCCTATACCCTGTACCCTATCCCCTGGTTCCGTGATAGTAATTGGTGTTTTTTGTTGCTTAAACGCCGAGATTTTACCCAAATTAAAAGCCGTAATTGAAATAAGGACTACAGTGATAGCCAGAATAATATCAGATTGACATATCTTGATAAATTTTAGGAATTTTGTTAGCATAAAATTATGGCACATACAAAAGCCAAATCTACAACTAAATTAGGTCGCGATTCTGAATCTAAGCGCTTAGGCGTCAAGCTTTCCAGTGGCCAGATTGCCATACCCGGTAACATAATTATCCGTCAGCGCGGCAGTAAGTT
>JAUSEE010000056.1 GCA_030650095.1 Candidatus Buchananbacteria bacterium
CATCCCCCGCTTGGCAAATTAATGATCGCTGGTTTCGCCAAAATTTTTAACTTCAGGCCAGAATTTAGTTTCGCCCAAATCGGCGATAAGTTTCCCGACAACAAGTATCTGGCCTTGCGGTTCCTTCCTTCTTTGGCTGGCGCCCTCTTGCCTATTGTTGTCTTCCTGCTCGCCCTACAGCTCAAATTTAGGCCCCAAACGGCATTTTTCGGAGGGCTCTTAGTGGCCCTTGATAATGCCCTCCTTGTTCAAACCCACTATATCCTGATGGATGGATTTCTGTTGCTTTTTGGATTTTTGACTCTCTTGTTTTATTTCCGGAGAAAATTCTTATGGATGGCCATATTTGGCGGACTCGCCATATCAATAAAATGGACAGGGCTTACTTTTCTGGCTTTGTCTTTTTTAATAGAAATATTTTACTTGTTTAAAGAAAAAAATTTAAAATCAATGTTAAAGTTGCCGGTTTATTTTTTATTAATTCCTTTGGCCTTATATTTTTCTGTTTTTGCTGTTCATTTTTCTTTGCTCACCAAGCCCGGTACGGGAGATGCGTTTATGAGCTCCAATTTTCACAACGAAAATGTTTTTAAAAAGTTTACCGAATTAAATATTCAAATGTATCAGTCCAACCAACGCCTAACCGCAACTCATCCCTATGGAAGCTCGTGGTACTCATGGCCATTTATGACAAGACCAATATTTTACTGGGTGTCTGGTGACTCAAGAATCTATCTACTTGGCAACCCCATTATTTGGTGGGCATCAACCGTAGCAATAATTTTATTATTGCTACGGAATTTTCAATTTTCAATTTCCAATTTCCAATTAAAAGCCAGCCACATTTTATTAGGCGGATACCTTTTAAATTTATTGCCGTTTATCGGAATAAAAAGGGTGATGTTCTTGTATCACTATCTAACCGGCCTCATATTCGCTATTCTCATTCTGGCCTATTTGATAGAAAAACAAGACGGTTCAACATGGTTCAATAGCAAAAAAATATTTATCGGATTAACCATTGCCTCTGCTGTAGCTTTTATCTATTTTGCTCCACTTACTTATGGTTTGCCGTTGAGCCCTAAAGCTTATGATGCGAGAGTCTGGTTATCGAGTTGGAGATAGACTACTCCAGGCCTTACCTAATTTTCTCACGGCTTCCTCTTGGACTATTTCTAACATCTCCTTCTAATTTCTCTGACCGCCCGAAGCCACTCCTGTCGGGCCATGCGGCTGGCTAAAGCCACCCGTTCCCGACATCCTCGGGTCGGTTCCCAGAGAAATAGCATCAGAGAAGTTGAAATAGAACCAAGCGTGCAGTTTGCGAGAAAATCAGACAAGGCCTTTCGCTAAAATCTTCCTTCTAGTTAATACATAGGGCGAGCCCATGTATAGACCGTAGTCGAAATTTGTTAATTTATTCTATAAAACCCCCATGATAATAAGCTCGGTAAAGCAAAACACCAGTTCGATATATTTCCTCTGCCCCAGTAAATTGGTTTAATTTGCCATTAACAGCATTTTTATATTCCCAATCATTTTTTTGATAACTCTTTGCACCACGCACGGGCAATATATCAGAATTTTCTTGCATTAGAGCTTCTCTTAGAAAGTCGTAAAGCTCTTTTTCATCGGTTACTGCTAATAAAATATGGCCATAATAATTCATCCCCCAAACAGGTTCATTGTTTTTATATACTACTTCCTCGCCGAGAAAGTCCCGGCTACCAAAATATGTATCGTGATAAATCAAATCGCCTTTCTCAAAATGATAATCTTCAGATTTCAAACGAGTAGACAATACCTTCGGAGCGTCTTTGTTTGCATAGGTATTCTTGTTCGCTTTGTCTAGAAAATCTGTGAGTTCTTTTGTTGTAATTTTATCCATAATCTATTTAACCAGTTTTTAATCCAGTCCTATTGCTTTTATGTCACTTCGACCAAATCAAGGAATGGCAGATTAAGCGAAGCCAGGTATTTTATAACCTTTTGGTTTCGAGGGTAACACAATGCTTAAATTAATTAATAATTTGCTTATCCAACAAATTTTAGCCGGAAAATCCTGAGTCGGCGAAGGAGGAACGGAT
>JAUSEE010000032.1 GCA_030650095.1 Candidatus Buchananbacteria bacterium
GCTTTCAAAAAATAACGGCTTTCCTGGAACATCTTGCATCTTTTTTAATCTGTAGAACAGTTTATGCCAAGGCGTTTGGTCTTGGAATGACAAAACAATCTGATTTTTCTCCATCAAAAGAATTAAATACTTAACGAACTCTCCGAGAGTTATTTTCATTATAGCCCCCCCCTTTTTAAAAAACATCTTCACCTTTCCCTAGTAGATTATACTACACCTTAAAAAATTGCAAATTAATTAATTTAAAAAATCTTAAAGCGCGCCAGAACTCTCTCTTTAGTTTTATTCCACCATGGCCATTTGTCGCCAAAAAGCATATCTAAACCGATTAAAAGCAAAATAGAACCGGGCGTAAACGGAGTAAGTAATATTACCAAGCCGAGAACAATAAAAATTATACCCCAGAATCTTCTGTGGCGTTTAATCATTGGTTAATACAGGCGTTAAAAATCTTAATCTGCTCGTTATATTGTGCAACTAAACTTTTAAGCTGGGCAATGAGGCCATTTATCTGATTGTCAATACTATTATATTCATTGACTTTTTGATTATACAATTCACGGTTTCCTTTTCCTTTTAATTGCTCCAGTTCGGTTAAAATGGCATCCGCTTTGACCTTTAATTCCGCAATCTGCCGTTCAAGCATATTTATCTGTGTCTTGAGCGTCTCATCCGCCTGCGGGCAGGCGGACAGCGGCAAAGCAAATGCCTGCACTGCAAGCCAGGTCTTGCGTCCCTCAAACATTCCTTGCGCTACCGCCACCCCTATCTCGCGGAAACGGTTATTCAAAATATTGGCGCGATGGCCGGGGCTGTCCATCCAGGCCTGCACCAATGCTTGGTCGTTTTCATAATTGCCAAGCGCAAGGTTTTCCCCAACCGCAATGAATTGGTAGCCGACACCATCAAGCAAAGTGCTGATATTGCCGCCGGTCGGTGATACGTGTTCAAAATATTGCCTGGCAAACATATCCTGTACTTTTAATTTAGCGGCTATGTCTAACTGCTGATTTTCGGTAAGCGCTGCCAAACCGCCATTGTTTGCTCTATTGATATTAGTCCACTTGATAACTCCTCCGCGCGTCAGATACGCCTGCTCCGACTCCCGTATTGCCCGAAGCGGCGGTGGGGTTAGGATTTCCTTTTTAACATCTTCCAGCACGATATCGGCTGATTTTTTAATTTCCGCAAGTTTTTGGGTTAATCTGTTTCTAATTAAAAACAGGCCGGCAAGCCCAATAGCAACTAAAATTAAAATTATAAACTTTTTACTCATCCCCGCTAATTATAACAAAATAAAAAAGAGGTGTTAAACCTCTCTTAAAACTTCTAATATGTAATCACGCTCAAGGACTAATTCTTCCGGTTGTAAAATACTCTCAACAATAATCGGCACATTTAAGTTTCGTATACTCTTTATAATTTCCGACTGTCGAGTTTGGAATAATGGCTCATGACGGCCGGCATATCCGCTAAGATGAACTTGGGCTATTTTGTCGCCAAGCTTCTCATAGAATTCGGCGGCCAAAGTCATGGTTGGATCGTTGGTATAAGCGTAATTCACGTCCAGTACCATTTTAAAGTTATCCAAAGGATATTGAAATTGAAAAGCCAATTTTGCCATATCCTTTACTGATTTATGGCTGGCCTTGCGCTTGTCCATATTTTCAAACGCAAAATTAAAATCTACACTCTTCATATAAAATGCGGCAAAATCATAAACCGTATCCGGATGAAAAACAACCAGATCAAGGGTTCTGGCACGATTCAAGTTACGTATACCACGGAAAATTTCACGCGTGCACTCATTAAAACCATAATCAGATACCGGCGCATGAAAACTGACATAATCGAAACCTCTTAGATCGTTCGCTTTTAATGACATTAATTCCCCGGAAAAAAAATCTTTTAACTTTACACATCCTAGCTCTACTACTCGACAGCCAATACTTCGTAAAAAATTAAGACGTTCAACTTCACTAAGACCTGATTTATGAAGACAACCCGTTGAAAATCCCAAAACAATTTTATCCGACTCCTTGGAAACCATAAAAATCCTCCAATTTTAAAATAGCAGTATTTTAAGAATACTCTAACCCTAACTTTTAGTCAAGGGTGTGAGAGAA
>JAUSEE010000057.1 GCA_030650095.1 Candidatus Buchananbacteria bacterium
GCCCTCCACAGTCCCGGGTGGGACAGTGGACTTGATGACCACGATTTTGCCGTCATTTACCGTTGCCACGGCATTTTGAACGATAGAAGTGTTACAGCCACCATCAGGATTGGCGGGCGTCGGTACGGCCACAAAAACAACATCGGCCTTATTGACGTCATCGCTATAACCCTTTTTGGGGTCGGTATCATAACAAAAAAGTTCCTTGCCTCGTCTATATTTATGGTATTCCTCAAACCATCTTTTAATCGGCTCGCCAACCATACCGAGACCAATAATACCAACCTTTATTTTTTTATTGATTTTACTAGACATTTTAATATATTTATTGTATTATTTAAGTAGTTATGAATCCCGTTAGAGGTCTCGCCCGTGCGCTATGCGCGGTCCGCAGGACCTTGGACGGGCTACCTCTAAAGGGATGAAACGTTTTTTCTTATTTATTGGCGACATCTCCATCTTATATCTTTCCCTTTTTATGACCATATACATTCGCTATGGGCGGAGTTTCAATACTCAACTTGGCTTCCATATCTTTCCATTCACTATTATTTTTGCCGTTTGGACAATAGTTTTTTATATCACCAATCTTTACGAGATAAGCTTTACCAAAAATGAAATTAACTTTTTTTCTGATTTCTTCTACTCTATCACTGCGGTTTTTGCAATCTCAATTTTCTTATTTTATTTCATCCCGTTTTTCTACATTACCCCGAAAACCAACTTTTTCATATTTACCGCTATCGCGACTATTTTGCAAGCCTTATGGCGATTTTATTTTAATCGGCTAACGGCCAAAAGCGGCTATAAAAACAATACTTTAATTATCGGTTTGAATCAACAGTCGCAAGAACTTTATGATTTTTTGCTTGCCAATCCCCAACTTGGCTATGGAGCACTGGGCATTATTGACGTTGAAGACCATGCGACTTACAGCATTTTGGAAAACCTTATAAAACAAAAAAATATCAAAACATTGGTACTGGGGCCTTCGGTTTACAACATGCCACATATTATAGACGTCCTTTATCGCTTAGTGGGTTTCAGACTTAACTTTCATAACCTCTCGGACTTTTATGAACAAATAACGGGCCGCGTACCGCTGGGTGTAATTGACCAAGCATGGTTCTTAGAAAATCTTTCTGAAGGCAGGAAACGAGTTTATGAATTGGGTAAAAGAGCGCTGGATATTATTGGCGCGATAATAATCGGGATTGTCAGTCTGCCGCTTTATCCGTTTATTATATCGGCTGTCAGGTTTGACTCAAAAGGTCCAGTTTTTTATCAACAGGCAAGGGTTGGCAGAGCAGGAAAAATTCTGACTTTAATTAAGTTCAGGACAATGTTTCATGATGCGGAAAAAACCGG
>JAUSEE010000013.1 GCA_030650095.1 Candidatus Buchananbacteria bacterium
CCGTTTTCCGTTTCTACCGTGGCAAGAAGCAGATCGCCCAGATATATTTGTTTGGTGGTTTTGTTGGTGGTTACTGTTTTCGTCTGGTTATAAGTCACGCACGAACCGATACCCGGCCTTCGCCAGGCCGCCGGCCGGTAACCGGGCGAGCATTGGGTGATAGGCGTGGTAACGGTTTTAACGTGAGTTTCGGTATTAAAATATTTATTGGCGTAAACCGTGGTGTCGGCGCCGTTAGTATAGTAAGTCCGTTCGCCTTCGGGATCATAGCCATAGCGTACTTTGGTGGTAGTGCCCAAGAGAGCGTCGGTCAGGCGATTATTATAATCCCAATTATATTTCCAGCCGTTAGCCGCGGCTAAATTGCCGTTGCGGTCATAGTCGTAGGTACTGGATGCCACGGCCGTGGCGGCGTGCGGATTGACAAAACTGACACTCATCACCTTTTCGGATAAAAACCATGCGCATGGTGTCGGTTAAAAATCCGTCTTTAACACCCGTAGATTTTAGGCCATTACTTAAATTTTGGCTTAAGAATTAGGTCGGTCTATTAAATTGTATATCATAAATTTACTTTAAAAATAATAATTATTCAAGACGTTGCTACTTTTAGTGAAAAGAGATAAAATAAAATTAATAATACTATTGTCTATTATGAAATCAAATATAAATAAAAAGAGAAAAACCGTATTAGAATTATGCGCTGGCGGCGGCGGGCAATTTTTAGGGTTAGAAGAAGCGGGATTTGATTGCGTTGGCGCTGTTGAAATTGAGGAAGAATATTGTCGGACGCTAAAGTATAACCGGCCGGAATTGAATGTTTTAAATTATGATTTAAAGCAATTTAACGCTAAAAGTTTTCTTGGTGTTGATTTGGTTGCTGGCGGAGTTCCTTGCCCCCCATTTTCAATAGCAGGCAAACAGCTCGGGCAGGAAGATGACAGGGATTTATTTCCGTATGCGCTTAAAGTAGTTGAACAAGCCGGCCCAAGGGCGGTTTTGCTGGAAAATGTTCCCGGCTTAGCCTCGGCAAAATTTGTAAATTATAGAAAAAATATTCAGCAAAAATTAACTGACATGGGATACTGGTCGGATTGGCAAATATTAAATGCTTCTAATTTTAAGGTGCCGCAATTAAGACCTAGGTTTATATTAGTTGCTTTAAAAGAAAAATTTAAAAAATCTTTTGAATGGCCAAAGCCTTTTTTAAATAGAATTACAGTAGGAGAAGCCTTGTTTGATTTAATGTCAGAAAAGGGCTGGGCAGGAGTTCATAGGTGGTTAAAGAAAGCGAATAATGTCGGGCCAACGCTTGTTGGCGGGTCAAAAAAACATGGGGGGCCGGATTTAGGGCCAACACGGGCGCGACAGCAATGGAAAAATTTAGGGGTTGACGGATTAGGCATTGCTGATTTTGCGCCAGAAATAAAATTTCCTGAAGACGGACTGCCCAGATTAACTGTTCGTATGGCCGCCCGAATTCAAGGTTTTCCTGATTCTTGGCATTTTCCAGGACGAAAAACTTCATCATATAGGCAAATTGGCAATGCTTTTCCTCCTGCTGTTGCTAAGGCAGTAAGTTTGCAAATTATTAAAGCTATCTAAATAATATGACAAAAGCAAAAAAGCAAGGCTCAAAACTAAAAATTCTGAATTTTCTAATAAAAAATGTAGGCGTGGTTATAAACTCAAAAGAAATTCAAAAAGCTTCGGGCTGGGCTGCGGAATGGGCAAGGCGTGTCCGGGAATTGCGCGATGAGCAGGGATATCAAATTTTATCGCACAAAGACCGCGCCGATTTAAAACCCGGTCAATATATAATGCTAAACGCAAAGCGAAAACCAGCTTTTGCCCGTGATATTTCCAAAGAGACTAGGGCGGTAGTGTTGGAAAGAAACGGTTTTACCTGTCAAAGCTGTGGCTTGGCCGCAGGCGACCCAGACCCATTTCATTCGGACAGGACAATTCGCCTCACTATGGGGCATATTATTGATAAATCAAAGGGAGGGTCAGACACAGCCTCAAATTTAAAAGCCATTTGCACTAATTGCAACGAGGGATTACAAAATGCCTCTTTACCAAAGCCCGACACAGTTCAACTTTTAGCGCAAATCAGGCGAGGCACTATTGAAAGTCAGCTGGTTGTTCTTGACTGGCTCAAGAAAAAATATGGACATCTAATAGAATAAGTTGAGTCCTTGCCGTTTTCCTTTTCTACCATGGCTAACAGTAAATCGTAATACTTTTGTTTGCTATGTAACTTTCACCGTCATCAAACTCAACCTTATTATTTACTGAGTTAATTTTCATTTAAATAAATATGCCTCCTTTAAAATTTTGACTTTTATGCTTTCCTGTATTTTGTGAGGGTGAAACTTTTTGAAGATTATTGAGTAATATTTTTACTTCCTTTCTGCTAACATCATCATACAACGATTCTAAATCAATATTTTCATAATAAAGTAATTCTAAGGCATTTATAACGGTTGCCAAGTCTTTAAGTTTAATTCTATAATTTTCTTTTTCAAATCTTTCATCAACATTTTTATACTCATCTCTTTCCTTTAAAATTTTTATCTTCTCTGGTCTATAAGGGTAGCCCCAAGCATCAATTAAACTTTTCCCTATTATATATGCCTCATTTTTTGAAAAACCTATTATACAGTCTTTTTCTAAAATAATCATTTCAATACACCTCCTTTCTGAATGTCTTTTTTTACTGCTTCTGTTAAATAATTTGCGCCTTTGTCTGGTTGAAATATGGTGGGTTGTTTGGGATTGTCAATAAACAAATTATTCGTTTTTGAATTATAATAATAAGTCTTTGGAGTGTTTCCTCCAATATCAATTTTAACATCTGCGTTTGCTTTTGTTTGTTTTGCTAAATCCTCTATCTCTGATTTTGATAAATTTGAGTAACGGCCCCTGTCCATACTATGTTCAGCGGCGGTGGTTAGCGGCAGGAATATAAACGGCGTTTTTTCACGGACAACCATATTATTTAAAACTAATTGTAAAATAATAGACGCATTTGATACGCGACACCACGGTGGTAGAGTCCCCTATTGCGACGGGGGGCTCTGCAGGTGCGAAAGGGTTGCCATCGCGACAGAGTCTTCTGTGGTGGTTAAAGTATACAATTTTAAGGATAATGTTCAATTATATTATCGGCAGTCAAAAGTATATATTTTTTTAAAGTTTTATCTTTATAATTCACTTCAACTATAACTTGATTTGATTGTAAATCAAAGTCAACCCACACATAGTTTATTTCTTCATTTTTTACCTCATAAGAGCATTTTTCTATTAATATATCTTTACAATCTTTTAAACGTACTAACCAATTGGCCCCTTCCGGTAAAAGATAGTTGTACGACAATGTTTCTTTTGTATATAAATTATTCTCTTTATTAAATTGATTTAATAAAATAATAAATTTATCTGATTCCTCTACCATATTAACAACTCCTCTTTTAAATTTATTTTTCGCTAATTTTTTCCATTTCATAAAATTATTATCTTAAACCTTTGTTAAAGTAATCAATATCAGAATCATAACCATGAACTTGAGGATTTGGTTGAAAGGCAGTCCCTGCGTCTTGTCTGGATGGATCGTGTATAACAATTGAATTAGTATTTTGTTGATAATAGGCTGTCCTTCCTTTTTCAAGCTGTCTTACTTCAGTTGGATTATCCATAACATTTTTAATATGGCTTGAAAATTCACTTTTATTACTTACCATTCCTTTAAATTGTCCGTCGTTCAATACATGCTTGTCATACGCATGACCATGCCCTATTTTTTGGGCGGTAGATGAATTATTGGTTTGTTGACTACTCCCGCCCTTCTGCAAATTATGCATGCTATTTGCGACTACGCTTATGCCATGCCCAGTAGCGGCTACCCCTCCCACGCTTACCCCCGCCCCTACTATCGCGCCCGCTCCGCTAGGACTCATAACTATTCCCCCGGCGGCCCCAGCCGCAGTCGTTACAATTCCGGCGGCCGTTTCGTACGACCCCTGAACCATCGCAATCGCATCGCCAACCTTTTGCCCCGAATTAAAGTAAGAATCATTTCTATTTTGACGGCCAAATCCAAGGGCGTTATCGCTGACAATAGCATTTCCAACTCCCTGTGTGAACGAATAAACTTCTCGCCAGAACCAACCATCAGGATCAATTAATCTTAACGGATTGTTCCTGGCATAGGCGTAACTGTTCCAACTTTGAGGGTCTACTAAAAGTTTGGACAAATAACGGCTATCCCAATATGCAGGATCCACTCCCGTAAACCTCCCCACCCTCCCATCATAATACCTCGCCCCGTAATAATACAGCCCCGTATCTTTATCCAGCTCCTTGCCGGTAAATTTCTTTTGTTCGCTGAAAACGCCGGTTTTTTCGTCTATTCTAACTCCGCCGAACGGATAATAATCCAACGCCTGCGCCAGTTTACCGCCGGAATCGGTAATGACGTTAGAGCCGGTTAAGTGATCAGTATGCACATAGTAAATACTATCCTTGCCGTTTTCCGTTTCAACGGTGGCCAATAGTAAATCCCCCAGATAAATCTGCTTGGTGTTTTTATTTGTTGTTACCGTCTTAGTCTGATTGACTGTTACGCACGAACCAAAGCCGAGCCTTCGCCAAGTCGCCGGACGATAATTGGGCGAGCATTGGGTGATAGGCGTGGTAACGGTGCACTCGTCCATGTTACAGTTGACACTATGGAGTGCAAAATATGAAAAAATATAAAAGGAGAATGTGGGAGCTGGATATTGGAATAAAAACATCTAAAAAATATGCTAATATTGA
>JAUSEE010000022.1 GCA_030650095.1 Candidatus Buchananbacteria bacterium
AATCATAAACTCGGGCCGGTATTTTACCGGAAAATTCTTCGTAAACAACCTTACAACTTGTAAAATATCTGACGTAAATACTATTGGAATCAATTCTGGGGATTTCAATTACCAAATAGTGGCCCTTGAAATTTTTGAGAATATCGACATAGCTTGGTTCAAATTTAGGCGCTACATACAGCCGTCTTTCGTACTTGCCTGTTTGGGCCAGCTCGCGGTCACCAATACTGTTGTAAGTAATTACCTTTCTTATATTTCCGTCGTTTTTAATAAAATCAACTGCATTTTTTAATAAAACAACCGGACTGCCATTAATCTTCCCGAATAAATATTCCTCAATAAAAACGCCGTTATATAAAAGTCCAAGAATTAAAATTACTATCCAAGTGGATCTACGCCAACGAATCTTTATAAATGCAAAAATTACTAGGATTATCGTTGCTAACCAAGTTAATGCCATAAACAGCCAAGAAACATAAAAACCCATCGGACCGGAACCGCCGGTAAACGGAAACAGGAAATTCCATTTTAAATTCAAAACGCGGCCAAACCATTCAGCTTTAGGATAAAGCGCCGGAACAAAATGCGGCAAAAATTGAGTTAAAAATATGCCGACGGCCACCAACCCGCTTAAAACAAAAATTTTACGACTAACACGGATTGGATCCGAACCAAAGATATCCGCTACCATCACTCCTCCGATTATGGAAAGCGGAACAACCATGAACTGGAGATACCGATCCAACGCGCCGGAAGAAAAATCAAATAAGACCAGGTAAAAAATTAACCCCAAAACTAGAAAAATGATAAACAATCTTATTTTTTTAAAATTCGTGCGGTTTATAAAAAAAAGCGGAGCTAATAAAAGCGGCGAGGCATAAAACAAGGCTTTGAAGAATTGAATTGAAATCTGCAAATAATTCCTATCAGCAAATATTATGAAGTGTCTCCAATAATTTAGCTTTTGAGAAATATTAAAATTGGGTAAAAAATACAAAATGCCGAAAACAAACGTAGCAAACAAAACTAAGATACCAATTGTTACCGAGGCTGTTTTAATAAACCCCTTGAACGATAGTGATTCGGACTTATAGCAGAGTAATTCAAGAATAATAGCGCCTACAGCTATTATAAAACTCACTTTGATCAAAAATCCCAAGAGTAGGGAAAGGATTAATAAGCCACCCCAAAAAATCTTCCGTCCGATTGTCCTACCATCCTGCCATTTATAAAATAATATGGCTGAAAGTAAAAAGAAAAACGGCAATATTTGGCCGTCGGTATCAACCATCAATGAAGCCAGAACACTATAAAAAGCCACGCTTAAAAATAAAACGCTCCAAAGAGAGGCCTTGAATGAAAATTTGTATTTTACCAAATAAAAAAGCAACCAAAAATTGATCGCCCCAAAAACAAACGGCAGATAGCGCATGCCATCAAAACCAAAAATCTTAGCTGCCATCACCATTAAAATCGTACCCAGCGGAGGATGGGGGATCTGGACTATCGCTTGAAATCCGGAGCTGGCATGGCCAGCCCATTTGACCTCATCCTGATGATAGGGCAAATCAAGGCCTGGCAAACGCAAGACCACAAATAACGCAAAAATTAAAACTGCATAAAATTTTGAGTTCTTAAAAAACATGGTTTATTTTTTCTTGGCTATAAATAGCATCTGACCGGCGCGAGGCTTCCATGGAGAAACCATATAGCCGCGGATTAGCAATTTAGCTAACCACGCGGGCCCAGGTAAGGGTAGGGACCCGACCGAAAATGGTAAGAATTTATTTTTGCGATGAACAACTTGAAAATCCTGGCTTACAAGAAAATTTTTTAGACCCTCGTCGGTGAATATTTTTTTATGAGTATAATCGTCAAAATAATTTTTATAGGTATATCTGAAATTAGGCTGCATTAGTATCAATAAACCGTCTTTCTTTAAGATTCTGCCAAACTCCGAGATTACGCCGACAAGATCATGGTCATCAAAATGCTCTAATAAATTACTGGCGTGCGCGACATCCACTGATTCATCTGCAAGAAAATTCAAATTTGAAACGCTAGACACAAACGTCTTAACATCATGGTTGGCAAATTTCTGGAAATCAGGAGAAATATCAACGGCGTATTTTGTCTTAGCCGTGACCGAATTAATAAAATTACAATAGCCAGCCCCAAGATCTACCACAACCGAACCCTTCTTTATAAAGGGCTTGAGATATCTCACTATTTCCTTCCATACCACCTCTCTTGAAGGGTCAAATTTGTATCTTGATTGAAAATATGGATCTTTCATAACTAAGGTTGTAATTATATGCGCTTTAATCTGTACTTTATTATGAGCGGAATCATTTTAAAACCAAGGATGGCTGCCTTAATTATGCTGCCCGTATACATGGACTGACCTACTCTGGGCTTGAAGATAACTGGTATCTCTATTGATTTCAGCTTCCGTCTAATCGCCCAAATCATAACCTCTGGCGAAAAACGACCACCGCCATCAGATAGCTTAAACAGATCCTTAATTTTCTCATATGCCCGCCTAGAAAACAACTTATACGTGCAGCCAACATCGGTTAACACTGGCCCGTTATGAAGTACCTCCACTATCTTTGCCACCGCCCAGTTACCAAAACGGACAGGAAATGGCATGAAAGCGCCAGACCATATGGCAGCACGGGAAGTCCTCGTACCAAACACGACATCAAAGTCACGGCTATAACTTAAAAACTTATCTAGATCAATTGCCCTAAAAGTGCCGTCGCCTTCGCAAGTAATCAACAAATCACCAATCGCCTCCTGCAGACCTCGCATTAGGGCATAGCCATAACCCTGCTTACGAGGCTCATAAACATAGCGCGCTCCGGTCTTAAGAATTTCGGCTTTGGTGTTGCCCTTGGCGTTATTGTCAACTACAACCACTTCGTCCACCCAACCAGTAGCAAAAAAATCATTAATTACCTCAGCAATACTTTTCTCTTCGTTATAAGTGGGTATAATTATACTAATTTTTTTATTTTCGAACATATTACTAATTTATTTAAAAACTAGAATTTTCCATAAGTTATTAGCGGATTAAACCATAAATTAATTCACGATGGGAATTTATGACATTTTCCCACGTTTGACTTAGGGTCAAGTGAGAAATATTTTGTAAAGACAGGTTATAAAATTCGTCATCAAAAAATTTGGCTAGCTTAATCTCTAGATCCTGCTCGCTACCAGCATCAAAAAGAAATTCTTTGGGCAATTGAACAGAGAGACCATTTTCCCGGCTGATTAAAACGGGCTTGCCGAAGGAGAGACATTCAAGGATGAAATTAGGATTAAATTCTGTTAGTGCTGGACCAATACCGAGCCAAGCAGAACAGATATATTCAAATAATTTATCCTGATTTACCTTGGGAATCATTTCGATATGACTGGCCGATGGCAACTGCTTAATTATGCCAACCAACTTCTCCTTATCGGGTCCGTCCCCTATCAAAATGAGCTGGCCACGGTTAAAACGCCGTCTGACTCGGTCAAAAACCCTGATGACCACTTCTAAATTTTTATAAGACACAAAGCGACCGGCGAATAAAACAGTCGGTTCTGCCGCCTGTTTGACTTTCAGCGGTTCTCGTCTGGCAACCGGATTAAAAATCAGGTGGGTTTTTTCTGTCGGGACACCATAATAATTTTCATAAAGATTCTTCAATAACGGCGTATAAAATACAATCGCATCAAACCTCGGCAGGGTAAATTTGATCAATTTAAAAAGCCACGGCCGGTCAACTTTATACAAGCCCTGTTCATAATATTTGGCAAAAGACACGAAACGCTTGCCCTTCTCAACTATGCGCTCCCAAATCGGATCACCGGCCACCCG
>JAUSEE010000024.1 GCA_030650095.1 Candidatus Buchananbacteria bacterium
TAATTCTGGCTGGTAAGAAAAAATGGGGCAGTGAGGTACCGCTCGGCGTATTTTTAGCCGTTGGTTCAATCATCAGTTTATTTTGGCACACGGAGATTTTAAATTGGTATTTGAATATATTTTAAATTTACAAATCAACAAATCGGCTCACAAATATTACAAATATGGAGGACAAAGTAATTTATAAAGAATTAAGTTATTTAATTGTGGGCATGCTGTTTGAAGTCTATAATAATTTAGGATATGGTTATCAAGAAAAGATATATGAGCGGGCTCTGGAAAAATATTTTATAAAAAATAAAATTAAATACAAAAGGCAGGTGCCGTATAAGATAGCAATAAACAATCAAGTCATTGGAAAATATTATTTAGATTATTTAGTAGATGATAAAATAATTTTAGAACTAAAAAAGGGTAATTATTTTTCAAAAAAGAATATAGAGCAAGTTAAGGGTTATTTAAAAGCGACTAGTTTGAAATTAGCAATTTTAGCGACTTTTTCCACTAAAGGCATACGACATTTTAGAATATTAAACCCAAATAATATAAAATAGCATTAATAATTTGTGTTATTTGTGAAATAATTTGTTGATTTGTAAATATGAAAGATTATTTTAAGCCAAAAACTTGGTTGATTGCGATTATAATGTTTGTCATGGTTATTGGCTTAAGTTCGGCTGTTGTTTATTATGAATTTGGTTTGAATAAGAACATAAAAATTACTCGGGCGAGCGCCGGCGATAATGTAACCGGCTGGGCTTGGAACGCCAATACCGGCTGGATCAGTTTTAATTCAACTGATTGTGATAAAAATAGTAATGGGTTTGTAGATACAAATGCTATTACAAGCGGCTGCAATGGAAATGATAATGGCACTACTCTGGTTCGAGATTATGGCGCAAAGATTGATTTAACCACAGGTCATTTTAGCGGTTATGCTTGGAGTACTAATATGGGTTGGATAAGCTTTAATCGAAGAACTTGCGTCGGTGGCGCTGATGCCGGATTGTATTGCGAGGCAAACAACGACTGTTCTTCCATCAGCTGCCGCCTAGACGGGCCCGGAGCAACCGGCGCTCCTTCGGCTGCGCCTTATGATTCTCCGGCCAGCCTGAAATATGATGCGATCTATAGTTTTTCCGATAAGATGGTTACCGGCTGGGCGAAAATTCTATCGTTGGGCGACAATGGCTGGATTAAATTTAATGGTAATAAACAAGATGGACAGCCTTGGGCACCGGGTGTAACCATAGACCCGGCCACCGGAGATTTCAGCGGCTGGGCCTGGAATGGCGGAGATGCCGGAAGCTCAGCTATTGGCTGGATAAGTTTTAATTCAACTGATTGTGATAAAAACGGCAACAGTTTTGTAGATTC
>JAUSEE010000036.1 GCA_030650095.1 Candidatus Buchananbacteria bacterium
GTCCAGAGAGTCATGGCTCAAAAGATGTCGCAGTTCGGCGGGTTTCCGGGATTATGAACCCGCCCCCGCTCTAAAGAGCGGGGTACCCGCCTGCCTACGCCTACCTTAATTTATTGATTAAGGCATTGGGTTTGCGTAAAACTAATTTGTTTTTAAGAAAAAATAGGGACGGCAATGGCGGGCAGGTCTGGGCGGTTTCAAATGGAAGGTGTCGGCTCCGCCGACGTATTTTTACTCACACTGCCCCCCGTCCCCTGGCTTAAAAGCCAGGCGTATTCGGGCAGCAACATTATAAAAAAGAAGAAGCCCCAACTCGGTTGAGCTAGGGCTTGTAATGCTGGTCTTTGTTGTAAACGTCTTTTGTTGATTTTTTTGAACGTTTTTTTGTTTTTTTAAGGTGCGTTGCCGCTTTTTTAGAAAGAATCGGCGAAACTTTTTCTTGTTAAGAAGTTTTTTTGGAAAAGGAACTGGGGTGCCGGTGGCACACATTTCGCAGGTCTTGCCTACGCCTCGCGCCGTGCCAGCTGGACACAGCAGATGAGATGACGCCGCCATGATTAAATCGGCATCAATCTCATTGGCATTTTGGCCGCTGTCCCAATTTAAGGAACTAGACCCGCACATATCGCATTAGTCACCGGCACCCCAAAAGCTATCGAAAGGCACCACGACCGCGACTTATGTGTCGCATTCCGGAGTTTCCTCCTGATGTTGTGGCCGATGCGGATATCGCATGGCCTCACGCGGTTTATTAATTTTGCCCCTCTCACTTGGGGGCGGTTGGGAGGCTTAAATAGCTACTCAAATCCAGACGGATATTCTTCCATCTGTAGTATCCTCCTTCTTGAGCCTGTGGTGAAAATATAGCGTTTTCCACATGTGCGTCGGGGATAGCCACATTGGCACTAACCTCGATGTATCAACATAATAGCATACTTATAATTTTTTGTCAATACTTCTATTGTGTATAATATCATAAAATAGCTAAATTTAGATAAAAAAATGAAATATCCTTTAATCATCCAGAACCTAATAGATCAATTTTCTAAGCTTCCCAGCATCGGCCCCAAAAGCGCCGAACGATTAGTTTTCCACCTGCTCTATCAGCCCCAAAACGAGCTCCATGAGTTTAGCCAAGCCATAGATCACCTAAAAATCAATGTTAGGCAATGCCAAATATGCTTTAATTTTTCCGAGAGCGACCCTTGTTATATCTGTAGTAACCCAAAAAGAAACAAAACTATCATTTGTGTGGTGGCCAAACCGCAAGATATGGCCATCATAGAAAAAACCGGCTCCTTTGAAGGCGTTTATCATATTCTGGGAGGCAATATAAACCCATTGGAAAATATCTCGCCCCAAAATATTAAAATCAAAGAATTACTCATTAGAATAAAAAACAACGGAGTCAAAGAAATAATTCTAGCCCTCAATCCGGATATGAGCGGTGAAACCACCTCTTTATATCTAAGCAAACTGATAAAACAATTCCCCGATATAAAAATCACCCGCCTAGCCAGAGGACTCCCCATGGGCGCCGATTTGGAATATGCCGATGAAATAACACTAGAGAACGCTCTCAAAGACAGAAAGGAATTATAAAGATAAAAAATAATTAAAAAAGCAATGCCCTATTTTAGCATTGCTTATTTTGTTTAGATTGGATATTCGCCTGTCATGCAAGCGAAACAATAATCTTGCGGATTAGAAACCAGGCTTTTTAAATCATCCAGGGATAAAAATTCCAAAGAATCAGCTCCGCAAATTTGCCTTATTTCCTCTTTGGAATGATTGGCGGCTATCAACTCGCTTTTATTGGGTGTATCAATACCGTAATAACAAGGCGATATGATCATGGGAGCCACAATGCGCAAATGAATGCTCTTGGCCCCGGCGGAGCGAAGCAAACCAACCAAACCGCGCATAGTTGTCAGGCGCACTATAGAATCGTCAACCAGTACAACATCCTTGCCTTTCACCAGTTGGCGGATGATAATGAATTTTTTACGCACAGCCAAATCACGCAAACGCTGAAATGGCAAAATAAAAGTCCGGCCAATATAGTGATGCCTGGTTATGCCTCTGGTGGGACTGATGCCTTTTTCATCAGCATAGCCTTCAGCGTGATAAACAGCCGAATCAGGCACGCCCACCACACAATTGGCCGCCGCCGGGCATTTCTGGCACAGCTTTTTGCCTGCCCGCAGATGGAAATCAACCACTGGTTCCCCAAAAACTACACTCCCGGGATGGGAATAATAAATCAGCTCAAAAATACAATGAGCCAAGGGATGTTTTAAGGGATTATGCGACAGGCCAAACTCATCAAAATAATAAGACTGACAACTGCCTTTACTGGTGATAAATATCTCGCCCGGATAGATTTCTCTTTCGGTTTCAACACCCAGACTTTCAAAAGCAATGGTTTCGGAAGCAAAAAATAAGCTCCCGCCATCAACCCCAACAGATAAAGGCCGATTACCCCAAGGATCGCGCACGGCGATTATGGTATCAGAGAATATGATAAGCAAGGAATAAGTGCCTTTTAAATATCGAACCGAATCATAGATCTTTTCCACTAAAGTCGGAGCCTGTGATTGGCATAGCAGCCTGAGGATAATTTCCGTATCCATTTTAGTCTTAAGATCGCTGGGATCTTTGAGGAGCTTTCTTAAATCATCGCAATTGGTGAGATTGCCATTATGAGCTATGGCTATCTCTTGACCTTCAAAAACACCGAGAATCGGCTGGGCATTATCACAACTCGGGTCATCTTCCACTGTGGCGTAACGAATATGGCCCACAGCGCATGTACCATGAAGCTCATCTAATATTTCCTGATCAAACACATCCTGGATAATGCCTTCGTTTTTGTAGCAAAAGATATTTGTTCCGTCGCTGGAAACTATGCCGGCATATTTGGTGGCTCGATGCTGTATAGCATGGCCCATGACATAGCAGGTTTCAGCCGCTTTATGGCAATTGTAAGCACCAAAAATTCCGCACATTATATTCTCCTTTCTTGTAAAGTACAAAAATAAAATTCGTTCCAGCTAATGGAACGAATCTTGTCTTTTATATTTTACTGATTTCCACTAGAGTAAACTCCTGGCGATGGCCGAATTTCTTTGACTCTCTGGTTTTTGGCTTATATTTAACGCCTACAACTTTTTTAGCTCGGCCTAGGCCTAAAACTTTTCCTTCAACTTTAGTTGTTAAAACAGGCGAGCCTAGATCAATTTTATCGCCGTCAGCTATAAGCAAAGCATCAAACTCCACCTTATTGCCGGTTTCCGCCTTAAGCTTTTCCACTTTAACCTGATCTTTTTCTTTAACAACGTATTGTTTACCGCCAGTTTTAATAACTGCAATTTTCATAATGTTTATTAAAAATTGATTTATATAACCATTACATATTACACTTTTTGCTTTTTTTTGTCAAATAATAACGCGGATTTCTATCCGCATCAAATGAACCCGCCCCCGCTCTAAAGAGCGGGGTATCTGGGCGGTTTCAAATGAAAGGTGTCGGCTCCGCCGACGTATTTTTCCTCACACTGCCCTTCATCCCCTGGCTTAAAAGCCAGGGGTATTCGGGCAGCAACATTATAAAAATGTCATCCCGAGTGAAGGCGAAGCCGAAACCGAGGGATCTAGCGGATTTCTACTCTATCCCCTATCTTTAAGCCGTGTTTATCCGCAAAGCCGGCGTTAACCTCTAAAACATAGTTAATAAAGGTTTTGGGCTGATAGATAGGCAAATTAGCATTATTACCCTGGGGCTTCAAATCTTTTTCGTAGCCCATAACCATATTGTCTTTTATCCAAATGATATCAATAGGAAACTCCATGTCTTTCATCCAATAACTGGGGATGACATAATTATTATAAACAAAAAACAAGCCGTTATTTTCCGCCAAGGTTTTAGTTTTGCCTAAGCCCAGTGATTGTTCACTGGGTGTTCTGGCTATCTTAACATTTATTTCCTGGCCGGCAATAATAACTTTTTTATCTTTAAAAGATAATGGCTTAAGACTAAAAAAATCAAGGAGCCATAACAATAAAGCCAAGATAAAAATAACAGCTACGGTTATAACTAGAGATATTTTTTTATTTTTACTGTCTTTTTCCATTTCTAATGGATTGGCTGTAAATTAATAAGATAAGCAAGGACATAAAAATTATTAGTCCTATCAAGCTAAGTAGTTTGCCCAAGCTGCTGCTTAAAACTCCCAAGAAGCCGAAGGCAATAGCCACTAAATAAAGCAGGAGCACGGCTTCCCTATGCTTTAAACCAATATTTAACAATTGAAAATGTAGATGTTTATTATCGGCATAAGAAAAAGGCGACTTGCCGCCCATGATTCTTCTTATTATCACCCACAAGACATCTAAAGCCGGTATGCCAACGACTAAAAGAGTGGTGGCTATTTTTGAGCCGGATATAATAGACAAGACCCCCAACATAAAACCCATAAAAATACTGCCGCCCTCCCCCAAAAAAATCTTGGCCGGATGAAAATTAAAAACCAAAAAGCCTAAAGAAGCGCCAAAGAGTAACAAGGCCCAAACTCCAGTGGCCGAAAGAAAAATATCCCAGTTCAAACTAAGCATAAAAATAATCAAAGCGGCAATAGCGGTAACGCCCGAAACCAAACCATCCAAACCATCTAAAAGCTTGGTGGTATACATTAGCCCCATCAGCCATAAAAAAGATATAGCCGTGCCCCAGATCGGAGTTAAATAAATAATGGCGCTGGTGGGACCGCCGACCGGGTTGGTAATATAAGACACCCTGATTCCTGCCCACAAAACCAAGACAGCCGCTAGTAGAGGCCAGACTATCTGTTGCCAGGGCTTTAAATTATATTTATCATCCAAGGTTCCACCGATCATAATCAGTAATCCCCCCACAAACACGGCTAAAATAAAATTATTGCTAATGCCGTAAAAATCAGCCAGGGCAAAAATCTTGACAATAAAAATAGAAATAAAAACCGATAAGAATACAGCCCAACCGCCCAGCAGTGGAACAGCTTTTTTATGGATTTTTCTATCCTTGTTATCTGGCTGATCTAAAATCTTAAAATAAAAAGCCGCCTTGATAATTAGCGGAGTAATTATTAAAGCCAGGAGCAAGCTGATTGAAATAGCCAAAAAGTAGGCTGAATTTATAGTGGTCATAAAATAATTATAACAGAATAAAGAGAAATAAAAAATCCCGATAATGTTTAATCGGGATTATCAAATAATAAGTTTTTCTCTAATATTTTCCACATTCTGCCACCCCAAAGATTAAAAAGATCCACTTGTTCCCTTGACTTCAAGCGAACAGAAAATTTTATATTTTTCTGATTACATTTATTCCTTAGCTCTAATATTAGAGCCAAAAAATAAGTTACCAAAGATCCGTCATCATAGCCCATAAAAAATAAACCGCGGCAATCAAAATCTAAATCGGTGATTTCATTATGAGTCCAGATTGTCTTTAGGTGTTTATTAATCACCACAGAATCCTTGGTCCAATCACATCGGCCGGAAATCGACATGGAGCACCTGCCGCCATTAAAAGAAATATTAACTTTGAAACTTTTATCGGCTTTATTTTCTAAAGCCAAGAGAAACACCTCCCCTCTTTTTAAAGTGCCAATTAACTACTACCGGCGAAAAGAATGATGATTATGAGATAAAGAGACAGAAACAACAGGCTTCACTCTCTTTTGTTCTATAATATTTTTATTTTTTTCGGCTATTTTTAAAGCCTCCCGAGAAATTTCTAAAGATACTCCCGGCGCTTTAATCATTAAGCCGTCAAATTCCGCTTGCAAGGCTGCCACTCTCCCCTGATGCATGCCATTATGGGAAAGGCGATAACTTTCACTTATAGCCGTCAATCGAACCGGATTTATCATGTTTATTCCTTACTTGTTCAACTAAAAAACCTTAGCACAAAATAAGCCAAATGTAAACAGTTGCATCTGCAACTTAAAATTTATCATTTACTGTTGTACAACGGATACGAACAACTACCGGGGCCATTGCAATCATTTGTTTCACCGACTATATTTCCCGCATCATCATATATAGGACTCCCAACGCAACTTTTCTCACACCCCTTAGGACAATTACCATAATTATATTTGGCATCATCGCATTTTATGCCTGTTACTCCTGATGGTAATTTAAAATAAAACACCAGCAGAACCAAAATAAAAATAACTACAAAAAAAATAATTATTATTATTTTTTTCATAAATTCCCCTTTCTAATCGCCTGACGAATATCAGACATTAAAGTTAAATAAAATTCTAAATTATTCAATGTTGCCAGCCTCAAAGCCAAGGGCTCTTTGGTTTTAAATAAGTGGTGCAGATAAGCTCGGCTATATTCTTTTAAATTAGTATTATTAATCGGCGTCTTATCGTTTTTGAATTTGGCGTTAGTTATATTTATAGTTTCATACCAACTGTCATTGCGAGCGAAGCGAAGCAATCTCCTAGATTGCTTCGTCGCCTTGCGGCTTCCTCGCAATGACAACGACACATAAAGCCGGCCATGTCTGGCTTCTCGAGTGGGAATGACGCAGTCAAACATATCCACTCCGCGCCTGACAGCTTCCACGATATTTTCCGGCGTGCCCACACCCATAAGATATCTTGGTTTGTTTTCCGGCATTTGCGGAGCCAAATAATCCAAAACGGCATACATTTCCTTGTGGCTCTCCCCCACTGCCAAACCGCCAATGGCATAACCGTTGAAATCCAGCTTAATTAATTCTTTCAAACTTTCCTCCCTTAAATCGCGATGCAAGCCGCCTTGGACAATGCCAAACATCAATTGAGAGCTAGTTAAAACTTTTTTATACTTTTTAGCTTCCTGGGCCCAAAGAGTTGTTAAATCAACTGCTTCTTTTATTTTGGCTTTAGTGTCCTTGGAACTGGGGCAAACATCCAAAATCATGGCAATATCGCTGCCGATTATCTTTTGTATTTCCAAAACTTTCTTAGGCGTCAAAGTATGCTTGCTGCCATCCAAATGAGAATTGAATTCCACGCCCTGGGGCATTATTTTTCTTATCTTAGACAAAGAAAAAACCTGAAAGCCTCCGCTGTCGGTTAAAATCGGGCCGGGCCAATTCATCATCTTATGCAACCCGCCCAATTTTTTTAAAACTTCCAAACCCGGCTGCAAATACAAATGATAGGTGTTGGAAAGTATGATTTCAGCGCCCAGCGATTTGACCTCGAGAGCTGTCAGATTCTTAACTGCCGCTTTGGTGGCAATAGGCATAAAAAACGGCGTTTGAATATCGCCGTGCGCGGTTTTTAATATTCCCAACCGAGCTTGGGATTTTTTTGATTGTTTGAGAAGTCTATACATTATTTGATTTTTTGCTGTTTTTAATCGACCAGCCCATCATAACACTGATAATTAAAATAGCCAAGTATCCCAAGCCTAAGATGTTGTTCATCTCACTCAGCTTGCTTTTTAAATACCAGGTCCTTGCTGGTGCCAAAACAAATAAAGAAACAAGGTTCCGAATATCGTTCCCGCCAATAAATATAGCCCTTTCTAAGCACCATTGTTCCAATAGAACATTCCGGACATTTTTTATCAGCGAATTCAGACCATTTGTCATTATTTATATCAAATTTGAATATTTTCGATTTTATTATCTGCGGTTGTTCGGAAAAATCATTTTCTAAAACATACAAAATGTCGTTATTTATGACAAAATCCGACCTATAAGGTCTTCTGGCAGAATCATAACCCGCGAGTTTAGCGCTGAAAATAAATTTGTCTTTAGAAAAAGATGTTTGCGTAAGTTTTCCTGTCATTTTATGGTATAAAATAAAATCTACTTGCAAACTATTTTCTGAATTGCATTCGAAGAACGGTATGTCGTCAAATTGGCTTGCTGACCCATAATCGCAGAAATAATAGACGATTATATAATTATTATCTTCAAATATCTTCGAAAATCTTTCATTTATCGATCCCGGCGCGCTAAATAACGCGTATCTGCCATTTTGATCGAAAAAATCTACACCGCCAGAGAAGTTTGGCACGTAATAATAATTATCACTTAAGCCGAAGATCGGATTTTCATTATCAGCCGTCTGGATATCACTAAAAAAATTATTTCTTTCAATCTCCGTCATATTAACCTGTCCCGGATAACGAATATAATCAGCAATCAGATGAAAAATGATAAATAATACAATTAGAATTAATATTAAAATTCCGAACAGACGAATAACTTTCATATTTTTAAGATTATTGAACGATGCCCTTGGTCTGGCCCAAAATCGGGTCATCGAAAGCGGTGGTAATAGCCTTAACGCTGCTGTTTATCGTCGTACCGGTATTGGAATCTTTGGCTGACATATTTATACTGGGAATAAGTATGAGTATCCTGCCCCTGTCACTAGTCGCCGGCTTTATACTGATATTAAAAGAAGCTAAAATCGGCTCGGAAGATTTCTTGAGCTTAGAAATATTCCAAATAGCTTCGCTCGTAGCGGCATTGTAAGAGAAATCACCGATATCATGGTTTTCTTTATTGGACCAAGAAACATTACTGGGCAATTTAGCCACCACTTGTACATTTTCCACATCATGCAAATTGTTGGATAATTCTAAATAAATATTATAGGTTGACGATTCGCCCACTCTAGGCTCTATCGGGCCAAGACCTAGTGGAATATTGTCTTCATTGTAATATCTGGCGGCGACAGTAAGGCCCAGATCAGAATTGATAGAATTAACTATTGGCTTAGTCGTTACCGAAGATTCGCCGTTTAGCTCGCCCCCCTGGCTGGCTGTGGCGGAAGTGGAACTTTCAACGCTAAATTTGCCTATACTGGGGTCATTAACAGCCGAGGCGTCTTTAACTCTTATCTGCCAAGAAATATCACCTTCTTCACCGGCTCCCAATTTTAATAATTTGGATATGTGCCGTCCGGTCCAAATTATGGAATTACTACTGATAACGCCATTGTTGTCATCTTGAAGCGTATTCCAGTCTAATATTTTTGAATCTAATTTAGCTTTGATTTGTATATTTTCTAAATTGTCCTCGCCGGTATTTTTATAATGAATGGTATAAACCAACAAGTCGCCAAAATTAATGGATTGATCTTCAGCCGAGCCGTTAATGATGAGCTGCAAGCTTAATTGATCTTTGATAACTTCGGTGATGAAAGTCTCTTCGCTTTGAGGATAATAATCATCTTTATATTTAAGAAGTATTCTGGCCACAAAATTGCGATTGCCACCTGTTTCAGCGGTGAGATAATTGCCTTTTATTTTTATCTCGCCTTTTTCACCAGCCTTTAACTCTTTTAAATCCCAAGTGTTATTGGTTTCATTGCTGGCTTTGCCTTCGGCTGATTCAAAAACAAATGACTCCGGATAATCAACAACCACTTGCAGATCGCTATAATCTTCATCTGATAGATTTTCATAATTCAAGGTATATTCAGCTTCCTGATTAGCCAAGATTTTTTCCGGGCCATTTACGGTTAAACTTAAGACAGAAGACGCCACCACCACATCAACGATTGTTTCCTGTTTGAAATTGGCATTTAGGTTTGAGGGCTTAAAATTTAAAACACCCCGAAAAGTTTGAGTGGAATTAATAGCAGCAATCATTTTGCCTTTTAATTCTATTTTTTGCGATTCGCCAACCTTAAGCCCGCTAAAGCTCCATTTATTATTTTTATCGCCGCTGGCTTTTGGCAAAGAATCAATATGCTCAAAATTATCAGGGTAAAAAAGCTCCAATTCTAAATTATAAAGATCCACTTTTTCCTTGTTGGTTATGGTTAAGCTATAAATGCCTTCTTGTCCGGAAACTACAGTAATGGGAGTTTCCAATTTTAAAGTAATGCGCTCATTGGTGAAATTATTTGTTTCTAATTTTGAAAAAACAAAAAAGCCCAAAATGGCCACAACCAGAAGAACAGAAAAAACGCCAATCAAAGAATAAATAATGGTTTTCCAAAGAGGCCTTTCATTTTTTTCCAGTCTAGTCAAATCGGGAATCTCACCATCGCCATCAGTGTAAACTTCCGTCAGCTTCCTTCTCATATCCGTATCACTTTTGGAATTACCTGAGCTTTTCTTAAAATCAACCTGTTTGCCAAAACTACGATTCTTTTTGGAAATCAAACCAGCCAAATCATCTTGCATGGTGACAACCGGCTTTTTGGCTTTAGGCTTATTTTTTAATGAAACAACTTTTCCTTTTGAAGTTTGTGGCGATGAATTTAAAATTTCATCACCAGTTTCTGCTGGGTAATTTTGGACAGGCATGGTAATTATATATTAATAGTGTAATTTAATTTTTAAGACCGATAAAATAAAATAAATCCTGCAATAAATCATCTTTATAAACGCTTTCGCCGTTATTATTTTCAATTTTACTGGGATAAGAAACATTGGGAGAAACGCCATTTGGATATTCAACTTGGCCAAAGAACTTGTCATTGTTGCTGCCGGCTTGTTTTTGAACCAGTAGGCTATAAGAGTCATAAGAATATTTAGGATAAAAAACGGCTTTTATCTTGCCTAAAATTCCCTTGGCTTCCACCTCTTTTTTGGTTAGATCAATTTTAAAAGGCAACTTATAAACCAATAAAATATCCTTATCTTCGCCCGGCTTAAGCGTCAGCCAATTGGCAAAAACCGTTTTGTTGTTTTCGGTGTAAATTTTAGTTGAGCTGTCTGGATCAATTGTAGCCAGCTTTTCATTCAATAACCTTTCATCTTCTTCTAAATATTCATCAGGAGTTGTAAATTCGCTATCTTTGGGCCCCTTAAAACCTTCAGCCGAAATTAGCTGACTGCCTAACGGCACATAAACCCTAATAAAGCTTCTGTTGGGAGTGTCAGTAAAGATATTATCAATGGGGCCAAAATCACTTCTATGGATAACTAAACTATCCACCACCGAACCATCGGGAGAAATGGAGGCTTGATGATAAATCTCCTGGTTGACCACCTCATCAGTTTTACCGCCGCCAATGTTGGTGGCTACCACGCTTAAATAATCCTTTTGAGCATTTTTCATCCGGCCGTCCCAATTATTTTGAGCCACGAATGTCTGCTCGTTTTCATCTGTCATATAAATTTGAATGTCTTTTTCTTTCAAACCTTGGCTAAAAACAGAAACCAAGCCCAGCATCTTATCCGGAGTGACATCAAAAATATTTTCAATCAATTTAGGAGCCAAATCGCTTAATATTTTCTTGGGCTGTGTTTTATCATCCGCTTCCAATTCTATGCTTTTTTGGAGTTCCATTTCAAAATTGGCCGAGCTTATTGTTTTATTATAATCCGGCATTTCAATCGAGCCGATAACATCCAAGAGATTTCCCAGCCAATCAGAATTAATGGCAATTACCCCGTCGATAGTAGCGCCATCGCTTTTATTATAAAAATAAGTTATATTCTGCGCCGAGGTCGGCCAATTAGGCCACCAATTCGCATCTTGGAATTCCCAACGAGGATTGATTAGGGTTAGAGGCTCTGGCGCTTTGAGCAGTTTTGTAAAACCGGCTCTTAAATCGTAAGTTCCGCCGGCCGGCATGGTTACGCCTTCTAAATTGCCGTTTTTAAAATCAGCTACGGCCAAACTGCCCATAAATCCGCCGGTGGCCCTAAGCTCGTTATCATTTTGAAAAACTATAAGATATTTTTTTAAACCATTATCACCCAAAAAATTTATGGCAAATTGCATCACTTCGTCGGACTTCTTTAGACTCTCTGTAAATTTTGGCAGATTCTCTTTTAACTTCAAGAATTTTTCCTGATTCTCTTGGGGCAAATGCTTGATATTTATTTTATCCAAATTTTCCTGAGCCGAAGTTATTTGAACTAAGGCTTCATGGCTACTGGCTTTAAAATTCTTGATTCTGGAAGACAGTGAAAAATCAGAATCAGCTGAAAATTCATTTAAGCCGGCAATTAAATATTCTCCGGCCTTAGTTAATTTTTCGCCTAAATCAAGCAAATTAGTTCCGCTTCTAAAAGTATTGTTTAAAGGGATAGTACCGGCCAAAACTGTTAAAAAAGATTTTATTTCTCCCAGCTGATCCTGGGCGGAAACAAAATTCTTATTGGCAGCAGCCAGATATTCTTCCGCTTCGCCCAGCTTAAAGTCGCTCAAAGCAGTCTGGGCTGATTCTAAGCTGGTTAAGGCTTCTTCGGCCGTGCCCAAAACCTGGCCTTTGGTTTCTTTGGCGCTTTCCAGATAAAAATAAGACCTAATCGGTATGGCTATCGCCAAGGCTATGGCCAAAAAAGCCAAAAGCGGCTTTAAAGACATTTTATCTATAGACCAAGCCGAAAATATTCGTTTAAAATCTAATTTCTTTTTTTCAGCCTTATATTTTACCGGCATTTCCTTAAGCGAAACTTTTTTTGGCGGAGGCGCAACCGGAATTTCTTTGGAGGTAAAATGAACAATTTCATCGCGCTTGGTGTACCGACTTAACAAATTTAAGTAAGCGTAGCTGATCACTTGGCCAACAACCCAAAACATATTGCCCACCTTGGAGGCGAGAAAAACAACCAAATTTATAACTGATATTTCTTGCCATAAATCAAGTTGGTTTATTTTATGCCCTTTTTTGGCTAACGGTATTTTAGGGGATAAATCAATTTTGTAAAAAGGCTTCTTAAGCCAGCGCATGGCTATGAGCCATGATTGTTTAAGAAAATTAAGTATCTCGCTTTCTTCCAAAGACAATAATTCAAAAACATGGATTTTCTCCAAAAACTCACCCGCCGGCAAATCTTGATAGCTAAGATTAGAATTATTATCCAAAACCGGCTTAACCCGTTCTATATAACGCCTGGTTGATAGATTGAGCAAATGAGGAGAGGAATATTGATCCAGCGGGTGGCTGACTATGTTTATGCTGACAGAATTGCCCGAAGATAAGCTTATCGGAACATCAAAAAAATCATTTGATTTGGCATGATCAAACATAACAACGCCTAGCGATTCATCGGGGCTGTTAAAAATCTTTTTAACTCGCTTTGATAATACCGCTTTTTTCTTCGCTAGCCTTTTCTTGACCTTGGTTTTTATGGTCTTTTTGGCTGCACTTTGTCTTTTGTGAGGCATTACAAAATTGTTCTTCTGATTTAAGAAATTTTTCTCTTTAGATAAGTATTATTATAACATAAACCGGCAAGTTGGAACAACTTAATTAAATATATCTGGGGATAAAAAAATAAACAGGCTTGTACCGCCTGTTTATGCTTTAATCTAAAAGGTTAAGATTCGTATTGCCCCAGGGTTTCTAAGGCGCATTTTTCCCAAGAATACTTTTTTAAATTGGCTTGGCCCTTAATTTTCAATGCTTGAAGAAGTTCTTGATTATCTAAGGTATTAGAAATAGACTTAGCTATTTCAGTTTCATTTTCCGGATTAAAATAAACAACGCTATCGCCCAATATCTCCGGCAGGCAAGAGGCCGATGAGCTTAAAACCGGCAAGCCGTAGCTCTGGGCTTCCAACGGCGGCAAGCCAAAGCCTTCAATTAAACTTGGGAAAACATATAAAGCGGCAGTTTTATAAAGACATGATAATTTTTCATCATCCAAATAACCGGTAAAGATAACTCGGCCGCTTAAACTTAGCGTTTGGGCGGTTTGTTCCAACCTCTCATAAAAATAATTTTTCTGGCCCACCAAAACCAACTGGATGTCCCTATTCAGACTTTTAAACGCCTGGAGCAACTTTTCTAAATTCTTATGCGGATAAGCCGAGCCGACATAAAGCAAGAAATCTTTTTTAATGCCCAAATCAGACTTTAGCCGGGCGCAATCAGCCTGGCCATCTTGGGGCAAACCAACCCCTTCATAGGTAACGCTTATTTTTGAGGGATTTATTTTTAATAATTTTATAATGTCTTTTTTACTGCAGTCGGAAACAGTAATTATTTTCTTAGCTCTTTTGGCCGTATTGTTTACCACTAAGCGATAAAAAAATAATTTTATCTTATACATTATCGGATTCAAGGTGGTGGCTCGGCTATGGGGATAATGGGAAATTATCAGATCATGAATGGTAACAATAAACGGGCGCCGATAAAAAACAGGCGCATTAAAATGAGTAAAATGCATTAAATCAAGTTGGTATTTTTTCAACAGCCGCGGAAAAAATATTTGTTCTCCTAAGCTGTAAGCCCTGAAATCAGCCAAAACCTTTTTAAAATTTTTGCTTTGCGGCTGATAATCATTAAAATTATTTTGGGCCAAAAAAATAAAATACTGATTTTTAGAATCAATTTTTTCCAATTGTTTGATTAGGTTTTCGCTGTAGCGTCCCAGACCGCCGTGTCTGGCGCCGTATAAGCGGGCGTCAATTCCTATGCGCATACCTTGATTTTAAACCTTGACAAAAAAGTTATTTTATGATAAGTTACATTATCAGTATATAGTTTAATCAGAACTTTAACAACATTTACAACCAGAAAGAGGAAAATAACATGGGTGTCATTAATATGATATTTTCCGTTATTTGTGTATTTTTGGCTTTAATGTCATATTCAAAACTTACTCCAGACGAATCATTAGTCCAGAACAAGATGTATTTTTTAATACTAGCATCTATTTTGTTTTCACTTTGGGCTATATCTCATAAAATTGATTATCTTATTAAAGAAATCAGAAAGAAATAGAAACAAATAGTCATGACTGTAAAATATACGCCCAAACAACTTGGTGTTATTATAATCACAGTGATAATAGTAGTTTATTTCACCTTTCTCTGCGGCAATCTGCTGGGAGCAATATTTTAGAAACCAACAAGGAGATCAGTAATTTATGAAAACAGTAAGTCTGCTAGCGATTATTATTTGCATCTGCGGCCTGTTTATCGGCTCTGCTCTGCTCCTGGATAGGTCGTCAGGAATCGGCCAGATTTTAAACGATCAAGAAGTTAGTTCTACAACAGCCGTTTTCCACTACATCTTCTGGTTTTTAAGCGGGGGCGTATCTTTCTCGGCAACTATTTGGCTCTTAGCCAGTAGCGAGGGCCGGCAAAAAAAAGAGAGGGAGAGAAAATGATGTTTAATAACTCAACCTCTTTTTTAATTATGCCGCTGATTTTTTCAGGTGTTTTATCTGTTATAATCCTAATGATCTTTTGCAGTGTTGCCATATCACCAGCACGTAAAATGATAATGAACCTCGTTGAACATTACGGAGTGTTAAAAACTGGCCTATACCATGCTTTGATTTCACTCACAGCGATTACTTTTTGGGAATTCTTAAAGTATCTTATTTCTTCTTTTTTATAAAAATTATATTCTACACTCTTTAACACAATCTCACTTCGGTGAGATTTTTTTATTGTCCCAAAAATAACTCCAGGGTTTCTTTGGCCGTCTGCTGCCAGTTATATTTTTTGATATTATCCAATCCGCTCCTTACTAACTTTTCTCTTAAAACTTGATCTCCTAAAATAAACTCCATGGCCTTAACAATATCGTTTATATTGTAGGGATCCACCAATAAGCCGGCGCCGGAAACCACTTCCACTTGCGAAGAATTAGAGCCGCCAATCACCGGCACGCCACAAGCCATAGCCTCAACCAGTGGCAAGCCGAAACCTTCGTAATAAGACGGGTAAACAAACAAATCAGCCAAATTGTATAATCCCCTTTTGTCTATTTCGTCCACATAACCGATTATCTTAATCTTATTACTGGCTTTGGCTAATTTTATAATCCTCTTTGCTTTCCAACCAACTCCTCCGCCAATCACCAAATAATGATCTGTTTTTAATTTACTGAAAGCTTCAATGAGGCTTTCTATATTTTTCCTGGGCTCCAAAGTGCCCAAATACAAAATGAATTTGCCGGGCAATTTATATTTTTTTTGCACCCTGTCCAGTTCAACTTGATTTGTAATAATTTGAAATTTTTGATCAACGCCTTCATAAATCACTTTTATTTTTTCTGGATTTATACTTAACAGATCAATTAAATCCTGTTTGGTATTTTCCGAAACGGCTATAACGGCATCGGCCTCTTGGATTATTCTTTTAGCCGTAAGCACCTGATGCCAAAAGCGGGATTTTAAAGTCCAAAACTGGGGGTATCTTAAATAAGACAAATCATGGACAGTGATTATTTTCCGGCAATCATTCGAGAGGGCAGAGAAGTTGATATTGGGCATAAAAAAAACATCAACGCCACCGATTATTTTATCTATCTTCGGCTTGTCGGCTAAAAGAAGCGATAAATTAAAAATTTTATTGGAATGGCTAAAACCAGCCGAGCGCACATTCTGATGATCAAACCGGGGCAGATTAACTTTCCGGGAACTGTTATAAAAAAGAATGTATTCATTTTCCTTATCTAATTCAAAAATTGATTTAAGCAAATTAAAGGCATACCAGGAAATGCCGGAATAATTATCAACCATTAGACATCTGACGTCAATCCCTATTTTCATAATTTTCTGTCATTTTTGATAAGAGGCTGTTAACCTTATTTTTAAAATTATCAACGCTGAATTTTTCGGCTTGCGATCTTATAAAATAAGGATCGTATTTTTGGCTGTTGAATCTGATGACTTTATCGGCCAATTCCTCCCACCATTGTTCCTCAAAAAATTCGCCTGTCTGGCCTTCGATTATAGTTTCGGTGGCGCCGCCCGATTTATAAGCTATCACCGGCCGGCCGGCCGCCATAGCCTCTACAGCCGTAATGCCGAAATCCTCTTCTTGCGGATTCAAATAAGCCAGGCAATTGGCATAAAGGCTTTTTTTCTGCTCGTCTGACACTTTGCCCAAAAATTTTATATTTGATTTGGCCAAGTTTTTTAAATATTTCATTTCCGGACCAACGCCAAAAATCTTCAGCGGTATGCCCAGCCGGGAAAAAGCTTTGACGGCCAAATCTATTTTTTTATAAGGCACCAGCCGGCCACCGGCCAAATAATATTTCTTCGGCCTGGACGAAATATAAAAACTGCTAACATCAACCGGCGGATAAATAATCTCGCTCTCCCGATTATAATATTTTTTAATCCTGCTTTGAACAGTTTTAGAATTAGCCACAAAAAAATCAACCCGATCAGAGGCTAATTTGTCCCACTGCCTCAGCTTTCTTAAAGTAAAAGGCAAAATCATTTTAACCAAAGGATTCACTTTTAAACCCTCAACATAAGAATAAGTATCGGTCCAAAGAAACCTGGTGGGAGTATGGCAATAACAAATATGCAAACTGCCCGGCTTGGTTATTACTCCTTTGGAAAAAGACGAGGCGCTGGAGATGATCAAATCATAATCTTCTAGATTATGGCTCTCGGTTGCTAGCGGCATCAGAGCCAGCCACCATTGGTATCTTTTAACCCCCAACGGAATCTTCTGTAAAAAAGAAGTTTTTATTTCCTTGTCCCTAAAGAAAGCATTGGTATTGTTTCTATCAATCAGCAACGTAAAAATAGGCGCTTCCGGGAACATTTCCTTGAGCGCTATTAAAACCCTCTCTGCTCCGCCATCTTGGGCCAGATGATCGTGGACTAAAGCAATTTTCATGGCTTAATATTAACAAAATTAAGCCTTTTTTGGCAAATAAAAAGCCGCTCAAATTATTAAGCGGCTTTATTTTTTTCAGTCTGCTCTTTTATAATATCTTCCAGATTTTTTTCCAATTTAATCGGATTAATGAGATTAAAAAACTGAAGCAAAAAAGCAACTGGAATATAAATAGGCCAAGTGAGGGCGACAATTTTTCCAGAAATCACCAGAGTGGAGTTATTTTCCATATGGATACTCTGCCTGTACCTCTTAAAATGTGTCAGGAGCGTATTAGATACGGCAATATACAAAATGACAAAATACAAAAGCAGCCAGAAACTCATCATTGTCATCCTTGGATGTTAAGGTGCGATAAATAACTTAGCATACAAAACAATCTTTTGGCAAATAAAAAGCAGGTTTATTAGCCTGCTGTTTTGAATAATAAATTATTCATTATTACTTAGTGTCAAATTTGCTTGGTTCTTTTTCACCTTCTTTCCAGCCTTTGACAAATTCCTTAACTTTTTTGGCACTATAGCGGCCAACCATTTTTGATTTATTCAAATCAATCACGGATTTTTCCAAGTCATCACTGGTGCCACTGATTTCATCTTTGCCTGGAGAAATAGACGTATAAATAAAAGCCATGCCGTCTTCGGTTGAACCACAACTTATTTTAATTGGCTGTCCCCACCAATCTGTGATATCAGTGAAAACATACCCATCTTCTACTTCCCGAATTTTAGCCAAATCAGAAGCTAATTCCAAACTACCGTTGGTAATAAGAGTTGGTATGATTAAATTGAACAAGAAAACGCACAAAAGTAATGCCGCAATAAATGCCAGAAATATCAACATAATCTTGGTATTCTTTTTCATTCTTATCTCCTTTTGTCTTTATGGATCCAAGCGTGATTGGCCTACAAGGTACAACATAACAGTATACAATGGATTTCTAAAAATGTCAAGGTTTTAACAAGTTATTCCGTCTTTCTTCTTTTTAAAACAGCAAAGGGCGTCTTAAGCAGAATTAGAAAATCCAACTTAGGACTCCAATTTTCCATGTACCAAATATCCAATCTTATTTCTTCATCAAAATCCAAATCAGATCGGCCGGAAACTTGAGCCATGCCGGTCATGCCCGGTTTAACAGTTAAAACGCGCTTCTGATGGCTATTATATTCGGCCACCTCTTCAACCTCATGCGGACGAGGTCCAACCAAGCTCATCTTGCCGATAAAAACATTAAACAGCTCCGGCAACTCGTCTACGGAAAATCTTCTGATAATTTTCCCCACCCTGGTTATGCGCGGATCATTTTTAAACTTAATCATGGGCGTGCCTTGGCGCAAATTTTCATGCTCTTTTACAAAATCATCATCAAATCTCTTTTGGTGCGCGTCTTTTATCATGGAACGGAATTTGAAATATCTAAAAGGCCGGCCTAATTGGCCGATGCGCTGGTAAGAAAAAAATATCCCTCCCTTAGAATCAACTATTATAAACAAGGCAGTTACAAGCAAGATGGGCGAAGCGATGATTATAAAAACAGAAGAAATCAATATATCAAAAAATCTTTTATAGATTTTGCCCCAGCCGTCTAACTTGGTTTTCTTAACTTCTATTATCGGCAGGCTGGCAATGGTATTGAATTCAAAATTAGTTATGGGGGTATCAAAAATGCCAGCCACAAATTTTAAGGTAATGTGGTTTAAATAAGAAAAATCATTAAGCTGATTTACTTCCTCATCTAAAATATTTGAATCGGCCACCAAAACTTCATCTATCTTGTCGGATTTGATCATTTGCAGTATTTCTTTTTCCGTCAAAGAACTAAAGTCAGAAAATCGGCCAACAACTTTAAAGCCGGCTTTAACATCGCTTTTAAAACTTTCTGCCACTTCCTGAGCTAACTTACCTTTGCCGATTATAACAACGCGGTGCACGCCCAAACCGTATTTATAAAGATAATGCTGAATGAAACGAATTATGCCCCGAGCGATAATGACAAAAACAGTAGAAAAAATCCAACCGACAATTATGATAAAACGGGAATCGAATAAATTTCGGCTGAAGAAAAATATAAACATCAAAATCGCCACCGCCGTGGAAGATCCAAGTATGATTTTATAAACCTCATCAATCGGCCGCCTGGTACCGCGCATGGAATAAAGGCCGGCCAGAGTAAAGCCGATTGTCCAGATAAAAGCTATACCCCACAAGAGAGCCAGATAAGATTCAAAAGACAAAGCAAAAACAGCCGGTCTAATTTCCTGAATCGGCTGCCAAAAACGGATAAAATAAGAAGCAATTCCAGCCAAGACAACAGTTAGATAATCAATTGGTACCAAACTGGCTGAAATAGCTATTTCTGATCTTTTCATATAAATATATTAACATATAATACTACCATATAAAACAAAAATTGTCAATAAAAAAAGAGCCGCCAGCAGCTCTTTTCTTCGGTAATACCTACTTGTTTGCCTGAGCAAACTAGCTGGAGAATTTGGCTAGGTTCTATAACCTATTGGCCAAACTCAACTGGCGGCTGGGCCTAGACCTACTGGGAAGCGCTTTTAGCCCAATTACGCTTCAGGTAATTTGATTATGGCAACAAAAAAACAACCCGTCAATAGAGTTGTTCTTTTTTGTCCAGATAAGCCTATAAGCCGAATTCTGTTCCCCACATGGGAGATGGCAATCTATCTTGACTGGTCATTGCTGGCCAGTTCTAGCCCCCTACTGTATTTGGGGTTGCACCAGGTAGAGTTTACCGCAAACTGCCGGTCGCCGACAGCCGAGTCGTGTAGCTTTAGATTAAGGGGATATCCCATTCTTAGCCTAAAACACCATGACACTTTTCACCTTTCACCATAGCTTTGCTCTATAAATTCCAAATTGTAAATTACAAATATCAAATAAATTACAAATTAATTTGGAGCTTGATATTTTGGATTTGTAATTTACAAAGCGAAGCTATGGCTAGTATTGTCTCTGTGGCACTTGTCCTTACTATGCCTTGCGACATAGCAGGTGGGCGTTACCCACTACCATGACTTTAATCTTAACGATCAAAGAGTGTTCGGACTTTCCTCCCCGATTTAAAAATCGGGGTAGCCATCCAACTTATCTGGACAAAAGGATTGTATCATAAAAATATGTTAATGTCAAGTTCTGATAAAAATAAAAGGTTAAATAAATAAAAAACCCCAGCCAAGCAATGCTCAACTGGGGGCTAAATTAATGTGCAATTATTTTTCTAATTTTTTTTCAAACTGTTGCAGTTCTTCGGGCGTCATATCTTCCACCTGATCCTTAATTTTTTCTTGAATCGTCGGCGCAAGATTACGAGCCTTTTCCTGGTCACGGCGCTCATCAGCTTGCTCTTTGACAGCTTGTTCATTTGTTGTGCCATCAAGAAGCGGGATGGCCAGATTGCTGAATCCGATGACAGGCATGACTTTCTCGCCACTGTTCTCGTACTCCAGATGTACATCATCACCAGGCTGTGTCAATGGCAATTCAGGATGCTCTGTCGCATCAAGCGTAAACAGATGCCCGAGGCTTTCTTCCAGCATCAGATAATAGACGCCAGAACCGAAATCATAACCAATACGGACAACTTTGCCATCCAGCGACTCAACCGCTCGGGAATTGTCCAAAGCGATCTGTTGGCCGTTTTTATCCAACAACCGTTGGTACTGCCGCAGCGCCTGCTCCTGATTATCTCCAACAGCCATCTTCTGTGGATTCATCATATCCACAATAGCAACGCCTTGAAAAATATGGCTGCCATTAAGGAGCGGGACAACTGAAGCCATAGTACCGTAGCAATTGTATAATTGCGGATTAACCCCATGCAATTGCCGAAACTTGATTTTCTCATTATTATTAACAGCACCCAAAATCGCGTCTTCAGTTAATCCGCCGGAAGCTTTGTAAATCACCGGCTTGCCAGTTCTAGCATCAGTGTAAGCCAGGGCTACCAAGGAATTGTCATTGTTATTGTTTGATGTAATGCCGGTCACCCAATATGGTTCACTGTCGGCGCCATAAATCAGTATAGGACTTTGAGCTATAGTCAGTTCATTTTTACCCCACCAGCTGTTGAGCCAGCCTTGGCTATACATGCCATGCCAGGTAAGATATTTCTGAGCCAGTTCACCAGGAAAAACTCTGTCCATCCACGCCGGTATTTCCTCTAGCGGCACTTCCGTTATTTCTCCGGTCGCTGGATTGACTTGAGCCACCATGGTGAGTTTTTCACCCCACCAACCGAACTCCGGCTTGAAAATCGGCACCACCCACCACGGATTGCCTTCCTCGTCAATTTCAAACAGATATTCGTACATATCAGAATCCAGAAATCCGTTATAGCGCATGTGGCGTTTGAGGTAGGTGCCAAAATATGAGCTGGGCGCGTATTTCATTTTTTCTTTCAATTCCACCAGTTGCGCTTGACGATTAGGATCTTCCGCTGAAACCTGGATATAAGCCGGAATGCCATCATCGACCGAGCAATAGACGGAAAAACTGCGATACTCAAGTGGCACAACATAAAACCATTGGTCATGTATCTTTTGCAATGTCACATGTCCAACATCCACTTGAAACTGCGAACCAATAGCACCAGCTTGGCCTAGTGCCTTATCCGCCTGATACAAAGCATTTTCTCTAGAACCCATCAGCATATGCTTCGGGTCTTTTGGTTGGATATCTTGAGTCCAAATATGTTCTTCCGGCTGACCGATAAGCGACGCATAGCCACTGGCCTTAAAAACACCACTATTGAAAATAACTGCTCCGATGTAAGTAATAAAAGCAAGCACTACCAAAACCCAGACCAGAGGCGGAGTACTGCGTCCAGTCCTATAATCGCGAGTATCAGACGATACCAAATCGACTATAGCTGAACATATCCACCAGACAAATATTAATAATCCTGGACCGCCAAATAACGGATAAACAGTCGATGGCGCTCCCAGATAAATTATTAGCCAACCAATTATGAAATAAATCACGGCCATAACCGCCGTAATAACAAATTCAGCGCCGATCAGTAACGGAGCTGCTCCGACAACGGCGCAAATCAAAGCCACTAATCCACTACTCATAACTTTCTCCTTGTTGCTTCCGGAATAATTCCGGCTAGCAGTTGAAAATGTAACGTGCTCATCAAGCCATTACCTAATGGTAACAGCTTAAATTAGCTAATTGAGCTAACAAATTATATTAGCACTAAATACCGAATTTGTCAAACTATAAAAACTAAAAAATCTGCCAACCAGGCAGACTTATTAAAAGATAAAAATTTAAACAGCCTTATCGATGGCTTCATTAACCAGCTTGTCAGCCTCCTTGTTGTCTTCCCTAAAAACATGGATGAATTTTACTTTTTTAAACTGCTGGGTTAAATTCCAAACCTTTATAAAAAGCGGGGCTATACCCTCATTTTTAACTTTATATTCGCGATTTAATTGCTTCACCACCAGTTCTGAATCCAGATAACAATCAACTTCTGCCACTCCCCTTTCTTGAGCTTTGGTTAAACCTAAAATAAGCGCTTGATATTCCGCTTGATTATTAGTAGCTTCGCCAATATATTTTTTAAAAAACAGTTTGTCATCACCCATTTCTAAAACCGCGCCTAGGCCGGCCGGGCCGGGATTGCCTCTGGCTCCTCCATCGGTGTGTAAAATCGCTTTGATCATGATATTGACATTAATATTATTAAGAGTATACTTCATTTACCGCTCTTTATTATGTTTTCTTGGCCAACAATCAGAAAGGAGATCAATATGCCACAGGAACAAAAATACGGACCACATTTTTTCGGAAAGGCAACATTTGTATCAGACTGCGCTATCGCTGAGTGCGCTTGCGGTGCTTCAGAAGGGGCAGTTTCGGGTTGCGGACCGACGCTCAGTCCTGCGCCAGATCCTTTGCCCGACCCGAGCCAATGCCGACTCAATCCCCTATCTTAACCATCGCTCTTTCCCGCCTCACTCTCGTAGTGAGGTTTTTATTTTTTTAATTTACCTTTACTTAAAACAAATAATAATTTATTTAATTATAACAGAAATAACTGGCCTTGTTAAATAAAAAACTCCAGAATAAATATCCCGGAGTTATTAATTGATGAAGAAAAACTATTTACTTACTACCGCTAAAAAGCCTCTGTAGGCATCCCAAACCATATTGGAATAATCCAATCTCAAACAACGAAAATTTGTTTGAAAAACATCCAAGCTGGCTACCGAAGAAAGGCTTCTGGAAAATTGCCAAACAGAACCTAAAGCGGAAATGGGCAGCTGTTTTTGAACTTCCGGATATTTAGCGCCAAAAAATAAAAGGTGTTCTATTTTGGCTAGCTGGCAATTGGCTTGTTTAATTTCAGCTATGACTTCAGCCGACTCAACAGAATGGTCAAAAGGAAAAACTCTTAAATCCGCTTCCATTTGCCCGCTGCCGATTATCGGAAAAGTTATTTTAGAAATATCATGATCAATTTCATAGTAACCACCCAAAGAAATCATTTGATCGATAGTTAAATCATAATTAATCCTGATGGTAAATAATCTTTGCCTAATCCTATCACTAACAGCGTTGGAAAACATGATTATTCCTCCTTGTGCCTATTGATCTTTTTATGTAATGTGCTATCTCCTTCTAACTACCAAAGTTATAGCATATCCAAACGGATTGTCAACAACTTATGATTCGCTCATCCTTAAGTCAATCACTTTTAATTGCAATTCCTTGTGGCCATTCCACTCGTTTACGCCTATTTCAAAAACCACATCTATTTTGTCGCCGACATTCAATTTGGCGCACCAATCACCAAAGGAAAAGCCGATTATCTTATGAATGACGGGATGATTAACTTGGCTAACCATGGCTCGCAAATGCTGGCCGTCGCCGCCCACTGTTTGGACCTGCTCGATATTCAAATTTTTAACCAAAAAAAGAGGGTTATTATTGCCTTCGCCAAAGGGTTCAAATTTTTCTAATTTATGGTAAAAATACCAATTGATGTCGGCTAACTCTATTTCTGCCTCGATTTTTAAAACCTTTCTTAAATCCAAATCTTTCAGGGCGCGGCTAGCAATCGCGCTTATTTTTTCCTTAAAGCCAAGCAAATTGTCTTGGCCCAAAATAGTAAAACCGCAAGCTTGAGGATGTCCGCCGAATTTGTCCAAATATTCTTCACACTCATTAAGCGCGCTAGTGATGTCAAAACCTTCCACGCTTCGGCCCGAACCGATATATTTTATCGCCCCAGCTGAAACATCTTGATCACTGCTTTGGGAAATCACTATGGCCGGCAAATTGTATTTATCACTTATTCGCCCGGCTACCAAGCCCACAACTCCGGGATGCCAATTCTGGCCGATCGCCATTAACAATTTCTTTTCCTTTACCTCGCCTATTTCATTTTCCACTTCCTTAAGCATGCTGGCGGTTATGGATTGGCGTTTGGTATTCTCATCTTCTAATTGTTTCACTAGTCGATCTGATTCTTCAGCGTTTTCGGAAATTAAAAGTTCAAAAGCCAAGGAAGCGTGATTAATACGGCCAGCCGCATTGATCCTGGGCACTAAGCGCCAACCGATATATTGGGTATCCAGCTTGCCGCTGTAATGATTAACTTTCTCAACTATTTTCATAATGCCGGCTCTTCTGGTTTTATCTAAAACTATCAAGCCGTATTTAACAAAAATCCTGTTTTCTCCAATAAGGGGCATAATATCGCCCACTGTGGCAATAGCCAAGAGATCTAAGAGCCATTTGTCAAAGCCAATGGGAATTTTATTAGCTAAGGCAAATTCAGCCTGTTTTTTAATCAGCCCTTGGACAACTTTAAAAGCTACGCCCGCCCCGCACAGCTTCTTAAAAGGATAATTAGAATCTTTAAGAGAAGGATTTATTATGGCCAGAGCGCCAAGGGGCAATTCGTCCGGCTCCTTATGGTGATCGGTCACAATCACCTCAACCTTATTGTCTTTAAAAAAGGCCACTTCATCTTTGTTGGATATGCCGCAATCAACCGTTATCACTAATTTATAACCGCCATCAATTATTTCCTTGGCCGCCGTCATATTAAGGCCGTAGCCCTCACCTTCCCTGAAGGGTATCCTGATACTGACTTGCGCTCCTAATTTTTTAAGCGCGCTGTATAAAATGGCGGTGGAACAAACGCCATCGGCGTCATAATCGCCATAAATCATTATCAGCTCATTATTTTTAACCGCTTGCAAAATCCTCTCTACCGCCTTGGCCATATCATTAAATAAGAAAGGATCCAAAATCTGACTGTCATAATCGGGGTTTAAAAAATCATTGATTGATTTGGCATCGTCAAATCCCCGGTTATGCAGCAATTGTAAAATTATCCTATTTTCTTCCGGCACACCTTTGATGGCACCGCTCTCTATAGGACTGGTAACCTGCCATTTTTTAGGCATTTATATAAACTAAATAATTAATAATGCGTTAAATACAGATTGTATTTTACCAAAAACCGGCTTGATTGACAATTGCCGATATTTTTATTACTATTGATAGTGTTATGAAGAAACAAAAATTGCAAAAACTTATTTGGACAATCATAGTTATTATCATGATTTTATCAATGGTAATATTCACTTTCGTTCCTTTATTTTAAACGCCATCATAAAAGGAGCTAGGCCATGGAAAATGACAAAAGGCAAAAACTGGAAATTGCCACGCTTAAAAGGCAACTAAAGCGCGCCCAGCGGCACATTAAGAAATTAGAAAACATAGCCCGAATCAGGAAACAGGCTTATATAGATATCCGCGATGATGTTTCTCATGTTTGTGGGGAGTGGCTGGAATGTTTGTCTATTTTAGGCAAAAATTGGCGATCAAGATTCTTGGCTCAAAAGGCCTGGTTTGATTACAGTATGGATATTTTTCCAGTATCACCAGAAGATCTAATGGACAAAATGAAGCAAAGCCGGCTCTTTGAAAACGGCGAAATACCCAAAATAAAAAACCTCTAGATGATATCTGGGGGTTTTATATTTTACTTATATTTATTTTTTTAAGACCGCCAAGAAAGCATCTGAGGGTATATCCACTTTGCCAATATTCATCATTTTCTTTTTGCCTTTTTTCTGTTTCTCCAACAGTTTTTGCCTTCGGCTCCAATCTCCGCCATAAAGCTTGGCTGTAACATCTTTCTTTAAAGCCGATATCCTCTCGGCCGCAATTATCTTGCCATTTATGGCTGCCTGTATTTTAATCACAAACTGCTGTTTGTTTAATTCGTTCTTTAAAATATTCACTATCCTCTTGCCCACTTCGTTAGCGGAGTCCCTGTAGGTTATAAGGGAAAGCGCTTCTATTTTTTCTTCGGCTACCAGTATGTCCATTTTTACCACCTCGGCTTTTTGATAGCCGTAAAAATCATAATTCAAGCTGGCATAACCGGAAGAAACCGATTTTAACTTATCATAGAAGTCAACTATCAATTGGGTTAGGGGCACGTAGTAATGCAAAATGGCCACCTCCTGATCCAAGTATTCGGTATTGATGTAGGTCCCTCTTTTTTCCGTGGTCATTTGCATAATGCCGCCTAAATAATTTTTGGGCGTAAAAATATCAACCTGCATAATCGGCTCTTCCACATAATCTATGAAAGTCGGATCCGGAAATTCAACCGGATTATAAATAATTTTATGACTGCCGTCCTTATAAAAAACATTATAAGCCACACTGGGCGTGGTCACGATTAAATCCAGGTCGAACTCGCGGTTTAATCTTTCTTGGAAAATTTCCAAATGGAGCAGACCCAAGAAACCGCATCTAAAACCAAAACCCAAGGCCTGGGAATTTTCCGGCTCGTACATGAGGGAGGCGTCGTTGAGTTTTAATTTTTCTATCGCCTCACGCAACTTGGAATAATCGCTGCCATCCTTACAAAAAACCCCCGCAAAAACCATCGGCTTCACTTCTTGAAAACCAGGCAAAAGCTCTACCTGAGAACCTGATAAAGTAATGGTGTCGCCCACCTTCACTTGAGATACATCCCTTAGGCCTGTCACCACATAGCCTATTTCCCCTGTTTCCAATTTACCGCTCTTAACATACTGGGGCGAAAAATAACCGACTTCAATCACATTGGCTAATTTTTTATTGGAAACAAATTTTATCTCCTGGCCGGTTTTAATCTCGCCTTCGAAAACCCGGATATAAGCGATCACACCTTTGTACTCATCATAAGTGGAATCAAAAATAAGCGCCCGCAGATCTTTCCTCTCGGGCCACAAGTGCGGAGCCGGAACCTTTAAAATAACCGCCTTCAAAACTTCGGCCACGCCTTCGCCGGTTTTGGCTGAAACTTTATAAATTTCATCCTCCTTGCAACCCAAGATGCCCACGATTTCCCGGGCTACTTTTTCCACCTGCGAATTGGGCAAGTCTATCTTGTTGATTACCGGTATGATTTCTAAATTTTGATCCAAAGCCAAATACAAGTTAGCCAAGGTTTGCGCTTGTATGCCTTGAGTGGCATCAACGAGTAGTATGGCCCCTTCCACCGACATCAAACTGCGCGAAACTTCATAGGTAAAATCAACATGGCCGGGAGTGTCGATTAAGTTTAATTCATAACCTTCATAATTCATCTTAACCGGCTGCAATTTTATAGTGATGCCTCTTTCCTGCTCGATATCCATTTGATCCAAAATCTGGGCTTTCATATGCCTCTTATCAACTGTTCCGGTTATTTCCAACATGCGATCGGCTAAAGTGGATTTGCCATGATCAATGTGGGCAATAATGCAGAAATTTCTTATTTTTTCCTTATTTAATGCTGGCATAAAATTAAATCGTTAGGCTACATCATAACAGGAAAAACTTTTAAAATCAAGGAGTTAGGCTATGCTTTTTAAGCTGATAAATAAACACTTCCTTTAATCAGAAACATTTAATTAAGCTCCAGTTCCCTCTTGACTGGTGTCCTCGATAACTTTGACATTCTTAAATAATTTACGTTGCAAAGAAGCCATAAATATAGCCATCTCTTCCATATGAAGCAGATAACCCAAAAGCCAATAACCCAAGAGGCCGACGCTGCCAGCCACAAATCCTTGCAAGAAAATGCCTAAAAAAGTTTCTGTCATCACAAATAGATCCAGGAGTTGCAAACAGTAGTAGGCGAAAAGCCCGGCGCCCAGAGACGAAAAGATTATCCTAATAGATGAATCCAGCATTTTACGCCCGTCCAACCGGCCGATTTTTTTTCTAAGAGCCAGCATTAAAATAAACAAATTGAAAACAGCCGAAACAGAAATAGCCAGTGGCATAGCCAGCACTCGCAAATCAGTGGCATGCCAGAGATCGGGCACTTTTAAAATGGCGACCGTAAAAAAAGAAAACCAATTATCAAAACTAAAAACCCAGGCAAAGAAAAACAGGCAGCCCAAATTAACCAGCAAATCAATCAAACCGATGAAAAATGGCGTTTTGGTATTATGCAAAGCATAAAAGCCTCTGATAATAAGAGGCAAGGCGCCTTGAGCGAACAGGCTCAAAGCGAAGATAGCCAAAACAGCCGCTGTTAACCTGGTATCAATCCAACTAAACTCGCCGCTGCCCAAAATAACACGCACCACTTGGGCCCGCAAAACATAAAGCAGAATAGAAATCGGCACGGTAAAAAATAATATCTGCCTGAAGGTGGAAGAAAGAGTGGCCACAAAATCATCAATTTTTTTGCCGGCCGCCAAAGACGACAAAACCGGTAGAGCAGCTACGGCAAAAGAAACGCCAAAAATTCCCAAAGGAAAACTTTGCAAATTATTAGCCAAATTGTAGATGGCCAAAGAACCGGCCATCAAGGTGGAAGCGAAAATAGTGGTAATCAAAAAATTAACCTGATTGATAACCAAGGTTAGGGTTCTAGGGATCATTAACTTTCCCACCTTTCTGACATTTTTATTTCTAAAGCCGAAAACTAATTTATATCTGTAACCGGTAAAGAAAGTGGCTGGCAACTGGATAATCATATGCATAAAAGAACCCAAAACCACGCCCCAGGCCAAACCGTAAATGCCAAAATAAGGCACCAGATACAAAGCGCCAACGATTATGCCAACATTGTAGAATACCGGCGCCAATGAATAAATAAAAAATCTTTTATACGATTGCAGAATTGAACTTAAAATAGCCGATAGTCCCAAGAAAATCGGAGACAAAAACATTATTTTGGACAATTTTATCACCACGGCCATTTTTTCCGGAGAAAAGCCGGGAGTTATCAGGGGCATCAGATAAGGAGCGCTAAAAAATAAAATAACGCAAACTGTTATGATAGCTACAAAAGCAATGTTTAAAATGCTATTGATAAAATGCCAGGCTTCTTTTTTATGGTCGAATTTTTTATCCAAAAGAGCCGTAAAAACCGGAATGACGCCGGCCGAAATCGCTCCTAAAATCAAAAGGTTGTAAACCAAATCAGGCAAACGAAAAGCGGCATAGTAAGCGTCCAGCACATCGCCGGCGCCGAATTGGGAAGCTAAAACCCTGTCCCTGAACACTCCCAAAAACCGGCTAACCAAAGACAAGGCACCGATAATAATGGCCGCTGAAGTGATTGTTTTAGCTTGTGAATTTATTAATTTTTTAAACACTTGACAAATTAGTTTATTTATTGTAGCATCTTGATATCAGCATTGAACATTCAACAAGAGGAGAAAATAATGAAACGCGATTACTTTACTGATATCATATTATTATTTTTTATATCTACAACATCTTTGATATTATGCGGCATATCTGGCTCACCATTTTGGGGTGTGATAAGTATTGGTTTTTTGATTATCGGCATTAAATATGATGAGCTATATAAAAATAAAGAGTTACTTAAAAAGCTGGAAGAACTCAAAGCTATATTAGAAAAGAATCAGACACCACAATAACTCCAGTTGGAGTTATTTTTATTTTCCGCTGATTTCACTGGCGATCATCAGCTCTTCATTAGCTTCCACCACCACTGATTTAAAAGAACCTAAAAATTTAATTTGCTTTAGAATCATTTCCCTGACAACCGGGCTCCTCTCCCCTATGCCGCCACTGAAAGTAATCAAATCAACTCCGCCCAAAGAAGCAGACAATCGGCCGATCTGGCCAACGATGCTATAAATAAACATAGCCAGCGCCAATTTAGAATCGGCTTTTTGCTTAGCAGTAAAATTTTTAGGCGCCTTGTAGCCTAAAACCTTTTTACCGCTGGCTGATAAAATCTCGCGCATATCGGTGGTGCCGGCCAGTCCCAAAAGGCCTGATTTTTTATTGAGCAAATCGTTTATTTCACTGCTTTTCATTTTGAGTTCATCAATCATATAAAGCGGTATGTAGGCATCCAAATCACCGGCCCTGGTGGACATGATCAAACCGCTTAGCGGCGTAAAGCCCATAGTGGTATCAATGGCCTCTCCATTTTTGGTAGCCGTCAGGCTGGAGCCGCTGCCTAAATGGCAAGTGATTATTTTAGCTTGGCTTATTTTTAGCTTGGCTTTTTTAGCGCCAAGAATAGCTGAATATTTGTGCGACAAGCCGTGGAAGCCGTATCTTCTGATGCCTAAATTATAAAATTTTTCCGGCAGGGCGTAACGCTTGGCATAATCAGGCAAGGTGTAGTAATAAGCCGTATCAAAAACGGCCCAGTGTTTGGCTTGGGGCAAAAGCTTTAAAGCAGCCGAAGCGCAAGACAGGTTGATCGGATTGTGCAGGGGCGCCAATTTATTATACTGCTCTAATTTATTAATGGTATTTTTATCCAACTTAAGCGGCTTTTGAAAAACACCACCGCCATGCACCACCCGATGACCGACTAATTTTATCTCCGGCAAAATAGCGCTAAGATTATCAGTAACCTCTTTGAGAGCCAAGCTGTGATTTTTAATACCTCTTGGATATTTTTTAATAGCTTCTCCTTGGACTGATTTAACCACTAAGAAAGAATCCCTCAAACCGATGCGTTCCACAATGCCGTTTATTTCTTGAGATAAATCCAAAGCCGAAAAAACCTTGAACTTCAAGGTGGCGCTGCCGGAGTTGATAATCAATATTTTGTCCATTTTTTCAGTTTAGCTTAATTTAGACTGAACGATTAAAACTATAATAACAGCTACGACGATTACCGCCACGAAAAAATAAAGCATATTTTTATTTATTAATTAAATCGCCAAAGCCGCAAACTCCGCCCAAGAGTGAAGCGTTGCCTTCATCTGTGTCCAAATGAAGCGACAAATCAAAATTATCATCTATCCTCACGGCGATATTATGGAAAGTCAGGCTTCTTTCGCCAATAGTTTTAACTGATAGCAATTGGCCGTTTTTTAGATTTAACTTCTTGGCCTGCTTGGGGTTGCAATGCAGATGGCGCTGGGCGATAATTATGCCTTCTTTGATTTTTATTTCGCCTTTCGGACCGATAAGCGTTCCAGAGATAGAACCAGCCACATTACCGGAGAGCCGGACCGGCGGATTTATTTTTAATTTTCTGGCATCGGTTACAGAAATTTCCACCTGGGTTTTTTCCCTTAACGGACCGATTACCCTAATTTTATCTATCTGCCCGCCTTTAGTTTTAACGGTAACCGTGTCGCTGGAAGCGAATTCGCCGTGCTGGGACAGATTTTTTAAGGGTTTAAGTTTGTAACCCAATCCAAAAAGGCTCTCTAAATCTTTTAAAGAGAGATGAAGATGGCGAGCTGAAACTTCTATTCTTACTTTGGACATAAATAAAGGGATCCCTCCAGGCGCTCTCGCTTAGTCGGGATGACAATATAAAATTATGTTGTCATTTTATCATTTTTAAAGAAATAAAAAAAGCCCTACTTGCGCAGGGCTGGTTGTTTTTGGTTTAATGTTTAATATTCAAAACCAATGTTTATATCGACGACGCCGCCGGCAAACGGTATGGGAAACAAGCCGTCGACAGCATCGAAAATATCAAAGTTCAAATCAGTGGAATAAGTTACTCCATCCAGATCGGTTAGATCCATATAGGAGGTAAAGCCGTCAAAATTTATAGGCAGCCAAGCGGAGAAATTAAGCGCTACCCCGGATTTCACATAGGAAATAAAATAGTTTGATCCATCACCAGTTACGATAACCGCATCGCCGGTGTTTCCCCAATTGCCGGGAAAATCGGAAATTTGGAATTCAAACAGGTAGAGATCAACCAACCCAAACAGGATGTTCAAATCGGTTGTCTGGCCGGATAAAACTACCAACAGAAGCTGGTCCACAAACAATCTCTTATCCCCGCTGTCATAAGCTTCTGTATAGATGCTGTAGTGGGCCGGAATAATAGAGAGCTGGCTATAGTAGTTGCCGGCGCTATCAATCTCTACCACAAACGGATCGGGGTAACTATTGGTCTGACTGGGCGGCACGGATGTGTCTTCGCCAAACCAGATCTTGATGTAATCAATTTTGGTCTTAAGCAAATCACCGATTTGCGTCTGAGTGAGAAGTTTGGAAGAATCAAAAATGTTTCCAGAGATAACAACTTGGCCGAGTGTCTGCGGATTTGGTGGTTCGCCTTCCGGCGGACTACTTATATCCGCCGGAGGACAACCCACTGTAATTAAAGCCACGAAAATAGCCAAAATTAAGTAAGTCATCCTCTTTTTCATCTGTCTTCTCCTTTTTCTTTAAGGTTTCTGAACTGGTTTCTTGCTTTTTGATTTACTTCTAATAGCCAAGTAAGCGATGATAGCGCCAAAAGCGATATAACTAGTCTTATGAACCAATTGAGCTAAAAAGCTAGTACCATTATAAATATTAATGCCAATGGCCACATCGATAATCTCCAAGAATAGTGAGCCAGCTAATACTCCAAATATACAGACAAAATAGCTTTTCATCATTTCCTCCTTATTCTTTCTCCTCTGATTTTAAGTTGTAAACGAACAACTCAACACTTGATAATATCACACTTTACTAGTATTGTCAATAGGTAAATTTTAAGTAAACTAAGGAATAAAAAAGCCTGAATTTTTTAGATTCAAGCCGAGTTTAATGAGCTAAACCAAGAAATGCCCTAACTAGTGTTTTCATTTTATCCGGCGGTGGCAAAACTGCCCTTTCGATTTCCATACAATAGCCGTATTCTATAATCTGGAAAAAAACAGCCACGATTTTGCCAGCCAGTTCATCAATATTTGAGCCGTAGTATTCAATGATGGAATTGCAAATCCTAAGCATGGCATTAACCTTGCCATCCTCGCAAGACCGAAAATCGGTGCGCACGCCCACGACAATCTTGCGCCTATTTTTTCCCTTGCGATAACCTATTTCTATGCAAGTTCCAGAATCAACATCAGCGCCGTCTAAAATAGCCAGGGCTAAATCATGTTTTTCGGCATTAACCAAATTGTGGCGATACAAAGCTTCAAAATCAAGCCCAGTCTTAGCTTTAAACTTTTCACCCTCTTCTTGGGGTAAAATAACTCTTAGAAATCCCTGGCTTTTTTTCCTGATGGCCTCGGCTAAATTTAAATTAAATTGCCTTTCCGCCAAAGAAAAAAGCGGGCCAAATATTATCACCGACAAAGAATACATAAGTCTTCTCCTTTTGGTTGTTTTCTAAAGTGCTAGCTTATATTTATACCAGTGGAGCAAATTTGTCAATTGGATTAAATAAACCATTATACCATTATGTCATTGCAATCCGCCCTGGGCCGCAATGACAAATTACTCCTCCCCTTGGAAAGGGGAGGCCGGGGAGGGGTTTTTGAGGCATCAGTATAAACCTCCCCCTAACCCCTCCCTGCCTACCGGTAGCACGCCGCCAGAGGCTATGGCCGACGGAGCGCAGGCAGGCTTGACCAGGAGGGGAAAATAAAAAATAAAAAAACCCGCAAGTGCATCTCTGCAATTGCGGGGGGTAATTTAATCAAAAAGAACTAATTTTAATAAACCTGGAAATCGATATCAACATCGATTTCCCCCAGCCAGTTAACTGGCGCGTAGGGAATGTGCATCGGCCCATCGCCTGTGACGTCAAAGACGCTGAAGGCGAGACCGGAAGCGTAGTACTTGTCATTTGCGTCTTGCGCGATGACAGCCGATTCATCCAGCGAGCCGGAGAAATCAATCGGCAAATAAGCCGAGAAGACGATAGACGAGTTACCGTACCAGTCATACCAGCGATAATAGTCGGCGTAATAATCGTTATCGCCGTCGATAATCGAGGCTTGGCCGAAATCGCCATACTCGCCGGGCAGGCCGTCGACAACAAACCGAAACTGCAAGTAATTAGTCAACTGAAAAACCACCTGCAAAGTCGATGACATGCCAAGTCCCACTTCTATGTAAGAGTTGGCGTAAAAGTACAGGATCCCGTCCTGACCGTAGGCGCTGACATAAACATCATACGCTCCCGGCCTAATCAGGAAACTGCCCTGGAAGACGCCGTCAACCACATCGATAACAAAATCCTGTCCTCCCATGCCGCCTCCGCCGCCTCCGCCGCCGCTGTCGCCACCTTTGTTGGTGCTATCTTCGGTGGGAATGGGAACAGGAACATTCGCCGGCCAAAACGAGAACTGCATGGTGGTGATCTGAGGTTTCAGATGATCCACTATGGAGTTCCAGTTGATTGCCGTACCGGTATCCGCCTTGTCAGCCGAAACCTGGATCAACGACTTTGTCGCATTGAGATCGCCCTGGACAGTCACCTGTCCAAAGCCGGCCGGGATACTGCTATCCGGAACTTGGTTAACTGGCGCCGTCGGGCAACCAGCCAAAGCCAAGACCGCTATCAACACCAGACATACAATCTGCTTTCTCATCGTCTTTCTCCTTGTTTCTTTGTTTTTCTTTTCTCTCTTCCGCTTCAACAACTAGAAAATCCATGATTTGATCATGGACATCAAACCCATCCAAGCAAACACCCCCACCGCCAAAAAAACACGATTAATCAACCATATTTTGTTTTTCATAATCCTTTCCTTTTTTAAACTAGAACCAAAATACCGCCACTAAAAGACATGCACCGACAATGGTACCAACCGCCACGATTAATGTGGCCGTCCCAATGCCGACAAAATCACATTGATCACGGTAACTCATTTTTAATTCTCCTTCTTTTCCCGTTTAAACGACAATAATAGACTGGATGCCAAAGCACCCCATAAGAAAAAACCTAAATTGTGAAAACATTGAGCAAACCCGCTCGTGCCATTGAAATCAACTCCCAAGAGTAGATCTATGGTTACAAGTGAGATTACACCCAAAACAACCAATAGCAATAAACAAACTATCTTTTTCATGGTTACACTCCGGTTTGTTGCTGTTTTGTTATTCGTTAAACTACGGGCTGGAACAATTATCATCTCTCTTCTCCTTAAAGTTTTCCGGAAACTGCTAAAAAGACAAACATTAGAACAAGCATGATGCCAGCTAACATTAAGCCGCACCCGCACCTCTCCCTTCGTTTATCGATTTTGTCAATTTCCTCCGGTGTTAGATGTTTGACCATCTTTTTTCCTTTTCTATTGTCAACGTTCGACTAACCTATAATAATAGCATACTTTAGCTATTTTGTCAATCTATTTACCCACTTATCAACATAATTTTACCTAAAATAAGACAAAAAAGAGTTGGCATTTAAGCCAACTCTTTTAACATATCCAATATATAGCTATTTTTTCTTTCTGTCTTTAATCACCGCTTGAGCAGCTGCTAATTTAGCAATTGGCACTCTAAATGGCGAGCAAGACACATAGTTAAAATCCTGCCTATGGCAAAATTCCACACTGCTTGGTTCGCCGCCATGTTCACCGCAAATGCCAATCTTCAAATCGCTTCTGACGCTTCGGCCCTTTTCTACCGCAATCTTAATCAGTTCGCCCACGCCTTCCTGATCCAAAACTTCAAAAGGATCTTGTTCGTAAATGCCTTTGGCCACATACTCTTTCAAGAATTTGCCGGCATCATCACGGCTGAAACCGCAACCCATCTGGGTAAGATCGTTGGTGCCGAAAGAAAAGAATTCGGCTTCCTGCGCAATCTTGTCGGCGGTCACAGCCGCTCTGGGGACTTCAATCATGGTACCAACTTTATAATTCATCTCCAGGCCAGCGCTTTTTATAATAGCGTCGGCAACTTCAACTGTTCTTTTCTTCAAGAGAGAAAATTCTTTGCTGTTGCCCACCAGTGGAATCATTATTTCCGGAATGACCTGATTAGACCGGCCGCAGGTCGGACACTCTCTAGAAACTTCCAAAGCCGCTTCAATAATAGCTTGGACTTGCATATCATAAATTTCCGGATAAGTTATAGCCAAACGGCAACCGCGATGGCCCAGCATGGGATTGAATTCATGCAAATCAGAAATCTTGGCTTTCAAAGTGCCGGCATCAACTTCCATTTCCCTGGCCAACTCGTAAATATCTTTTTCGGTTGTCGGCAAAAATTCGTGAAGTGGCGGATCCAGCAATCTAACAGTGACCGGATAGCCTTCCATGGCCTGGAACAAACCGATGAAATCCTGCTTTTGATAAGGCAATAATTTAGCCAAGGCTTTCTTTCGTCCTTCTTCATCAGCTGCTAAAATCATTTCTCTCACCGCTTTAATCCTATCGCCTTCAAAAAACATGTGTTCGGTTCGGCATAAGCCGATGCCTTCCGCGCCGAATTTTCTGGCGACTTTGGCATCATGAGGAGTATCGGCATTGGTTCTGATTTTTAACCGCCTAACTTCATCCGACCAAGCCATGATAATTCCAAAATCACCGCTTAACTCCGGATCCTGAGTATTTAATTTTCCTAAATAAACCTGGCCGTCACCGCCATCTAAAGTTATAAAATCACCTTCTTTAACCACTACGCCAGTGGCTTTGATTATAAAATTCCTGGCCTTTTCATCAATTTGTATATCGGCGCAACCGGCCACGCAACAAGTGCCCATGCCTCTGGCGACAACAGCAGCGTGTGAAGTCATACCGCCTCTGGCGGTTAAGATGCCTTTGGCGCTGTGCATGCCGTCGATATCTTCGGGAGAAGTTTCAATTCTAACCAAAACAACATCCAAGCCCTGCCCCGCTTTCTCATATGCTTCGGCCGCAGTAAAGACGACTTGTCCGACAGCCGCTCCCGGTGAAGCCGGCAAACCGCTGGCAATTGGCTCGGCGGCGGCTTTGGCTAAAGGATCAAGTTGCTTGTGCAGCAGTTGATCCAATTGTTCCGGCTGAACTTTCATCAAAGCTTCTTCTTTGCTTAAAACTCCTTCGCTGACAAGTTCTACCGCAATCCTCACAGCCGCGGCAGCGGTTCTTTTGCCGTTTCTGGCTTGCAAGATGAAAAGCTTGCCTTCTTGAATGGTAAATTCCATATCCTGCATATCGCGGTAATGCTTTTCCACTTGATCGCAAGTGGCAACCAGCTCGTCATAAATAGCCTTGTTCTGATCTTCTAAAGCCGAAACTGGCTTGGGCGTTCTAATGCCGGCGACCACGTCTTCGCCCTGGGCATTCATTAAATATTCGCCGTAGAATTTATTTTCACCGGTGCTGGGGTTTCTGGTAAAGCAAACACCGGTGCCGGAGTTCTCGCTTAAGTTGCCGAAAACCATAGCTTGGATATTAACCGCTGTGCCGATTAATCCTCTGATGTTGTTTATTTCTCGATATCTGATAGCCCGATAATTATTCCAAGAATTAAAAACAGCATCAATGGATAATTGCAATTGCTCCCTGGGGTCCTGCGGAAAATCACGGCCTTTTAATTCAACTATTTTAGCTCGGTATCTTTTAACTATTTCTTCCAAGTGGCCGGCGGTCAAATCGGTATCATATTCGGCGCCCACCGTATCTTTGACATTTTCTAAAATCTCTTCAAATTCGCTGCTATCCACTTCCATCACCACATCGCCGAACATCTGGATAAATCGTCTGTAAGAATCCCAGGCAAATCTGGGATTGTTTGATTTCTGAGCCAAACCTTCCACTGATTGATCATTAAGCCCTAAGTTTAAAATAGTATCCATCATGCCGGGCATGGAAGCGGCTGCTCCCGATCTGACAGAAACTAAAAGTGGGTCATTGGCATCGCCTAATTTCTTACCCATTTTATTTTCCAGTTCCTGCAATTTTTGGCTGATCTGATCCCTTACCTCCTGTGGATAATTCTTGTTATTTTTGTGATAAGTATCACAAACCTCCGTGGTAACAGTAAACCCCGGCGGAACTTTGATGCCCAAACCGCTCATTTCGGCCAAGTTGGCGCCCTTGCCTCCTAAGATTTCTTTTAAATCCCTGTTTCCTTCTTCAAAGGAATAAACATACTTTTTCGCATCTGGCATAGTTTATGTTGATTATTTATTTTATTTTAATAAATTTAATAGTTTTAAAAAGGGAGGGTTGATTCTCCCGAAATCAAATCAAACAACAAATATTAAAATGTAATTTTTATTGGTCATATCGGCCGTCGTCAGCGATCATAATCGCTTCCTCAGAAAGCAAGTTGACGAATATCAGCAAGTCCAACTCATCCGAAACAGACAACCGCTTTGACAAGTATTCGATTACTTCCCGATATTCAAAACGCGATATGGGATTTTCCGCCGTATCGAGTTCTTCTTCCGCCGCATCAAAATCAATCCGCGCCTTGAAGCAAATAATGCAGCTTCTAGAAACGCCGACCGGCTCAACCCCCAATATACTTATATACCTGCTCCAAAATTCATTCGGGCTATAAAGCAAATGGATAGTCAGATACCTAGGACTGGAATTAATTGCTGAAAGATCAAATGGAAAACAATGATAATTCCGATTCGTGCACATGAGTCCATGCCTCGACTTCTTCAATTTTATCCACGACGCCTTTATCAGTTTCATGAACCTGCTCCTTTTCTTTTCTTCTTTATTGTTTGTTTTGATTGTAATGTGCAATAAAAAAAGACAGGCCAAACCTTGGTCTATCACCTTCCCAATTGAAGCGGCTCCTGTTATCAGCCAATTTGCCTTTTGGAAAGCAAACCGTTTTGAGCTCCAATTTTTCCGACCACCGAAGCGGAATTATTTACCCCCCACTTCAAGGCTGTCTTAATATTATTACCATAAATCAAAGCGGCTGTAAAGGCTGAAGAAAAAGCATCGCCCACGCCCACCGTGTCTGCGCTTTTAACCTTTAAAGCCTTCATAAAATAATACTTTTTGCCGTCATAAGCATAAGCGCCAACCGAGCCATCGGTAATCACGATTATTTCCGGTCCCAGGCTGTGGATATATTTCATTAGTCCTCTGATGTCTTTTAATTTTTTGAATTCCCAAGCCTCATCTTTGTTTAAAAACAGAACTTTCACTTTAGGCAGATACTTTTGCATTCGAACTATCCTCTTGAGTTGGGCGCTACCTGGGTTCCAAGCCACTTTGGCCTTGGTTGTTAAAACCGCTTCAATAATCCCCTCCCAGCCTATCTTGGGCAGAGAGGAAACATAAAACCAATCGCTTTTTATTTTAGATAAGGATAAATCTTTGGCCGACAAGGTGTCGCTGGCTCCGCGGTAAGCAAAAACTATATGTTCATTTTCCACCCCTCTGACTGTTAAAATCATGGAGAAGGCGGTGGCATTATGCTTGTCCGATTTTATTAAGCCGGTATCAACGCCTTGGCGCTTTAAATTATCAATTACTCTTTTGCCCTCCTCATCCAAACCGACTTTGGATATTACAGCCGTCTTCAAGCCCAAGTGGGCAAAGGCCACAGCAGTGTTGGCTGATCCCCCGCCATAAGTCCGATAGACTTTGTCGGCTATTATTTTGGAACCGTATTCAAAAGCCAAGAGTTTTTGTTTGGTTAGATTGCTGGTGGAAATAAGTTCTCCTTCCCTGGAATAAAACATAAAATCAGTGGTAGCGCCACCAACGGAGATCACGTCGAATTTTTTGTTTTTGGTTATTATCATGCTTAAATTATAGCAAATAAATATTATATTTGACAATTGACTTTTAAAAACTGTAAGATTGATAACAGCACTTTAAAAGGAGACCAAACCATGAGATTTCTAACTCTTATTTTTGGCACCGTCGGTTCTGGTAAGACCGCTGAACTGCTCAAGATTATAAGTAAAATCCAAGAACACAACAGCCGCTCTCATGCCAATGGTAAATTAAAATTTAAAGTCTTCAAGCCGGAAATGGAAACCAGAAGCGAATCAGAGATAATTGCTTCCAGAAACGGCCAAACTTTCAAAGAGGCCACTCCTGTCAAAACCGTAAGGGATTTATCCCGGCAGTTAGTTGAAAATCCGGATATTGTTATTATAGATGAATGCCAATTTTTTGAAACCGGCCCAGGCAACAGCCCTCGCGCTTTTACTGCTTTGGTAAGTGAATTACTGGTGACTGACAAAAAAGTTATTATATGCGGTTTGATTCAAAATTGCTATGGTGGAAAATTTGAGATCTTAAGCTCTCTCTGCCCTTTGGCCGATGAGATTATCAACCCCCACACTACCTGCGCTTGCGGACAAGTTGCTTCCCGCAGCCAAAGATTGCAAATCGGCTACCCCACGCCCTTGTCTGATCCGATCTTTGTGGTTGATAATTCAGCCAACCATGATTTGGGTTACAGTTATGAGCCCAGATGCAATGATTGTTTTGAATTGCCAGAACAAGCCCATCCTAATTTACTACTCTTTAGAAAAGCCATTGGCCAAATTAAGGAGTGAGCACAAAAACAAAACCGCCTACCATAATAGGCGGTTATTTTATTTCACTGTCTTCATTTGTCATTGCGAACGAAGTGAAGCAATCTCATGTTTATATCAACTGGGATTGCTTCGTACCTCGCAATGACATAAAAGACAATGGTGTAGTAGTTTATTTCATATTTAAAGCTCCGGGGCGCAAAACAGTTATCCGGCCTGATACCACTTTAATCAAAGCTGATAGCTGGCTTACTACTTTCCCCTGGTCAATATAAAAATCAACATTATTGCTAAAATATCTTTTGGCTTGCTTGATGGTTAGGGCTGGCTCCTGGCCTTCAGGATTAGCGCTGGGCGCTACCAAGGGACCGGTTTTTTTAAGCAGCGCCATAAGCCAACTATTATTGGGCCATCTGAAAGCCAGCGAATCGGTGCCCCGATGAAGATAGGATAATTTTTTGTCGCAATTTAAAATAATGCTCACCGGCCCCGGCCAGTATTTTTTTATGATTTTTTCGGTCGGCTGATCGATTTTTACGCCGAATTTTTTTAAGTCAGCCAAAGAACTGATTAAAATTATAAAAGGCTTATCCGGATTTCTCTTTCTAATCTTATAAATCCTTCCTACCGCCTTTTTATCCCAAGCTCGCCCGACTAAGCCGTAAATGGTATCGGTGGGAATAATGCCAACACCGCCTTTTTTTAGAATATCAATTCTTTGAGCCAAATATTTTTTAGCCAAGGCTTCCAAACTTATAGCTTGGTTAATCTTAAAATTTCCAACTCTGGTTCTTTTTAAACTGGACATATAAGCACCCGTTGATAAGCTTGTACCTATATCCCTAGCCAATGATCTGATGTAAACTCCCGGGCCGGTAACAACTTTTATTTTAAGATCGGGCCATTTGTATTTTAAAATTTTAAGGCTCTTAATTTCCACCGGCCGAGATTTTAATTCCACCGGCCGGCCGGACCGGGCTAATTTGTAAGCCCGCTCCCCGCCAAGCCTAATGGCGCTGTAAGCCGGCGGAACCTGGCTAATTGTACCGATAAAATTTTTAACAACACTATTAATCTCCTTAAGAGTTATAGGCCGTACATTAGGCGTTTTATTCTTTCGGCCTTCGCTGTCATCAGTGCTGCTGGATAAGCCCAGTTTGATGCCCGCAATATATTCTTTTTCTTTTTCAACTATTTGGCTTAATTTTTTAGTGGCTTCCCGGCCCAAACCGACCACTAAAACGCCCTCGGCCAAAGGATCCAAAGTGCCGGCATGGCCCACACTCGGCTCGCCGGTGGATTTTTTTATTTTATTTATAATACCAAAAGAACTTATTCTTTTAGGCTTACTGATGGTAAAAATATTGACTGCTTTCATAGGCTAATTATTATTATGTCTGCTAATTGTGTCCTAATCTAATATAATCTTGACTTTAGTGTTTAATTGTGGTATTCTACTGTCAGTATTTATTTAAAATAAATTAAATTCATCCGACGACATTACTAGGGAGGAGGAACTACAGTGGCAGAGCCAAACAACATCATTAGAATTGATATTTGCCCCTGCCAATACAAGCCTTCTCGCCAAGAGGAAAAGAAAGAACCTTGTTGCGGCACATGTCCATTTTGCAATGAACATATCAGGTTAAGATTTTTTGTCCGCCATGTTAAAATATGCCACGATAAAAAATCCCAGAAATGATTTAAATTATTTTATAAAATCATAGTAGCACATTGGTTTAATTTAAAACAGAAAAGAGGTCTAAGATGAGAGACGACTGCTGTCCCGATTTGGATGTTTGCGATTGCGATTGCCATAGATTTCCAGGTATGATGCATTGCATGCCTTGTTGCAATACTTGCCCCAAGTGCGGCAAGAATATCAGGGTTTTCTCCTATGATGAGCATGTTAAAAAATGCGAAGCCGTAGCCAATGATTTTAGTCTAGAATTATTTAAGAAGTTTGAAAAGGAGTTGGAAATTTGCCATTGCCCTTGCCACTCCGGGCCAAGTGTTAAGCACATTATGCCTTGTTGCCTTAAATGCCCCCATTGCGGTAAAAATATCAAGACTTTGTATTACAGCGAACACATTGAACAATGCCGGCCGGATGATTGTTTGACTGGACTAAAAGAAGAAGAACTGGAAGCCAGAGAAAAACAATTAGAAGCCTGGGGAAAAATTATATCAGACGAAAAATAAAAAGCTTTGAATAATTCAGAGCTTTTTTTAATTTGTTTTAGCCGAGTTAATTCCGCCGACATAAAATCTTTTTCTTCTTTGGCGCCGGCTAGCCGCATTGCCAAAGCGGTGAGCTTCATCACGCGCCTTGGTTAATACTCCCCTCTGTGACTCGGCTAATTCCCTTATGGCGCGACTGGCCTTAGCCGGGAACACCATTCTGTCTCCGGCTAATTTGGATAAGCCGATAATGGGGATGTTGATATTTATCTTTTTTAAAATATTATTAATGTAATCAATTTGAGGGCGTCCGCCATCAATCAAAATAAGATTGGGGAAGGGCCATTCCACATGCTTGAATCTTCTGATAACCATTTCAGCCAAGGCTCTTAAATCATCGCTGGCCGGCGCCTCTTTGATATTAAACAAACGGTATTGATCTTTGGCCAACTGGCCATCTAAGACAACCGACATAGCTCCGACAGTTTCTTTGCCGGTAAAGTGCGATATGTCATAACCCTCAACTCTGTTTTTAAAGGCGGTATCATTAAATTCGTCTTTGGTGATTAAAGTCACGTCCTGAATATTTTTTAAAACGCTGGCCAGCGGCGGATTTTCTTTTTTTAATTTATTCAATAGTCTTTTCTTTTCACCTTTAAAGAGTAAAATTATGTTTTTGATATTTTTGCTGTAATCGTTTTTGGCTATCTTGCCCACGCAAGTTCCCGGGCACAAGCCCACCTGATAATCAAAGCAAGGCTGGCCGGAATTGGGAGTACAAGTGCTGTAAGGAAAAATTCGCCTGATAAGCCTTAGGGCGTTTTTAAGCAAAGTCGCGTTTTGATAGGGCCCGAAAACATGGGCCGAGGAAGTGGGAAATTTTTTAAGTTCCCTTTCACGCGCGATAATCGGATAAGCGTAATCCTTTTTGGGAATAACCACAAAAACAAAAGACCGGTGGTCTTTATCTTTGACATTATACTTGGGCCAATGTTTTTTAATCAGGTTGGCTTCCAAAATTATGGCTTCCAAAACCGTATCGGTTTTTTGGTGTTTGATGTTCTTGGCCAAAGAAACCATTTCCGCAATGCGCGGATCAATATCTTGACGGAAATATTGGGCAACGCGCCGGCGCAGGCTGGTAGCACGGCCAATATAAAGAATCTCGCCCTTTGGGCCGATAAACATGTAAACTCCGGAAGAGAGCGGTAAATTACTTGCCCTATTAAATAAATTTGTCTTCGACAAATTTCCCGCCAAGCGGGTTTTAATAGGGTGAACTTTTTCTTTTAAGCTTTTCATTAGTTCTTCTTACTATTGACAAAAGATGTTAAATGTGATATAATTAAAAGTTGAGTGAAGCACCTTGTGGTAATTTAACTTAAAAAATGGAGGGAAGAAAAATGTTTCTCTGGGTTATTTTGACCGAACTGCACAGTGGCCTTGTCAGCGAAATGAAAGCGGCTGTGGACATTATGCAAGAGACCTATCAGGCCCATGGCCGCGGTCTGGCGCCTCGTCCCCTCCGCGGGCTGGTCTTTGCCACCGACTCCCCCATCCCAGAAGACTATCACCAGCTTCTGGGAATCCTGCCCTTTAACTAGGCAGACAAAGTATTTTTTGGCTCTTGTGGATAATACCACAGGAGCCTCTTTTATTTATTGCAAAATTGTTATACTCTAAGGAGATGGAGGACTAATCATGAATATAGCGCACGACTTGTTTTGGTGCCTGGGTTTGGCCCTGATTATAATGGGCATCACCTATACCGTCAGATTGTACCGGGAAAGTTTTGAGAATAATTTGTTTAGAATTCCCTGGGATGCAATCGTAGTTTTGACTATAGGAATTATTATGTACATTATCAGTTTCTTTATCCCTATTATACATTAAAATAGGGATTTTTTTATCTCAAATATTCTTTCAAATATTTTCCGGTAATGCTTTTTTCATTTTTCATTATTTCTTCCGGCGTGCCCTTGGCTACCACATACCCCCCTTTGTCTCCGCCTTCCGGCCCCAGATCAATCACATAATCGGCAGCATGGATAATGTGCATATTATGTTCTATAACCGCAATGCTGTTTTGCCTGTCTATTAATTTATTCAAAACCTGAAGCAATAGTTCTATATCGTGATAATGTAGCCCAACCGTCGGCTCATCCAACAGATACAAAGTTTTACGTCCCAAAGTATGGGTTAATTCCCGGGCTAATTTTATCCTCTGGGCTTCACCGCCGGAAAGAGTGGTAGCGCTTTGTCCCAGTTTCAAATAACCCAGTCCCACTTCTTGCAAAACTTTTAATTTATCAGTTATCTGATAATGGCTGTCAAAATAGCCAATGGCTTCATCAATGGTCAAAGCCAGAACTTCGGCAATATTTTTACCTTTATACTTAACTTGCAGAGTTTCTCGATTGAATCTTTTGCCATGACAAACTTCGCATTCAACCGTAACAGCCGGCAAGAAATGCATTTCAATAAGATTAGAACCGGCGCCATCACAAGCCTCGCAACGTCCGCCCGGACGATTAAAAGAAAACCTGGATAAGGTATAGCCTTTCTCCCGCGACTCTGGCAAGAGGGCAAAAAATTCCCTGACAGGAGTAAAAATACCGGTGTAAGTGGCCGGATTGGAACGAGGCGTTCGGCCAATGGGCGATTGATCAACTATAACCACCCTACTTATATAATCCGTGCCCATAATTTTGGACACATTTTCCAATTCATTTTTTTTAACGCTGCTGGCCAAGCGCGGATTAGCTTTTATTTTCTGGACATTGCGGTACAGCACATCATAAAGCAAAGATGATTTGCCACTGCCGGAAACGCCAGTTAGACAGACCATTTTCCTTAATGGAATATCCACCTGGATATTTTTTAAATTATTAGCTCGGGCGCCGATTATTTTAATCGCTTCGCTGGTAGAAGTCCGCCTGTTTGAAGCTGTCTCGATAAATCTGTCACCGCGCAAATAATCCAAAGTCATGGATTTTTGAGAGTTGCCTTTCTTAAGCAGTTCTTTGGTTTCGCCTATGGCTACCACCTCTCCCCCGTGGCTGCCGGCCAGCGGCCCCAAATCCACTAGAAAATCAGAAGCCCTGATGGTTTTTTCATCATGTTCAACTATAATAACCGAATTGCCTTGGTCTTTTAACGATTTTAAAGTTTTAATCAATTTGTCGGTGTCTCTTTCATGCAAGCCGATTGTCGGCTCATCCAAAACATACAATGTCTTTGACAGATGCGAGCCGATTTGCGAACCCAGCCTTATTCTTTGCGCTTCACCGCCCGAAAGAGTTTCAGCTTCCCGGCTAAGCGACAAATAATTCAAGCCGACTTGCAAAAGAAAATCCAAGCGATCGGCAATTTCAATTACCACATTCTCGGCGATTTCCTTCTGCCGAGCACTCATCTTACTATGATAGGCCACAAAAAAATCATAAGCTTGTAAAATAGACATGGCGCTAACCTCGGCTATATTCTTGCCGCCTATTCTAACCGACAAAGACTCGGCTCTCAACCTCTGGCCATGACAAACAGGGCAGGGCTCAACCTCTTTTTCATACTGGTTTTGGTATTCGCCCACCTCTTTGCCTTCTTCGTCTAATTTCTTTTTATTTTCCCATAATTCCAATTTGCCCAGACCGTGGCATTTTTCACAAGCGCCGTGCGGACTGTTGAAAGAAAACAATCTAGGCTCCACTTCCGGAAAAGCAAAGCTGTCATTGGGACAAGTCCAATTAGCAGATAATAAAAATTCTGGGCTGTCTCCTACCTTGGCAGACAAGTTTTTCTTCTCCCTAAATAAAGCCACAGCCAAACCGCTGGCATAATTGACAGCATTTTCTACCGCTTCCGACAAACGGCCTTCATCGTTAATCATCACTTTATCAATAATAATATCAATGCTGTGCTTACTGTGCCTGGCCAATTTTATTTTCTCATGCAGAGAATGGAACCGGCCGTCTATCCTGGCTTCGCCAAAACCTAAACTAAGATAATCATAAAGCAGTTGGTAGTATTCGCCTTTTCTATCTATAACCACCGGGGCTAAAATGGTAACGTACTCTTCGTCCAGTTCCTTGGCTCGAGATTTTATGATATCAATCATTTCATCCAAAGCCAGCTTGTCGATTTTATGATCGCATTTTGGGCAATAGACTTCGCCTAACCTGGCATACAAAACGCGCAAATAATCGTAGATCTCGGTGAGAGTGCCTACAGTAGAACGAGGATTATGCGACAAGGCTTTTTGATCTATGGAAATCGACGGCGCCAAGCCGATTATTTCATCAACATCAGCCGGTTTCATCTGGCCCAAAAATTGCCGAGCATAGGGAGACAATGATTCAATATAACGCCTCTGGCCTTCGGCAAAAATAGTATCAAAAGCCAAGGAAGATTTGCCGCTTCCCGACACACCCGTAAAAACCACCAGCTTATTATGCGGTATTTCCAGACTTATATTTTTTAAATTGTGCACCCGCGCCCCGCGGATGATTATGCTATCTTTCATAGATTGACATTTTATGATAATTGAAGTACGATTTAACTTAATTTGGAACTTTATAACTTAATATTTATATTGCCAAGCGAACAAGTATTGTATCACCAAGTCCACCAACGGTCAACATTAAGGAGGAAACTGACAATGAACTCGAAAATATTCAAAAGGCCTTATTCCAAAGTGGAAATAACCGATCACAGCATCTCCGGTAATATGCTTTTCCGCAAAATAGAATCATGGCTGGAAGCGGAACCATCGGTGCTGATCTGGGAGACCAGTTACTACGAACCCCCGGCAATGCAGGGATTCGACAGCCAGAAACGGGAGATCGCTGTGCCAAGATACGGCTGGACGATTGAATTCCAATTTGATCGAGCCAATGCCGCTGCCAAAGACGGATACTATGATGGCGTCGCCATTATCGCCGGAACCATCACGCACAGTCTGGAAATAGCCGGTGAAAAATCCCGGGAAGCTTACAAATTATCCTGTAGCTCGCGTAACTTTCGGGGAGAAGCGACTTTCACATCAGCCGTTGAACTCTGGAAAACATTCACCAATTTGGGACTAAGAAAAACCACCACACCCTAACCGCGGTAAATTATCGCGGTTTTTTATTTCTCCACCACATCCAGCATGTTTTCAATGTCTTTTATAATCGTCTGAGGAGTAATTTTATGTTTCTTATTATAAGCCAACTGTAATTTTCTTCTTCTGGCCACCTCTTCAATCGCCCGTTTCATGGAGCCGGTTTTCTTATCGGCATACAAAATAACCTGGCCCAAAACATTTCTGGCCGCCCGCCCCATGGTTTGAATAAGTGCTTCCTCGCTGCGCAAAAATCCTTCCCGGTCGGCATCCATAATCGCCACGAGCGTTACTTCCGGCAAATCCAAACCTTCACGCAAAAGATTGACACCCACCAAAATATCAAACTGGCCTTCCCTGAATTCTTTAAGTATTTCTGTTCGGCGGAATGTTTTAATATCCGAATGAAGATAACTGGCCTTGAAGCCGTTTTTTTGCAAATAAGAATCAAGGTCTTCGGCCATTTTTTTGGTGAGGGTGTTAACAATCGCTCTTTCGCCTTTTTTCACAACCCTTTTCAACTCCTCGATTAAATCATCCACCTGGCTCTTATTCTTCTGCCTATCATAAACCGATCTGATTTCAATGGGCGGATCCACTAAGCCGGTTGGACGGATAACTTGCTCAACTGTCTTTTTGGAATTGCTTATTTCCCATTTGCCCGGCGTAGCCGAGGTAAAAATAGTCGGGCCGATACGCTGTAAAAATTCATTGAATTTCAGCGGCCGGTTATCCAAAGCGCTGGGCAGGCGCCAGCCGTATTTAATCAGGTTTTCTTTTCGAGCGTGATCGCCTTCATACATGCCTCTCACCTGCGGCAAGCCGATGTGTGATTCGTCCATAATCAAAGTAAAATCGGGCCGGCCGTTTTTATCTTTGGGAAAATAAGACAAAAGAGAATCAGGCGCTTCTCCGGCCAGCTTGCCGGTTAGGTGGCGCGAATAATTTTCAATGCCATGGCAGTAGCCCAAGCTTCTTAACATTTCCATGTCATATTTTGTCCGCCTCTCCAATCTTTCGGCTTCCAAATATAAATTATTCTTTTGAAAATATTTCAATCTGTCTTTTAATTCGTTCTTAATGTCTCCGATAGCCCTGGCAATTTCCGGTTTGGTGGAAATAAAATGCTTAGGCGGAAAAATAATTATATCCTGCAAGCCTTCTATAATATGCCTGGAAACTTTATCAACGATGCCGATGTCAACAACTTTTTGCTCGGCCAACTCTATCCGATAAATCACATCTTCGGCCGCCGGCCTGATTTCAAAAACATCGCCCCGCACCCTGAAAGATCCCCTTTTTAATTCTCCCATCGTCCTGGCAAATTGGATTTTAATCAATTGGGCGATTAAATCCCGCCTCACAATATTATGCCCGACTTCCAAATGAAGCGATGACTGGGTATAACTCACCGGCAAACCTAAATTATAAATACAAGAAACAGACGCCACAATAATGACATCGCGCCTGGTGGCAAGAGCCGCAGTAGCTTGGTGCCTTAAGCGGTCGATTTCTTCGTTGATCATGGCTTCTTTTTCTATATAGGTATCACTGGAGGGCATATAGGCTTCCGGCTGATAATAATCATAATAAGAAACGAAATAATTAACGCTATTTTTGGGAAAGAAATTTTTATATTCGCGATAAAGCTGAGCCGCCAAAGATTTGTTAGGCGCCATTACCAAAACAGGCCGATTGAAATTGGCTATAACACTGGCTGAAGTGAAAGTCTTGCCTGATCCAGTTACTCCCAAAAGAGTTTGAAAATCATGGCCGCTTTTTAAGCCGCTGATCAATTCTTTTATAGCCTTGGGCTGATCGCCGGCCGGCTTATACTTAGATTTTAACTTGAATATTTTTTCCATAGTGGATGATACTGGATTCGAACCAGTGACCTTTCGGACGTGAACCGAACGCTCTAACCAACTGAGCTAAACATCCTTGATGTGCTTAAAAAACAATCCTCTTTTTATTATCAATACACATCAGACCTTACGGTCTGAACGCTCTATCCTGGGTTGGCGTAAAATCCTGCGCCAGCTCGGATTTTTCGACGCTCAACTGCACCTCGCTTTAGCTCGGCTTGTTTTGCTTCCAACCCGTCGCTAAAAAGCGACCCAACTGAGCTAAACATCCTTGATTTATATATTGTCATCCCGACCAAGCAAAGCGCGTGGAGGGATCCCTTAAAAATTAAACATTTCATCACTCAAATCCCTCCACGTAGGATTTAAAGTTTTAATTAAATTTTGCTTCTTTTCTCTTCGCCATTTTTTGAGTTGTTTCTCCCTAGCCAGTGCTTCACCAATATCCGTATTGTATTCATAAATGAACCCGACCTCGCTCTAAAGAGCGAGGTATCTGGGCGGTTTCAAATGGAAGGTGTCGGCTCCGCCGACATATTTCTCCTCACACTGCCCTTCATCCCCTGGCTTAAAAGCCAGGGGTATTCGGGCAGCAACATTATAAACTAATTTTTTACAATCATATTTTTTAGTAAAACCATCAATCAATTTTTGTTTATGCTCCCAAATCCTCTTTTCTAAATTATTAGTAATACCTATGTACAAAGTGCCACTCTCACTAGCCATGATGTAAATATAATAATATTTATTATTCATAAATTAGTTTTTAAGGGATCCCTCGACTTCGCTCGGGATGACAATAAGTGTGACTCGGGATGACAATCAATAGAACTCGGGATAGCCTAATTTAAAAAATCTTCCATGCGCAAAAACGGCCGAGTTTCACGGCTTATAGGGGTATACTATAATAAAACATGCCTTTTGGCAAATAAAAAAGCGGGCACTTGGTGTACCCGCAAAAATCTAAATGTTGTTTTTAAAAAGGTGCTGTTTGAATTAAAGTGCCAAAATTTCAGCGATGGCAGCGAGCTTGCCGGCTTCATCAACTGGGAAAGCGATGCCATTAACCAAAATCGCCAGCAATTCATCCTGATCGGTAGAAAGCTCTACATCAATTTCGTCTCCGTTGCCGACCAAATCCTGCAAATTGGCGTCCTCTTCGTCAACCGTGACAGAAATTACGCTATCCGGATCAATGCCGACAACATCGCGAAGAATGTTGGCAATGGTATCTGGAGTTTCCAAAGCATAATCTTGGCCATTGACCGTGCAAGTAAGCACACCGGAGCCATCATTACCCTTGATCTTGGTGATAATCAAAATGACATCTCCATTACAAAGTGGCGTGGTCTTGATGCTGCCGACATAGCCCTTGTCCGGATCAATTTCTGCAACATTGGAAAACATCTTTTTATTCACGCGGACTTCTCGGCCGCCAGTCAATGCAACCCACTCAACTTCTGGCTTAATTTCTTCGGCCTTGACAGCCACATCCATAACCGTGCCACCATCAGGAACGGTAACGTCAAGAATTGGACCTGGAACAACCATAATCTGCACGTTCATTTCTGCTTCTCCTGTTTGTTTAAAAATGTTCTAAATAGAAAGTTAAAAATCGGTAGCTAATCTGAGGCAACTCCGTCACCGATAATCACCATCGGACGAGCGCAGACAATCAACTCCTTTTGATAATCCTCGCCATTAAACCATTTAATCAGCTTCCAAACTGCTACGGAAGCAATATAGGAAACAGTGGGTGAAATAGACCTGTTAGTGCAAGGCGATTCCTCCGCTTCTTCGTCGCTATAAAGTGTACTTTCCCACATCCGAATATCGGAGAGGTTCGATGGTAGAATAGCATAAACCCGGCCGTTGTCAATGGCCATTCTGGTTTCTACCATAAATTTAACCGGCAACTTGAATTTTAGAGCGCCGTCCCAAATATCACGGCGTATATCCATGGAATCAACCATTAAGAAAATTACGCCTTTTAATTTGGAATTGGCGGTTACCGCTTCATTATGAGCGGTAATTCCTATGCCGGTAGCTTCCAAGATTATTTCCTGCAAAGCCTCAACCTTGGGCCGGCCGACATCTTTCAGGCGATAAACCTGGTTAGGCAAATTATGATCTTCAACTTCGTCAAAGTCATAAACATGGATATCTTGGACGCCCATCTTAGCCAGGAGATAAGCCACATAACTGCCGGTGGCTCCGACTCCGATAACATGGACTTCATCTTGGAATTTACCTGGGTCAAACAAATCCAATTGCCGCCAATAATCAACCCTGACAATTTCTTGTTCTTGATTTGCCATATCTTCATTATTCCAAGGAAGCCCAGATGCCATCCCATTCTCGAACAATATCAAATTCAGCTGGCGGAGAGAAATTGCCATTACTGTCCTCTGCCGGAACAAGATCGCCTTCGGTTAAGGCCTCTTCTTGTCCCTCTGAATTACCTTCATGAAAAACATGTCTGCCCTTCCGGCGAGTGTAGACTGGAGACTCTTGTCCCTTTCTATGCCAACGATACATCGGTTGTCCGGGAGCTGGCCCAGAAGACAGACTCTTAATAACTGCCTGTTGATATTGATAATTAGGAACTGTCTGAATAAAAACCTCTCTGGAAACTTTTTCCGCCACTTGAGCTTGCCAATATTCCTGCCTTTGAGCGTCAACAGGAGTGTAAATCTGCCAAGGAATATCATGCCAAACAACCCCGCGCTTATAATCAAACAAGGAAAATTCAGCCCGGCCACCGCGTCCGAAAATGCCGCGCAGAAACCACTCATTGTGGCTGAAGAGCTTCATTTGATCATTATCTTGCGATGACGCATCAGTGGAATTGCTCGGATGGACATGGCCCCAAAACAAAATACTGGAGCAAAGTTCCGGATTTTCCCTGGCTAAATCAGTAAACAAATCAGCCAAGCCGTCTTCGGTCATTTCCGTGGTAGCACCGTGGACTGTCTGATTGATCAAGAAAATCTGTTCTATTAAAAACTCATACTCGGCCAAAATCCTGACACTGCCCAGCCAGCCGATTTCATCACTGCCGCTTAATTGGGCGATAGCGAGCATATCGCTGTAGGCTTCGGGTTTGATAAGAACTTTGGGAATTGATTTTTGGGAAATAGTTGTTTGTCTGGGCTCGAATGGATGGGGAGAGAATGCCTCCGCTCCCGAAGATTTATATTGAGTTGACGCAACATAAGGATGTTGATGCATCACTGGGCTAACTCCTTTTTGGTTTTTTCTACCGCCGTCCAATACTTAAATATTTCACTGCCAGCCAGATCATCCAAATTGACAGTTTCCAAATATTGAATCGCTAGTGAAGTTATGGCCGCAAACTGATATTCGGCGATAAGCTGGGCAATCATTTCTTGAATATTGCCCAAACACGGCTCGCCCCTAGAATTAACATGGGGATGGTTAATGTTATAACCATTATAACCGCCGGCGGCCTGCCTGGTGGTATTGAAAAAAAGAAGGCCGCCATTAGCACCATCCAAAAATATTTCTATGCGGAATTTGCCGATATCAAAAGTGAATTCTTTACCGGCTTTGTCCTTGCAAGTAATGTAAATATTGTAAGTGTGCACAATCAGCTTGCCATCCTTGGCCGTAACATTTTCCACTCCTTCAATATCAAAAAGACGATTATACTCGGTCTCAAAACCGGTTTTATCACTGGCTGTAATATTTTTCAAAATCTTCAATTTCTGCTGCGCCTCTTTTTCTTGGCGTATTTTATTGACTAATTCTTTCTGTAAAGCGGCAACCGCCTTAGTCCATTCAGTAATAGACCTACTTAGATCGAGGCTGGCCCTTTCCTGCCTATCTTGGCAGAGGTTAACATAGCCGTCCATCGCCCTTCGGCGACGAATTTCTTTAATCGCCTTATCGCGCTCAATTTTTTCTGCCGGTGTCTTATTCAGCTCTATTACCGTTAATTCCAAAATACGACGATAAATATCAATCCCACCACTCATTTCCCTATAGCCCAAGGGGATATAAATATACAAATTATGGTCCAATAACTCCGCTACGGTAAAAAGCGATTCGCTATCTATAATTTCCACACCCATGTCGATTGGTTTAAAATACTGCCAACCATAACGACTATTATTAGTACTAAAGCCGAAAATTTTGTCCGGCATATCAACTTTGTCCGATAAAGTATTATTAGCTGGTGCGGCATGTAGCCAAATATGGAATAAATTATCATTAATAGGCTGAAACATTTTTCTAAGTCCTTGACAATTATGACAAATAATTTTCTTATTTAAAACCGGCAAAAGAATGTTCTCGGTCTCGGTTTTCATTTTAGCCATATTACCGACACGGTTAGAATTATTGAAAATAACCACCTGAGGAGCATTAATCAAAGCCAATCTTTCCTCGGAGCTCAATTTAAATATATTAGCTGTTTCCTCTAGTACCTTTTCCAAAATGGCATAATCATCTGATCTGTCCTTATGGACAGCATCATGGAAAATATAAAGATTATTGCCAATAACCTCGGCTACCGCATAACCCTCTGTTTCTGCTATAACTATGCCCAAACCAGAGGGCAAATAAGACCCATCGGCACAACCAATCCTATGACCCCACATTATTGGCGGAGTTTCAACTTCACAATTGCCAGAGGGAGCCGACCAGATATTAATATGCAGAAATCTGCCAGCTTTGTCATCGGGGATAGGCTCAAAAAGATGTTGGTGAGGCACCCTAACTATGGCGCCATGAAAAATTTCTCTCGGCAATATTCGCTCAATAATGTCTTTCAATTTATCTTGCACCATTTCGCCATCCCAACTTTTAAAGATAATATCCATCGGCAAAAGCTTTCGCGCTTCTTCAACACTAGCAGCCAAAAGAACAGGCAAATATTTTTTGATCTGCTGACTTATTGCCCGGCCATAAACTTCATCCGGACAATTAGGAATTTTTCTAAAACAAATCAGGCGTTTGGTTGGGTAATATTCAATATCAAGCAACAAATCACAATCAGTTGTTAATTCGGCTTCAGCCATATTCAAAAATCTGCCCAAAACTATATTGAGCTGATCTGTAACTGGGCTAATACTTAATGTATCGTCTACAAGACCTTCATGGAAAACAATTTTTTTAACACCGCTGGCCTCAGTTAAAATATCCCTGTATAAATCAGGATAATACTGGGGCGAGAAATGTCTCATAACATTGTTTAATAATTGCGCCCAATGATCGCATCTGGTGCCCTTGGGTTTGGAAACTGTCAGATCGGGGTATTGTATTTTTACTTCCTCCACGGGAGTTTCTTCTGCTATTTCATCAGCCACTTCTTCATCTTCAAATACTGAGAAATCAAAATTAACAGTATTGGAAGGTGCCACTGCCAATTTTACTATACCGGGAATACTGGTTTCGCTATGTTCAAAAACATCAAAGCCCAAAATACCCAAAGCGTTAACAATATTATTTTGCTCAAAAACCAAACCATTCCAGCCATCAATTTCCATTTTTACAAAAGATATTTGAGCCACTATGAGTTTTTTTTGCTTTTTATTAGAGACATCTGCAATAAAGAAATTACGCATGAGTTTTCTCCTTTTGGCTGTTTTTATGCCCTAGAACCATTGTTCTAAAACTTTTTTGGTTGTCAATGATCTATCTCCTCTTAAACAAAAAGAGGAAAGGCTAAAAAGACAAAATTTGCCTGTTTAGCTTTTCCTCCTGATTTGAAATTATGTAACTCTTTACTCTAACAAAATAGGTGATTTATGTCAACCAAAAAATATGTTTTTCTGTCATTGCGAGCATAGCGAAGCAATCCCATTTAATCAAATACGGGATTGCTTCAGTCGCTTAAGCTCCTTCGCAATGACAATTATTGTTATATTTTATCTAATTTAAAACAAAATACCCGCTACTGCGGGTATTTTTTAAAACTGTCAATTTTGGCTAAAATGGCTATTCTACAATCAGCTGGCCAAACATGCCATTGGCTCGATGCTGGCCGACACTGCAATAATACTCAAATGTTCCGGCCTGGTCGGCTATAAACTCCACCGTCTTAGATTCTCCGGCTTTTATTTGTCCGGTATTAACGCTAAACTCATCTATTAAAAAGTCGTGAAAACCTTCTTGATTGATGAAAACAATTTTCACCTTGTCGCCCTTTTTAACTTTCATTTCTTTCAAAGAGAAAGAATAATTGGCGCCCGAAACCGTAAACTCCTTAACCGCCGGTGCTGTCTGGCTGCTATTTAAATTGGTGTCCGGAGTTTCATTATTTGTATTATTATTTTCATTAATTATGTTTTGGGACATTGCTTGAGAACCACCTTCAATCGGGCCATTATATGGTCGTTTGTAGAAATAAAAAGCACCAGCCAAGATTATAATAATTACAATGATCATTAACAATATTTTGTTTTTTGACATATTTTTGAATTTTAAAAACTATTTTATATTTTTATAATACTCATTAACCTGCTCCCAATTGATAACCTTAAAAAAGGCTTCAATGTATTCCGGTCGGCGGTTTTGATATTTTAAATAATAAGCGTGTTCCCAAATATCCAAACATAAAATAGGACTCTGGCCGCTACTTATGGGAGTGTCTTGATTGGGGGTGGTTATTATTTCCAAATCGCCGCCACTTTTAACCAGCCAAGACCAGCCGCTGCCGAATAATTTTAAAGAGGCATCCGTAAATTGTTTTTTAAATTCTTCAAAACTGCCGAACTTGTCATTGATGCCTTGGGCTATTTCTCCCGCGCAAGGAACATCTTTTTTTAGCACTTGCCAAAACATAGCGTGATTTAGAGCTCCGCCGCCACTGTTTCTAACAGCGGTTCTTATTTCTTCTGGAATGTCACTAAGATTTTTTAGCAGATCTTCCAACGGCTTGTTTTGCAGATCTTCATATTTTTCCAAAGCCGTATTCAATTTGTCTACGTAGCCGACATAATGTTTGCCGTGGTGTATTTCCATGGTTTTTTGATCAATAAACGGCTCCAAGGCATCATAAGAATAGGGCAATTCTTCCGGTGTGTATTTCATATTTTAGAGTTATTAATTATTTTATATTATTTAATCCAAGCGCTGGGTAGAGATTAAATATTAATTTTTAAAGTTATAATAAAAAGATTAAGAAGCTTTTCTAAACCTTACGCTGAAAACCGGCTCGTAATTATTATCATATTCATCAGTGATTTTAACCGTCTCCCCTTTCATCAGCTGGCTTAAAGCCATATCGCCCAAAAGTTCGTTATCGGTTTTGATAGCCAATTTTAAGCCATCCAATTGATCAAGTTCGCTTTTAAATTGTGATTTTATGTCCTGCTCTATTTTCTTTTTCTTTTCTTTTAAAACATTCAGTTCGCCTGTAACATCCTGGTATTCTTTAGATGTGGCCAAGGCATCTTTGTAGACCAACTTTATTTCGCGCTGTTCTTTTTTAGCTTCCCTGATACGATTGAAAACTTCTTCTAAATCAGCCATAAAAATGGATTTAATTTAATTTATTAGTAATTTAAGCGACTGGCAGTAAAATACATTTTATCATAAATCAAGGAAGTAAACTACTACGCCCTTACGGACGTAATAGTTTACAATTCAAGCTTCGCTTGTCCGCTGTCTTCTTGGTTAATATTTTGTTTCTGTCATTGCGAGGCACGAAGCAATCCCAGTTGATATAAACATGAGATTGCTTCACTTCGTTCGCAATGACAAATGAAGACAGCGGAAAAGACTTCATCTATGGGCTAACGCCCATAGTATTTCGTGGATAAAATAAAAAAATCCCCAATAATCTATTAGGGATTGCGGCCGTTTCTGGCCTTAATGCTTTTCTCTAACTCTTCAATAACATTCTCTATAGCCTTTTTATCGGTCATTTTCCAGCTATCTTCAATACGCTGTTTCTCTCTTAAAACCGACAATTTTTCACTGCGATTTGAAACCATGGATTTAAGCGATTGATTTAAAATATTACGGGTAAAAGGAGAAAACATTTCAAATCTGGCTGCCAAAACAGCCACGATAGCCACTAGTAGGAGCAGGCAGCCCAAAATTTTTATTTCGGGCATGGTATTCTTAACGGTCAAACGGTAAGTTTCCAGAGGAGTCATATCCAAAAGATCCGGCTGGCCGTTATTTGAACTAATAGTTGCCAAATCAGTTTTGGCTGAAGAAGAATTATAATAACTGACAGCCAAAATAAAAAAAACTAAAATCAAAAAGAATAAGCCGGCTAATGTTTTAAAACTCATGGGTTTAACCGCCCATTATGGTTCTGCTTTTATAAAACCACTTGTAAATGCCAAGCAGCCAAACACCGGTATAGACTATGCTCATGACAAATAAAGTCCACTGATGATGATAAAGAGTGGTAAAATACCAGAAAGGCTGGTGCGCTAAGCCAATAACATTGCCCCACTTGTTCTTAAGGCAAGAGAGCATAAAAACAGCGCCTAGCCCAAAGATAAAAATGCCAACCTGGGAAATTAAATCAACTATCTGCCAAATGTCCATAATTCTTCTCCTGGTGGTAGATTATTTTAATCATTGTTAAGTATCACCAGATCGGCTTGTTCCATCTGCGGAGCAACATATTTTTCATAATAAGGCTCAACCCTTTCAACAATAAACAACAGAGTATCTTCCGGGGAATCATGAAGAACACCAGTATCTCTTTTTATCCGACGGGCAATTCTAACCTCATCATCGGCGGTGATAAATATCTTAATCGCCTCACTGATATCACCCATAGCACTGATAACAAAAAGCCCCTCGGTTATTACTACCGGCCGAGCTATCACCGGGCGCGTGGCGCCCGACAGCCGCTTATTGGTTTTTTTATCGTAAACCGGGCTGGCTATTGATTCGCCGGAAAGCAAGCGCTTAACATCGCGGTTAAACTCATCCAAGAGATAAGACTGGGGCAGATCAAAAATGGCTCTGCTATGATCATCAAAAGGGAAAGCGGGATAATCAATGTCTTTATAATAATCATCAAAATTAAGCACCGATGTCTCAATGCTAAGCCTGGCCATAATTTCCGCCAGTTTTTGAGCCAACAAGCTTTTTCCAGAACAACTGCCGCCGGCTATAGCCAAAAGAACCGGGCTTGTTCTGTTTAATTGATGCAAATGAACGTCAATTACATCAACAACCACATGCAAACCTTGATCAAAACCGTCAATAGACGAGCGTCCCATATCTTTAAGCCTCCTTGGTTTTTTATAATTTTTTCAATGTGCGAATATTGAATAATAACACTTTTTACAGAAAAGTCAAAATAAGACAACTCTTAACGCCCAATTTATTTTTATTTTGTTAAGGCATATGTGTTATAATTAACTTTATCATAAGGTTTGATAAAAATATGGAGACATTTAAATACACTGCCAAAAGTTCAAAAGAAATTGTCAAAGAATTTAACTCTGACTCTTCTAGAGGACTATCATCAAAAAAAGCCAAAGAACTGCTCCTTAAATACGGCCATAATATTTTAAGCAAATCGGAGCTCCAATGGTGGAAAATACTGGCCAGGCAATTCAAATCGGCTTTTATTTATCTTCTTATTATAGCTTCTGTCATAAGCATTGGTTTGAGGGAATTTATAGAAGGGGCCATGATTATAATTTTCTTGCTCATCAACGCCGGTTTGGGGTTTTTTCAAGAATACAGATCGGAAAAAACAGTTAAACTCCTAAAAAAATATATCATCTCCTACGTACGGGTCTGGCGTGATAATAAAAAAATTATCATAAAATCAGAGGAACTAGTACCTGGAGATATTATTTTTTTAGAGACGGGCGATAAAATACCGGCCGATGTGCGTTTTCTGGAAACAGAAAATTTAATAGTTGATGAATCAGTTCTCACTGGTGAATCAATGCCAGTTAATAAAATAAGCGATACTCTAAAAAACGAGGCCGGCGCCCATTATCAGGCTCTTAATTTGGGGTTTTCCGGCACAGCCGTCTTAAAAGGCGAGGCCAAGGCGATTGTCATAGCCAGCGGTTTTAAAACAGCCATGGGGAAAATTGCCAAATTATCAACTGAAACCAAAAGAACCAGCGATTTTGAAAAAGGCATTGCCAAGTTTTCCAGCTTTATCCTTAAACTGATAATTGTCACTCTTATAATAGTTTTTTTGGCTAATATCCTAATCAAAGGCCACGGTCTAAACATTATTGAACTGATAATTTTTTCCATCGCCTTAACCGTTAGTGTTATACCGGAAGCTCTGCCGGTGGTAACCACTTTCGCTCTCTCCAGCGGAGCCATGGCCTTAGCTAAGAAAAAAATAATCGTTAAAAGATTATCAGCGGTCGAGGATTTGGGCGGAATTGAAGTCTTATGCACCGATAAAACCGGCACATTAACCCAAAATAAATTAGCCGTTACGGATATTTATGCTCCAAATGGAAAATCTGATGATGTTTTATTTTTTGCCAATCTGGCCTCATCTTTTGACCAAACTAAAAAATTAGAACCATTTGATATAGCTTTGTGTGATAAACTGGATAAAGCCAGCCAAAAGGAAGTTTGCAGCTATACTATTTCTAAGGAATGCCCTTTTGATCCTAATATCAGAAGGAATATAACTTTGGTTTCCAAAAAGAGCAATCAAACCTTAATCACTCGAGGCGCCACAGAATCAATCTTGCCGCTTTGTAAAAACATCCCAGCCCAAGAAATAAAAAACATTAAAAATTGGCTGATAAAAGAGGGTGAATTAGGGCACAGAACCATGGCCGTGGCCTATAAAACAGGCGCCAAAATAAAAAATAATTTAGAACAAGAAAATGATTTTGATTTCTTAGGCATAGTATCATTTTCCGACAGCATTAAACAAAGCGCCTACCAAATAGCCAAGCAAGCCAAACTGCTGGGAGTTAAGATAAAAATAATAACCGGCGACAGCCCGGAAGTGGCCGGAGCAGTGGCTTACAAGATAGGCTTGATTAGTTCCCCGCAGGAAGTCATAACAGCCGAGCAATGGGAAAAGTTAAAACCGCAGAAAAAAAGAGAGGCCTTGGAAAAATATTCAGTTTTTGCCCGAGTTTCGCCGGAACAAAAATATGCCGTCATAGAAGCATTGCAAGTTGATCATACTGTGGGATTTTTAGGTGAAGGCATAAACGACGCTCCGGTTTTAAAAATTGCCGGCGTTTCGCTGGTAGTGGATAGCGCTTCTGATATTGCCAAAGAATCAGCCGATATCTTGCTCCTGCAGAAGGACTTGAAAGTCATATTGGACGGCATAGAAGAGGGCCGGAAAATATTTGCCAATACCGCCAAATATATCAAAGCGACTTTAATATCAAATTTTGGCAATTTTTTTGCCATATCCGTCGCTTCACTCTTGATAGATTTTTTACCTATGTTCCCCTTACAAATACTTTTGGTAAATCTTTTATCCGATTTTCCGATGATTGCCATAGCTACCGATTCTGTTGATAAAAACGAATTAAAGTCGCCTAAAAAATATGAAATCAAAGACATTGTCATCTTATCAATTACTCTGGGTTTTTTAAGCACGGTTTTTGATTTTATATTTTTTGCCCTATTTTATAAAATATCGCCTGGGGTTTTGCAAACCAATTGGTTTATCGGCAGCATCCTGACAGAACTGGTTTTAATTTTTTCCATACGCACAAAATTTTCCTTCCTCAAAGCCAAGAGGCCTTCGGCTGTTCTTTCCATCCTATCAATAGTAGCCATTTTGGCCACGGTGATTATTCCTTTCACTTATTTAGGACAGCACCTGTTTATGTTTATTAGACCGTCACTTAACCATTTAGTGATAATATTCGGACTGGTGATTGCTTATTTCATCAGTACAGAAGCTTTAAAATTAATCTTCTTTAAAAAATTAAACGGCAATCTCCTGGAAAAAACATCACCGGCTTAATAATATTTTAACTGTAAAAAAATAACACCCTTTTGGGGTGTTATTTTTATTTCACCTACGAAATATTATGGGTGTTAGCCCATAGATGAAGCATTTTCCATTGTCTTTATGTGTCATCCCGAGCGCAGTCGAGGGATCCCTCCATTTCGCTACGCTTCAGTCGGGATGACAAAAACAAAATATTAATCAAGATGGTTAGTAGCTTCGCCAATATATTTTTTAACAGACAAACATTTTAAGCAAAGAAAACATTAAGAGTAAGTATAAAGTTATGATAATGCTTAAGCGCCAATAATTGCTGGAATATAAATCAGCAATATAAGCTATCAAAACTATAATATAAGCAACGGCGATCAAGGGCCAAGCCCACCAAGCAAAACCGGAGCTGGATAAATAAACTACTGCTGGCAATATAATAAGTAATAATGCAAATAATCTGCTGGAACGCTTTTTAAAATTAGTTAATTCTTTATTAAACCTGTCCACATAATTCAAAGCCATTAAAATCAAATAAATAATTAGCATAATAGCCGTGATCCACCAAGGCCAATAATTGCAGGCCTCCTGTTCACCAGCCACCTGGCCGCCGGCTACTTGGCCAGTTTGTTCTTGATTGTTACTTGGTTGATCTTCTAATTGGCTGCCTTCTCCGCTACTGTTGTTATTACTGTTTAAATTATTTTGTATTGATCCGCCAGGAATATTTCCATTATTGTTTAAAGTTAAAACTTGATCCGGATTTGGTTCTGTTTTATTTTCCGTCTCATTTTCCTTGGGTTCTTCCGGCTTGACTGCTGGAGTAACAAAAGTATAACTCAAACCGACCGTATCGGGAGAAGCGTGCGAAATAACCCTGTAATAATATAAAGTGCTGGGAATTAAATCGGTTAATTCCACTTGATGCGCTGTAACCATATTTAAATCGTCAATCGTAGAATGAGCATAGCCGTAATTAGGCGGATTGCTATAATCAAAACTGTGTGGCTCGTTTTCTGTTGCATAAATCACCCGGCTGGTTGAATAATAGTTTGTTTGCCAGGTAATTATAGCCGAGGTTCCGCTAACTTCAACATTTGATGATTCATTATAAATAGTCAAACCTGGCGGTATGCCACCCCCGCCACCGCCGCCAGAAAGAATAATCGTCTGCCCGTCACAGGTCAAATTACAATGACCCCCTGTGCCATTTAAGTCTCCGTCATCACAAACTTCATCTTCTTCAATTTCCCCGTTGCCACAAACTGCCGGCTCTTCACTGTTGTAATAATTAACAAAATTATTATTAGACGAAACAGTGGAAGTGCCGATTAAATTAACCGCGCTGGGAGCAGAAAGTTGAACCCAATCAGCTACCAAATCTTCTGTCAGCTGATAATCACCCGCAGTTAAATTGTTAAATTCAAAGTAGCCCAAACTATCGGTAGTGGTAGAATATAGCGAAGTGCTAGTGTTTTGACTGATAAAAAGATTAATAATCCAACCACTTACTCCAAGCCAATCATCAGTCGTGCTGGCCACACCGTCATTATCTTGGTATTTGTAGCCGGAAATAATATTATTAGCTGCTGGTTCTTCAAGAGGCAAATAATTAGCAAAATCAAAATTAGTTAAATTTTCCCCTTCGGCTAAACTGACTTGATGCAGATTGCCCACAGGCCAAACTTGTGTATATGGTTGTTTTTCTATATTGGCACCTTCGGCTAACGTATAATTGCCAACCGACAAACCGGCAAAAGAATAACAACCGTTTTCATCGGTAATTTGAGTGTCGCTGAAATCGCCAGCCAAAACTATGCCCCAACCGCTAAGTTTGGGCTCGTCTTCATCAATTAAACCATTGTTATTTACATCGCTGTATTTACAGCCGGAAATTGAACCATATTGATTACAGACGGTAAAAGCTATTTGATCGTAAATACCAGAAAGGTCATCGCCGTTATCAGTGTGGTAATATTGGGCGCCGGTAGTGTTGGCGATATTTTGCAACATAGTTTCATTAATCTCGCCGGCCGTACCTAAACCGATAGTAAATATTTTATAACCCAAGGCGGCCGCTTCAACAGCTTTAGCTTCGGCATAAGCCACATCAGCTGGATTCTCACCCGTGCCATCGCCATTAGGCTTATTGGCTTTGCCGTCGGTCAAAAGGATCATGGCTTTAACCGCTTGAGGGTTGGTTCTGTCAGAACCAAGTTCAGCGCTGGAAAATTCAATCGCCTCACCGATATTGGTCGCGCCACCCGTAGTCAAGCCATCAATAGCCGATTTGGTGTCAAGATGATTGCTGGAAAGTTGTTTGACCAAGCTGGCTGAGTCATTGAAAGCAAGCAAGGCTGACTGGTCGTTTGGCCCTGTATAATTGAGAAAATCTTTAGCCGCAACTTTGGCGGATTCTATTTTACTAAGAGTGGCTGGCGTATAAACCGGAGGAGCTTGGCAAAATTCATCAGAACTTAGGCACCGGCTATTGCACGCGCTTTGAGTCAAACCCAACTCAGTGTGATCCACCCATTGATAGGAATCACCCACGAAGTCCAGATAAGTCCACTCACAAATACTCCCATTGCCACCGTCAGTCATACTGCCAGAAGTATCAAGCACCATAACCACATCAACTGGCACTTGGCATAAATCTTGGGCGCTGACTAGAGGCACATTTTCTAAAAAAGAAAAATTAGTAAAGAAAATATTAAAAACCAAGCCGACAATACTAATTACCGAAAAGAACTTATTTATTTTTTTTAAATCCTTCTTGCTTAATAAATTTCTCATATTTTTTCTAAAAATTATACCGCTTGGCCACCTATTTTATTTTTTCTTTTATGGCCAATAATTAAAAAGATTACTACTAGAATAGCAACTATAACCAAACCTAAAGGCACAGAAACCCAATAATTGGTTAAATTAATGTCATAGGCGCCCAAAACCGAGCCGGAAACAATTGAGAATTTGAAATTTTGGGAAAGAATGGCTTGGCCATTATGCAAGAATTCTATTTCCGCCAAATATTTGCCATCAGCTAAACCAGTGGTAGGAATTTTTAAGGCCGAAATTTCGTGTTGAGCCAAAGACCGAACCGGATCGTCACCATCTGGATAAGGGAAGATGGCATTATAGACCGTCTGATCAGCTTTTCTGATACGGAATTGGATTTGGGGCTTCAGAGCCACATTGCTTTGATTGTCATAGATAAAACGCACGGACAGATTTTCCCCGCTCTTGACATCAAAAGTTTCCGGAATAACCGAGACGAGCAATTTGATTGTTTCTTTGTCCGTCACTTTAATCTTCACTTCACGGTTTATTTTCTGCTCCACTGAAACAGAAGATTCATTTTTATTTTCACTTGGCGTACCAACTTTTTTTCCCGCGCCAACAAAGCCAATGTAGTCGCCGTTAGCCGTATCTTGAGGCACGCTAAAAACCACCACGATATTGGCTTGACCATCTTTTTCCAATGAAAAACTTTCTATCGGATTTTTCAAATCGCCGGGCAGATAAAATTTCGTCCAGCTGGCAGTCTGACCTTCAACTGAAAGCTTTACTTCCACATTCTCGCCATCATTGTTGATAATAATCAAAGTCTCTTGAAACTCACCACCCCTAAGAGCATTATCAATGATAATCGGATTGGTAGTTTGGCCGATAGCCAACACAATCATAGGCAAAGCCAAAAAAAGTCCGATAACTCCAAAAATAAGAGTTCTTTTCATAAATTTTAAAGTTATTTTTATATTAAGTGAATACAATAATTATCACCACTCTAATCCTGTTGATTGGTTTTGTCAAGAATAATTGAAGATTTTTGTCAAGAGCATAAAAAAGACCGCAATTTATACTATTTAAATTTTCTTTTTCACTGATTACAAGTTAAATGCGGAGCTTTTTCCGCGCTAAGAATCACAGAGCCAAAATAACCACTGCCTTCGTGAATAGATGGGAACTTGAAAATATTAATAGAAAAATCAATTTTATTAGTCTCGGACAAATTCAATGGATTATCTAAAATCGTTGCGATTTCCGGCCAATAATTTTTATAACCAACCAAATCGCCTAAACGAGCCCCATAACTGACATTCCAAACGGAGTCAGTCTGGCCTAGCCCCATATCGTCTTGTTTTATTTTTATAAACAAGCGGGTATTGCCAATATTTCTAATTGAAGCCAAACTATTGCCCCAAACAAGATCGCCGTTGATAATCTTAGTATTATTTAATCTGACACTGCCATATAAAATATTGGCGAAATCTGTTTCGAAAGCAGTCAGAGTCAAATATTCAAATTTATTTTCCAAAATGCCGACCAGACCGCTGGTGTCTTGAGTTGTTATCAGAGCGCGATAATCACCTGACGGGTCTTCATAAGATAAGGTTTTTTCACCGCAATAAACATCAGCGGTTTCTTGTTTGAGCTCGCCATCTTGCGCGCAAATTTCTTCATAGGTATAAGGCACTAGTACGGAATTGAAAGTGACCAAATTATTGTTGCTATTTTTTATAGTATTACAAAAAAGTTCATAGCCAGCATTTTGAGACAGCTTTTGCAAGTTAAACTTATCACCCGCCAATTGACCACAACCCTGTCGATCAGCTTCATGATTTAGGCCTAGAGCAATATCTGGGGGATAAAAAACCTCACCATAAACACTGTTTATATCATTAGCGCCGTCTGGATCACTGACAATAGCGCAGACTTTAATGGTTTTACCGACCTGATATTGTCCGGAAGGCAAAAATTGAGCGCCAGCATCTAGCGCCTCATCAAGACCGTCATCAATCATCTCCCATTTAGCTTTAACTATCGGTTTAGAGCTGTCACTATCTTGTCCGCCGCTTAGAAAGCCGATATTTAAGGTAAAATTCATGGTCTTGCCTTGATACTGATTACCAGCGGCATTATCAAAAGAGATAGTAAAATCATATTGCTTGGTGGCGCCAAACGCCAAATCAGACAAATAAGTTTCTTCAGCGTTAAAAAATTTGGCTAAAGTGCCGGCATACAGCGTAGCGCCATTTTCTTTGACCGTTAAATTTATGACATTAGCCAAATGGTTTAAATCAATTTCAGCCGAGGCGCCGATAATTACTTTTTGAGTCATAACACTGTTATTGGTCACTTTTATCCAGCGTGTCTCTAAATTCCCCGGCACAAAATTAAGATTGGAAAAAAGCGGAGTCATTTGAAACTCAACTGCTAAATCACCAGTAGCCTTCGCCGGAAAAACCGCAACCGAAGATACGGCTAGAACTACAACTAAAATGACTAATAATTTTTTCAACATATTTTTGGCTTTTGTTTATTTAACACTGCCTCAATCACTGCCATCACCATCAGGCACAGGCGTAACCGGTGCCACTTCCGCTGATTTATTGGTAATAGCCAGTAGCGATTCGTCAACTAGCTCTGCCGGCGCTTGATCATCTGAAGATTCTGAAACTGACGGATTTTCTGCTTCGTTTTCGGACAAGTCGGATTCTTCGCTAGTAGGCGAATCAGGATTATCAATAACCACCTCTGTATCCAGCGGATTATTTTCGTCAGCAGTTTCTTCTACTGGCTCATTCTCCTGAATTATTTCTTCGGTGGTAGTTGCAGTTTCATCTATTAATGGTTCTTCAATTATTATGGGCTCTTCAATTATAAGTCCATCTTCCTCGGCAAAATTGGAAGCGCCCGGAGTGCCTCTTTCTGTTCTTCCTACATCCCAATACAAAACAGTTGATGAAGCTTCAATATAAGTATGCCAATTAGCGGCTAAAACACCGTCACGGGGAAAATTATTTCTGGCCATAGAATAGAAATTCGTTGAACTGCCGTTAAGCGTCGCGCCACTGCCGTCACCAGCCGTGTCTATCAAATTAGCGCTAGCCAGCCAACTATCTTTATAAAGCCTTATCTTTAAATCGGTATCTCTTAAAACTAAATCGCTATTTACCAAATCCGGAATCACGCTGATACTGGAGGACGCTTCAGAATAATTGCTGATTAGAAAAAAGCTATTAGCCGGAATGACTTTTCCGTTGGGTATGGTAATCATTAAATTTTCGGTATTACTAGCGCCAATAAGATTAGTTAATTGCCAGCCGCTGATATCAATATTATAGTTGGTCGTATTGCGAAGCTCAAGCCATTCGTCAGCCAAATCGCCATTTGAGCCCATCCACATCAATTCATTGATAATCACATCGTCAGCGACCACGGTGGGAGAAAAAGACGGGTCTTCCAGCCACTCACCAGCCGTAATAATTACCGAAACGGTTTTAGTGTCAGAAAAACCCAAAGTAGCATCAACAAAATCAGTTTGCCAGCCAGTAAAAACCAAGTCAAATTGGCAAGACTTACCAATTAATAATTGATCGCTGTAAACAAGACGAACTTCCAAAGAAACAGCCGGTAAAATAGAAAAAGAACTGGTGGCAGACACATAAGAAGAGAGGGGCATAAAAACGCCTGAAATATTGTCTTTTAATTCAAGAGCACCGCAAAAAGTACTAGTTGCCACATTAGCTATTTGGACTTGGTAGATAAAATCCAAAGTACCGGTATTTTGCATAGTAACAGTTGAGATGGAATTTTCGATTGGGGTGATGTTGGCAGAAAAATCACTGCCGGTTGCTACAAAAGAAAGAGTACCGGCCGTAAAGGCAATGCTAGCAGGTTCAAATCCATCATTAAAATAAGCTTGAGCTACTCCAGCTTTTAAAAGAGTCAAATTAGCAACGAGGACAACCAAAACAAAAGAAAGAAATTTTAATCCGTAATTGACCGCCACGCCAGCCAAAGAAAAATGTTTATTTTTCTTTTTTTTGCTCTTTGATTTATTTTTCTTGGCGCAATATTTTTCTGATTTCATTAAAAATGTCAACTTTATTTAGAGAGGTTTTGAGCCAAAACATTATTAGCTTCAAGCTTCTCCGAGGCGGAAAAAATCCGCCTCTGACTGTTGCTATATCATTACTACTATTCTACGCAAGTCAAATGAGGTGCAGAAACTGCGCTCAAAGTCATCGTGCCAGTGTAACCGACATCTGGGTGAGTCGGTGGGAATTTGGAGATATCAATGGAAAAATCCATTTCATCTAATTCTGACAAATTCAATTCATCACCCAAGGCGGTGGTTACTTCCGGAAAATAAACGGCATAGGTAGAAAAACTGCCAACTCTGGCATCATACTTCACATTCCATAAGCCGTCAGTTTTGCCTAGTCCCATATCATTTTGCCAAACCTGCATGGTCAATCTGGTATTACCCACATTTCTGACTGTGGCTCTGCCCTGATTTAAAGCATCCCAAGTCAAATCACCAGCAATAATCTTATGGGTGTTCAATCTGACACTGCCATAAGAAACTTGAGTGAAGTCGGTCTCAAAAGCGGTTAATGGCAAATAGGTAAGATTGTTTATTAATTTACCCTGCTTACCATTTTGATCTTGAGCAATGGCCCAGATTTCATAATCACCGGCTGGGTCTTCATAAGACAGATTTTTCTGTCCGCAATAAACAGCAGCTGTGTCTTTTTGTAATTCGCCGGTTTCGCCGCAAATCTCATCATAGTTATAACCGGTATTAAAGGTTGGTAAATTATTGTTTGAATTCCTGACCTTATTACAAAAGAGTTCTATGCCGGCAGTCTTAGTTAATTTAGCTAAGCTGTCTTCTTGCATAAATAGGCCGCAACCTTGGCCTGATTGATCGGGCAGAGGTGTATGATCAGGTCCTAAAGCGATATTTTTTGGATAAAAGACATCAGCATAGACATTTAAAACATCAGCCAAACCATCTGGATCTGTTACCACGGCGCAGATAGAAACAACTTTGCTTACATCCTTTACGCCTGAAGGCAAGAGCTGGGCGCCAGCGTCAGAGGAAGCATCGGTGTATCTGTTAGTACTACTAATATAATTGGCTTCCCATTTGGCTTTGACAATTGGGTTGGCGCCTCCGCTGGTGTCGGCAGTAAGACCAGTGTTAACATTAACAGCAGCCAAAACTGGGGCAATTGAAAGCGTGAAAAGAGCTATAATTGCTACAATATAAATTGTTTTTCTCATATTCTTTTTAATTTTAATTAATAATAAAAAATTTTCAAGTAATTGGACTTTTCGGTCCAGCTACCACCGACCTTTGTTGTAAAATGGTTACAAAACCATCTTTTTCTATAAAAAACACCCCAAAAAACAAAATCTACAAAGATTTTAAGTTCTGGGGGGCGTTTATATTTTATCTTAAAAAATGTTGATGCCCGTTTAACTAAATTTTATTTTAAAAACTAATAGCTATAAATAAATGACCAAAGTAAAAAAATTTCTATGAATTTATTTCTCGAAACTGTCCATTATCTATTATTTCTTCTTGATTGGCTTCAAAATTTTTCTGGGCGATATGGCAAATAATTGAAATTTCATCATCAGTTAAACCAAGGATATTAAGTGATTTGCACTTGGGACATTTTTTCTCCTGTTTTATCGCTCCCTCAACTTTAATGATATTAGAAAAATGACATGAACATTTGGCGCAACGCCAAATATAGCCATAAGAAGAATCGTCAATCATAATCAAAATAATTATTAAGTTTTACTTCGAATAATCCAACAAAATTCATCTGGTAAGAAATTATCTTTTATCTAACGGCATTAATCAGCCTAGTTAAATTAAAAAATATTTTCTTATGTTCTGGTTCTACTTTATTACTTATTGAAAAAAAACTATTCACTGTTAAAAACAATGAAAATACATTTTTTGTCTCACAATAAATTCGAGCATATCTACTTCAAATATCTAGCCCTCCAACTAAATAATACTTAATTTATTATAGTAAAATTCGACCTACTGGTTATCAAATTTTTACATCTATGGCCACTATATAATTTATCCACACTCTCTAACACCTTTATAGTATAAACAATATCAAAACCGATTACAAATTAAAGTCAATATGGTGCTAGCCATGTTTCTTATACAACTTATTTTAGCTGTCTGTTGCCAGTTAGGAATATTTTCAGGCGGGAGTGCCATTCCGACCATAGCCAAGTAAAGTGAAGAAATCCCTTAAGTTTCATGATTTTATACCAGGTATTCCTCTATTACACCCGTCCGTCAACTGGTGGATATCGGACTTCGGTCGCCATAACAACAATAAAAAAACCGTCCCGATTTTTTGTATTTGCTCGAGGGCAAGCCTGCCTGCCAATAATCATGGATTTACGCCTCGCTCTGGCTTCCGCCAGAGCTTCGTTGTCCAGGGCAGAGCAAACCTGTCCCCGACAGGTTTGCTCTGTTCATCTTCGTTTTCTGTCGACAAAAACCGCCACAAAACTTGCTTCACTTCTGCCCGTTCGAATCCCTGCCATCAACAAATAGATAAATAAAAACAACCAAGATTTAGAACATAACAGGGACATATTTATTTGACCTAAAATATGTAAGATGCTAACATATTAAATATATAAGCAATTAATTGCTGGAATATGGATAGAAAAAAGATGGTTGAAAATATTTTGCACAACATGCATGTGCTTAAACATGAATTAATGATGGATTATGCCGCTCAAAAAAATATAACCATCACTAATTCTCAAAGCTTTGTCTTGCTTTTTGTGGCCAAAAATAATTCTGCCAACGTCAAAGACATTGCCAAAGCTCTTCACATAACCAGTAGCGCAACCACGCAACTGATTGACGGCTTAACTGCCAACGGCTATCTAATTCGTAAAGTCGACACGGACGATCGTAGACTAACAGGTTTGTTATTATCTCCTAAGGCAAAAAATCTATTTAAAGAATTCAAAAAACAAGGTCTCCAAAAGATGATTGGCCTATTTTCTCCCCTAACCGATAAAGAATTGCGCCAATACGCCGATCTTAATAAAAAAATCGTTAATAATATTATAAATAAAGAATAACCATACAATTATGGAAAATAAAGAAAAATATGATATTTTAGCCACAAAAAAACCAGTCAAAATAATTTTGGTAATGGAAGATTTAGGATTCTAATATGAACACAAGGATAATTAAAAAACTATACCGATCAAATTTAATCGGGTTGTTAAAGCCTTACTGGAAATCGATAATTGTATTGATTTTATTGGCTCTTACCAGTAACGGCCTGACTCTCTGGCTGCCTCGCTTGCTTTCTTACAGCATTGATAATTTTTTAAACGGAAAATCATTGAATAATGTTTTTTGGAATATTTTTATCGCTTCATTTCTAATATTCATACTTATATGTTTACAAAACATTGTCCAGGTTTTCACCTCGGAAAAAGTGGCCAAGGATCTGCGCCATAAACTTTCAGAGAAAATATCCACACGCAGTTTTGAAGAAATACAAAATATCACCCCGGCCAAATTATTGACTAATTTAACCTCTGACATTGATTCAATTAAAAACTTTGTCTCCCAAGCTGTCGTTAATATCGCCTCTGCAATCTTTTTGATTCTGGGAGGAAGTTTTTTGCTTATCTCCATTAATTGGCAACTGGGCTTGGCAGTTTTAATAATTTTACCGGTAATCGGCGGTTCTTTCTTTACTATTTTTGCTAAAGTTCGCTTATTATTTGCACAAACCCGCGAAATAATTGATTGGCTGAATAAAGTTATAAATGAGAGCATTATCGGCTCGGCTTTGATTAGAGTTCTTAATTCGCAGAAATTAGAACATCAAAAATTCATAGCAGCCAATGTTCAGGCCAGAAATATTGGCATGAAAATTTTAAAAATTTTTTCAGCTATGGTTCCGATAATAACCTTTGCTTCGAATTTGGCCGTGCTTACAATTCTAACTCTGGGCGGCCGATTTGTCATAAGTAATACCATGACTTTGGGCAATTTCACCGCTTTTACCAGCTACATGACAATTTTGATATTTCCAATATTACTATTGGTTTTTATAAGTAATATTATTGCCCAAGCCCTGGCTTCTTATGAAAGAATTTCTGAGATACTATCAAGACCGGAGCCCAAAGAGGACGGTAAAATAATAAAACCGCTGGCAGGCAATATCCAGATACAAAACCTAAATTTATTTTATGGAGAAAAGCCGGCCTTAAAAAATATTTCGCTCAACATAAAATCCGGCAGCAAAACAGCTATAATCGGCCCGACAGCGGCCGGTAAAACCCAGCTGCTTAATCTTCTCATTGGCTTAATACAACCAACCAGCGGAAAAATTATGTATGACGACATAGATATAAATGAATATCAAAGAGAAAACCTTTACAAACAAATAGGCTTTGTCTTTCAAGACAGTATAATTTTTAACATCAGTTTAAGAGAAAATATCGCTTTTAACACCGCTGCTTTGACAGACGACTTGCAAAAAGCCATCAATACCGCCGAGCTGTCTGATTTTATTTTTAATTTGCCCAACGGCCTGGATACTATAGTTTCCGAAAGGGGCAGCAGCCTGTCCGGCGGCCAAAAACAAAGGATTATGCTGGCTCGCGCTTTGGCCATAGACCCCAAAATACTCTTGCTTGATGATTTTACCGCCCGTGTTGACAGCGCTACCGAAAAGAAGATTTTGGATAATATCGCCAAAAATTATCCGCAACTGACTTTGGTTTCCGTAACACAAAAGATATCATCCATTGAAAATTATGATCAGATAATAGTCTTGATGGAAGGTGAAATCATCGCCACCGGCCAACATCAAGACTTGATTAAGACATCGCCTGAATACATCCAGATTTATAATTCGCAACAAAGCACAAATTCCTATGCAGTATAATTTAAACAAAGAAGATACCCACAAAAAAACAGCTTTTTGGCAAGTTGGCCAAAAATTATGGCTCTTGATCTCCGAGGAAAAGAAAATTATAATCATCGCTCTTATAGTAGTGATCATTAATTCTCTTTTAAGCCTTATTGCTCCCAGGTTAATCGGCCATACCATAGATACTTATATTATAGGGCGAGACTATCATGGAGTTTTAGTTTTTGCCGGCATAATTCTAGCGCTGTATTTGCTTAGTTTAATAACCAGCTATTTGCAAATCCGCCTGATGGGCGGAGTCGGACAAAGAGTTTTATACCGCTTGCGCAACAAAATCTTCAATAAGCTGCAATCGCTGCCAGTGGCCTTTTTTAATCAAAACAAAGCCGGTGATTTGATTTCCAGGATAAATAATGACACTGATAAAATCAATCAATTCTTTTCCCAATCTTTAGTGCAATTCTTCGCTAGTATATTCATGATGATAGGAGCAATGATATTTTTACTTAGTCTTAATATCCGTTTGGGCGCGGCGACACTCTCGCCAGCTTTGTTTCTTTTGTTAATCACCCGGCTTCTTTCTCCCTGGGTTAAGAGGAAAAATTTAACCAGTTCCAAGTCGCTAGGCGGCCTGAGTTCGGAAATTCAGGAAAGTTTGAATAATTTTAAGGTTATTATTGCCTTCAACCGCAGGGATTTTTTCAAAAAACGCTTCCAAGAAGTAAATGATAACAATTATTCGGACGCCATTGAAGCGGGAGTCGCCAATAACACCTTAACCCCAATTTATGGTTTAGCTTCTAATATCGGACAACTGATAGTTTTGGCTTACGGCCTTGCACTTATTTCCTCCGGACATTTTACCATCGGACTACTAATCAGCTTTCTTTCTTATGCTAACAGTTTTTATAATCCGCTCCGGCAATTAGCGGCCTTATGGGCCAATTTTCAGACAGCGTTGGCCAGTTGGGACAGGATTAATGAAATATTAGTGCTGGAGAACAACTTGCCTCTTCTTGAAAATACACCTTCGGTAGACAATAACGCTATTTTAGAATTTAAAAATGTTAATTTTAAATATCCTGATGGGCAAGAAGTCTTGCATAATATTAATTTAAAATTATCAAAAGGCAAGATTTATGCCCTAATCGGTCCGACCGGCGGAGGCAAGACAACAACCGCCTCTTTAATGGCTAGGCTCTATGATCCCACAGCCGGAGAGATCCTGCTTAATGGAAAAGATATCCGCAGCTACGGTGACGAGGAACGCACTAAAAAAATAGGATTTATATTGCAAGAACCTATTTTGTTTACCAGTACGGTTAAAGAAAATATTTTATACGGCAATGAAAAATATTCTTCTTATGATAATAAGCAGTTGGAGAATATTATTGCTAAGGCTGGCTTGGGGCAACTACTGAAACGCTTTGATAAGGGTTTAGACACCAAAGTTACTGCCAGCGGTGACGCCGTAAGCCTGGGCCAAAAACAATTGATTGCTTTTATGAGAGCTATCCTTCGCCAGCCGGAAATTCTGATTTTAGATGAAGCTACGGCCAATATCGACACCGTAACTGAAAAGCTATTGGAAGATATCTTAAATAATTTATCATCCGATACAACTAAGATTATTATTGCCCACCGCTTGAATACCATTGAAAAGGCTGACGAAATATTCTTTGTTAATAGCGGTAAATTAATACGAGCCGGCTCCATGGACCATGCTATGGAAATGTTGCTGCATCATAATAGAAACAGTTGATGTTTTAAAAGATAATCATAAAATAAAAACAACCACTTTTGGTGGTTGTTTTTATTTACTGCTCGGGGGCAGGCTTGTCTACCAATGGGTAGGCAGGGATTATCGTCATAAATCGCCAACAAAAACTTGGCGATTTATTCTGTCCACAGTAGTCGCCCAAAGCTACGCCAGCTCGCTTTGGGCGTCGTTCGTTTCGTCGTTTGTCTTCTGACAAACTCCTCACTCTCTCGCTACTGGTTCGAATCCTAAAGTAAAACAAAAAGACACTATTTTTTATAGTGTCTTTTTGTTTTAGCTCGGGGGCAGGGATTTACGACGTCAACCTTCGGTTGACTCTGTCCTGGGTTGGCGTCTAATCTGCCCCCGGCAGATTATCCGACGTTCGCTGCGCCTTCGGCTAGCTCACTTCCAACCCGTTCGAATCTCTGCCATCAACAAATAGATAAATAAAAACAACCACTTTTAGTGGTTGTTTTTATTTACTGCTCGGGGGCAGGGATTCGAACCCCGATACCTTGGACCAGAACCAAGAGTCCTACCGTTAGACGACCCCCGAATAAATCTAATTGTAAATTGAAATAAAAACGTAAGTAATATTAACATTATCCTACCGTTACCTGCCTCGCGTCGACCAAGGGCAGCGAGTCGAGGCGGGGACGACCCCCGAATAAGAAAAAAGCCTTAAGGCTTAAAAAATAATAGCATAAAACGCTTAAAATATCAATAATCAGGCGCTCTTGAAAATTAATCAGTATTGGTATAATATGCGTTTAGAACCTTCAACCGGAGAAAAACTATGGAATCCATGGAAACTGATCTGGTATTAAGCTTAAGAATCGCCCGAGAAGTTATGGTTACTAAAAAAGCTGAAGCGGAAATGTTGGTTTATACTTTACAGAATAATCCTAGGTTAAGCGATGAATTAATAGCTCTTTTTGCTGAATTTTGGAATATGGCGACCAGAAAAATCGAGGCTTTGGAACAAGCTATAAACTCGCTGGAAGAGCAAAAAAGTATTTTTGGCAAAACAGGATTAATCAAAGAACTGCAAATAGTTCCCAAGGAAAATTACCCCGATAATCAGCAACCTCAAGACAGTTAAAATCGTAAGTTCCGACTTACGATTTTTATTTGCCCTAAATATAATAATTAAAACATGCTAATGACATCTTGAGTCACATCTGCCGGCTTATCAATGGAGACTTTGTCCATATTCTTAAATTTTTCCTTAGTTTCTTCTGTTATCTGCAGCGGCTGGCCAGATGCTTCGACGCTTGTGTTAATCCCCTCTATTTCCATAGAAATAGGATTAATCTCGTCTCTAATTAGGGGTTTTATCTTAATTTCTGATTTTAAAACTTCGGATATAACCTTTTCCACCGATAATTTATTATTATAATTCATGATGCGATCATGATAGAATTTATTTTTAACCGCTATTTCCAGAATATTATCGTCACACTTTAGCGGTTCGCTTATGCGCAAGAGGGACGATAAGGTATAATTTTCTTCGAGCAATTTCACCACTATCTCTTTCCAATTTTCCTGCACCCGGCTTAATTTAACTTCTTTTCCATCATCTAATTTATCGTCGGAAGAAGTCATATCCACCTTGATATCATCAACATTTTCTTTCTTTAAATTAATATTCTCCAGCGGCACTTCGTTGTCCCGGTGGCGTCTGGGATTTAGATAAGACAATTTATCTTTTATTTTTTCCTTAACTTTTTGGGTCTTAGAAAGATCTTCACTGGCCAGCTTGCTGCCAGATTCATCATCGCTACTGTCATCATCACTCTGGTCCTTAATTTTTTGGTTTTCCTTGGTTAGCTGGATAACCGCTATTTCCAAAGGAAACTGCTGTATTAAGGCTGATTTTATCTCTTGACGCTTAGACATAAAAATGTCTATGGCCAAAACCAGCTTATTATAATCAAATCTCTTAGCCAAATCCTCGGCTGACTTCTCCAGTGCCTCATCCAGTTCAATGCCAAAATCGCTTAAATTGCCACTCACCTTAATCAGCATTATCTTACGCATAAACTCCAACAAACTCTCCACAAAAACTTGCAAATCAAAACCGTCCTCCACCAAGTTATTCAGCAGTTCGATGGCGGCAGTGGAATTATTTTCCACAATAAAGTTTAGAAACTGCGATATCTGGTTAAAATCAGACCGGGGCAATATTATCTCGGCCTGCTCGGCGGTGATGTCATCGCCTAAAGTAAAAATTTTACCTAGTAAGCTCTCGGCATCACGAACACAGCCTTCGGAATGCAAAACTATATTATCCAAAACCAGCCCTTCTATTTTTTTGCCTTCGGCTTTGGCTATTTTTTCCAACCTGGCTTTCAAATCTTTGGATGACACCTTTTTTAAATCAAACCTTTGGCAACGGGAAATAATGGTCTGGGGCAATTTGTGGGTTTCGGTGGTGCATAAGATGAAAATAGCATGAGAGGGCGGCTCTTCTAAAGTTTTTAGTAGCGCGTTGAAAGCTTGACTCGAAAGCATGTGCACCTCATCAATGATAAAAACCTTGTATTTGCTGATATTGGGAGTGAACCGGGCATTTTCAATGATGTTTTCCCTGACATTATCCACGCCGGTATGCGAAGCGGCGTCTATTTCTATTATATCCACGGCGCTGCTCGATGTTATGCTGGTACAAGATCGGCAAGTATTGCAAGGCTCGGCTTCTCCCTCTTTTCTCTTTTCACAATTAATAGCTTTGGCCAAGAGCCTGGCTAAGGTGGTTTTACCAAGTCCTCTGGGGCCGCAAAAAAGATAGGCATGGCCTATCTTGCCCTGTTCTATTTCATGTTGCAAAGTTATTTTGACATGATTTTGGCCGATAACATCCGAAAATGTCTGCGGCCTATATTTTCTGTACAAGGTAGACATAAAACTTAAAAAAACAGCTAATAAAATATTAAAAATCAGCCTGCTTATAACTTATTATAAACCAATAAAGGCTTATGAGCAAGAAAAATAAAAAGCCGCTTATTACTTATAAATAAACGGCTAATTTTAGTTATTTTTAGGCTTATCTTGCCTATCTTTAGTTTTAGTTTTTCCACTTATCATTTCTTTCATTTCAGTAACCAAGTATTGGCCGAATTTACTGGCTCGTCCATAACCGGCATCAAAGCCTCTTTTGAAGTCTTTGAGATTGCCGGCGGCAAATGTACCCACCTTAAGCCATGATGGGCTAAGCAGTAAGTCAATGTGTTTTATGACAAATAAAACTTTGCTGGTTTTATCCTGATGTTGGGGATATTTTTCCATCACTTTTTTGGCCAGAATCTTATAAACCAAATCCCCCGCCGCCACCAAGAATAAACCGCCAATAAATTTGCCCAAAACTTTTGGCTTAAAAATCTTAAAAAGCGCATCCGGCATAGAAATATTATCCTTGGTTATTTCTATGCCTAACTGTTTGGCTAGATTTATTTTTTCATTAAGACTCTTAGCGCTCTGGAGCATTCTTTCGGTAATACCTTTGAAATGTCTTTCCACTGTCAGATCCTCCTATTTTAAAAGGTGCTATCTCTTAGCACCTTTTATCATACCACACTCTAAAAATCAACTTAATTTACTCTTGGCTCTTTGCCAAATAATCCAGTATCTGGCCGTCCATCTGCTCTATGGCTTCATTTTCTGCCCGGTCTAATTCCTGGCTTATTTTATCAATCGCCTTAAAACTCTTATTTATATTAGCCGTTATTTTATTGGTCTTGTCGGCGAAAGCCACATTGGCTTGGTTTATATCATCAAGCAAATCATCAGCCTGATCGATTAAATCACGTGGATCAATTGGTGTAGTCATATTTTTTTAAAATTAATATTGGCCGAAATAGGCTCTTACTAAATCTGTTTTCTCTTTTATTTTCTTTTTTAATTGCCGCGCGCTTAAGCCTTTGAACCTGCTGGTTTTGATACGGCTTTCCAATTGTCTTTGAGAGAGTTCTCCGCCAGATGATAAAATTTTGGCTTTATCTAAAAGCAGGCCGTCGCTTAGAGATATGGAATTCCACTTATCAATATAGTCTTCGGCTGAAAACTTTGGTGTTTCCGCGCTGCTTTCAACCGCCTCTCGGCTTTTGGGTATATAGCCAGAGCTGATTTCTGCCCGCTCTTTTTCCGGCTGAGGCTGGGCCATTTCTTTTAAACTATCTCTTACCGCCATTTTTTTGGCGATTTTAATTTCTTCTTTGTTTAAACGGCCATTAGCCTCGATTATATTATCTTCTAATTTTGAGAAGTTGTCTTCGGCAATCTTCAGGGTTGATTCTATGCCTTTGATTTTCTTGTTTAAAACAGCTTGAAATGATTTCTTAACCTTTCTCGGCAAATCGGTTTCATCCAAACTAGCCACTTGATACCTAAAATCCGATGACCGCTTTCTAAAATCCTCTATCACGTCCAGAAAATTATTTTGTTCTTCTACTAAATTATCATAATATTTTTCTAATCTATTTTTCTCTTGTTTGTATGGTTCAATCCTTTCCTCTATAGCTTTATCCAACTTGGCCATAATTTTTTCCAGTCCGGCTTGCAGTTTGGCCTGGTTGGCTTTTTCGTCTTCTAATTTAAAAGCAATAGCCTCTTTTGATTTTTGCTCATTTATTATTTTGGTTTCCAAATCCTGACGGCTTTTTTCTATGGCCTTCAATTCCTTGGGCTTTAGATCTTCTCTGGTTCTAGACGTCATTTTGTCTATATAGTCCAATTTATCCTTTAACTGATCTATTTTGCCATCTGATTTGGCCAAATCCTGATCTAATGAATAAACTTTATCTTTTGACCTTTCCAAAAGACTTTGGCCGTTCTTAATCTCCATCTTGCCCAGAGTTTTAAAAGTTAAATCAACAAAAACTTGTTTCGCTTCCATGCCTAAACGCTCAAAAACACCAACGTTTCTTTCGCTTCTAAGATGTATTTCAACTGGCTGTCCATTTTCGCCTGCAGCAGTTACAACCGTATCGGAATTCATCTCAACAAATGGAGTTTCTGGAACAATGGGTTTTATTTCCGGATTGGCAATGGGTGTATCAGCTGATTCAATTGGAGATTCTTTAGCTTCTGGAAACGGGCTTTCCGGTTCTTTATTTATGTCCGGAGTGGCCACTGGTGTAGCTGATTCAACCGGAGGTTCGACTTCTTGAAACGGGTTTGGTTCCAGTTTTTGTTCTGGCTTTACTATAGTGTCTGGCTCTATCTTATCCTTAAGTCTATCTTTATTTCGCTCCCTAAAATTAGCTATAGTTTCATCAGCTTTTTTTAAATCTTCTGCTTTTTTCTGTTCAACTTCTGATTTTAATCTTTCCTCGGCTTCTGCTAATTTGGCAATGCCGGCTAATGGTTCAACTTTTTTTGTCTCAAAGTGTTCTCTTAATTTTTCTGTTCTAGCTCTATTTTCGGCAATTATCTCATCCTTTCTGCTTTCAAATGTGTCCAGAGCGTCACTAGTATTACCTAATAAGTCATTTCTAGCCTCCTCAGTTTCAGTTTGAACTTGCAAAGCTTCTGCCTCGCTCAAATCTGACAATTGCTCATTAACAACTGCTTCCATCTGCTCAACTACAGCAGGAACACCGGCGGCAGCCTGTTCAGCATCTGCTAAAATCTTTTTTCCAAACTCCTGGTACTCTTTAAGTAACCGGTCTATTTCTTCCAATGGCACAGGCACGCTTTCAGGAACCTCTGATCCAGATTCAGAATCGGCATCTTGTGCCTCTAATTCACTCAACAGCCTCTCTGTCTCGGCCAAATTTTCAGAAACAGATCTTTCTGATTTAATAGGTTCAGCCGGTTCACTTTCTCCTGCGCCTTCGGAAGCAATTTCTGCCTCTTGATCCGCTGGTATTATTTCAGCTTCAGTCAATTCATCTGTATTAGAAGATTCGGCTGATTCCCCTGGTGAAGGGTCAAATAGATCATCATCGGCAAAGCTTTGGTCTATAGGTGTTTTAAATTCAGCCATAAATTAAATATTTAATTTTCTTTTAACCTTAGAAATCTTCAGCTCATCTATTTTTTTTAAAATGCCGTCAATTTTCTGATTGTAGTCTTTTTTGGCTTGTTCTACCTTAATAATAAACTCATCATAAGCTTTTTGCAACTCATTTTTAGCTTGGTTTTTAGGCATATTTATGTGATTATTAATAGTTAAGTTTTTTTCTCTTGGTCAAAAAACGGATTACTGGGCTTAACGCCCAACTGCCCAATCTTTGATCTGGTTAAAATGTCTCGCTCCACCATCATTTTTTCTTGGCCGTATTTAACACGGGATAACTGCTTTAGGGCAGAAATCATTTCACTGTTTCCTCCTTCGGGCAAAGGGAAGCAGTGCATATTAAAGGTGCTGGTGGCGGTGTTATCAATCAAAATGCGCACATAAGCATTAAACTTTTCCACATTAAGCAAATCATATTCATTAACATCCGGGGCCAGTTGCTTGGCCATAACCTCGCTGTCATCAACGCCTATTCTAAAACAGACAATGTTACCCACATTGCCGAAAACGGCGTCTTTCACCCGGCTGTCGCCGCCTTGGGTTAATTGATTGATGTATTGGTGGCCAATGATCAAATTAAGCTTGTATTTCCTGGCCTCGGCTAAGATTACCGAAATGCTGTCGGTAATAAAATTCTGAAACTCGTCAATATACAAATAAAAATCAGTTCTTTGCTCTTCCGGCATATCGGCCCGAGCCAAAGCCGCCATTTGCAGCTTGGCCACGGCAATCAGGCCTAGTAGGTTACTATTGGTTTCGCCCACTTTTCCTTTGGATAAATTGACTAATAATATTTTCTTTTCATCCATCACTTGACGGAAATTAATGCCCGATTTGGATTGGCCGATGATGTTTCTCATCATCTCGTTTTCCACAAACCGGCCGGTTTTGGAAATAACATAAGACAGCATGTCCGCGCCCGTACTGCCTTTTTGCGAGGCTTCGTATTCCCTTTCCCAAAAATCTTTGACCATGATATCAGTTACATGGGTTAGTTTTTCGGCTCGAAAAACCTTGTCGGTAAACAATCTGGCCAGTTCCACTAAAGTTCCGGGATTGCTCTGATCCGCCATAAGCGCCAAGAGAGCATTTCTCATATAGTGCTCAAACATCGGTCCGGCCATAGCCGGATCGGGCAATAATTTATAAAAAATCGTAATCATTTCCGAAGCGGCAAAATCCATCTCTTGCTGGGTGCTGGCTTCTAACATATTCAAGCCCAGGGGACGGCCGATATCGGACGGATCAAAAATAATCACATCATCCAGCCTGTCTTTGGGAATATGAGGCAAAATGTCTTCTATTAAAGAACCGTGGGGATCAATCACGCAAACGCCATGGCCGTTTTGAATATCTTGTACGGCTAAATTAGCCTGAAACCAAGATTTACCAGTACCCGTCATACCGACAATATACATATGGCGTCTTCTGTCGGCATCTTTAATGTGAACCGGCGTGCTTTTGCCCCGATAAATATTTTCACCCAAAATCAAGCCTTCCGGTGGCAAATTAACCGGCGGAGGCAATCTTCTGGCCATCAACCATCTGATTTTGGGAACTTCTGTGCCAGAAAGAGGCATGTGCCATAATGAAGCTATTTCTTCGGTGCCCAAAACAAAGCCGTTTTTCTCATCGTAATTCCTATAAATAAAATTTTCTATAATCTTATTAACCGATCCCTTGATAACCGCTTTAAAGCTGTTGGCGTTTTCATAACTGGAATATTGGGCGAAAGCATTGGCCACTTGTTTGATTATTTCCTTTGATTGCAATTCCGATTGGGAAAAAGAAATAATCCTGATATTGACATCCAGGCCGGCCTTGGCCGCCTTTTCACCGATTAATTTTATCATTTCCTCTTCCATGGGAGATGATTTATAAACTTCTGTGGGCATTTTGTCGTTGTTTTTACTGGTAAAAAACCAATCAGAAGGCTTGCCCAAGATATTGCCTCCGCCACCGACGGCAGCCAAAGCCTGTTTAAAGCTTTTGCCTTTGTGCATTTCTGACGCGACTTTAACGCCTTTGTTTCTCCAACTGCCCTTGGCTGATCTCATAATAAATTGGATAGCGGCTGTCTGGCCTTCCGGCAATTTGGAAAGGCTGCTTAAAATGCTAACCAAAGGATCAATATCCATGTGCTTGTAAGTCAAAATCGGCAACATTTTGTCTTTGGTCAATTTCAAATAGCCGGCGCTGGCCACGCCCATTGGCCCGAAAATATTATAATCATCCACTTCTTCTATTTGCAGATGCGGATATTGGGATAAAAGTTGCTGATTGACATGCTCCACCAAATAAAGCGGAATAGCGATATAAAAAGTAATCAAACCGTCCAAACCCACCACTACTTCAAAAGACCAAGTATCATGGCGTCCGTAAAGCCAGGCGGAAAAGCCGCGTTGGGCTCTCATACCGCCTAAATTGGCGTAAAAATTTTCTATGCCTGATAAAATTTCTTTGATGTCTTTTTTATTTTCGTCGCTGTCAGACTGCCTTTGAGGCACGGTTAAAATGAATATTTTCTTACGATAATTGTAAGGAATCAATTTGGAAGAATGAAATATTCTTTTAACCAGCATTACAATGAAAGCGATAATAACAGCCGTAATAAGAATAACCACCAAATAAAACAAGATTTGGTTTAATAAACCTGATGGCAAATCCAATGGTAAGCCGGATTGTTCTAAGCCAAAATCCATAACTAATTCCTTTTAGATGTCTCGTTTATTATTTTATCGGCTTTTATTTTTACCACCTGCTCCAAAAAAAACACATTGATGCCGGGGATAATCTTAAGCCAATCTTTGATAAGAGATATTATTTTTTTTATTTGAACCTTGGGTTTGGCCAATAAATTAAATATTTTAACGGCTGTTTCCTCGCCTTTGGCTCTGAATTCCTGTTGTTTTTGAGAGTTTAAATTAAAATAAACCTCGCTTAAATCTTCTTCCAGGATGCTTTCAATTTTTTTAAATCTTTGATCCACGGCCATGTTAGCGCCGGCAAACGGCTCAGCTGGCATTGTGGCCGCTGGCGGACTTGGTTTGGCCATTTCGGCCAGGCGATCATGGCCAAATTCAACTGGGGAGATTTCAGGAGACACCGAAGAACCCCTCTCCGTGGAAGATTCAACCTTCCTGGCTGGAGGAATATTTTCAATTTGATTGATTTTGCTCATTTGGCTGATAGGCATAAGCTAAAGTCATGGGAAATTAAACTTATATAATATCAATTCAGTTATATTATAGCATAAAAATATATTTATATGCTATAATGTAACTAATCAAAAGTTAATAAAGTTATAAAATCTATAAAGTATTTAAAAATTTAGTTTTTTAAGGATACTTTTAACCTTATGAACTTTAAAAACTTTATAAACTAATTATCTTTCCCATGCCCAACAACATCACAACCCTTAAATCATCCAAAGGCAACTTAAGTTGGATAAATGTTATAAATGCCAAAGAAAAAGAAATAGATTATTTAAGAAGAAAATATAAGTTTAAGGAATTGGATTTAGCCGATTCCTACGCCCAAAAGTACGCCCAAAGGCCGAAATTACATATCCGAAACAATTATTTCTTTTTAATCCTGCAATTTCCTTACTACGATAAGAAAAAAATGGAAATTGTGGCTGAAGAAATTGATTTTTTTGTCACTAAAAACGAAGTAATCACTGTTCACAAGAATAATTTAGAGCCGATTGTCGGTTTTTTCAATGAATGCAGAAAAAATGCATTTGTCACCAGTCAATATTTGGGAGGCGATAACTCCGCCCTATTATATGAAATGATAATCCGTTTGCAATATTATATTTATCCGATCCTTGATCATATCAGCATTGACATACAGAATATAGAAGATAATATGTTCGCCGGCCAAGAAAGGCAAATGGTTAATGAGATTCTTTATATTAAAAGAAATATACTTAATATGAGGAAAATCATGGAGGCTCACAAAAACGTCATTCAAAAAATAATCAAAGAAAATATCAAATTTTTCCCCATGCAAAAACAATTGCTTTATTACGATAGCATCATCGAACACAGCAAAGATATTTGGAGCATTATGAGCGGTCAAAAAGATACTATTGAAGCACTGGAAAATACAAATACCAGCCTGGTTTCGTTTAAATTAAACGACATAATGCGACTGCTGACCATCTTTTCGGTCATTGTTATTCCGCTTACTTTACTCGCCTCCATCTTCGGCATGAATGTAACGTTTGGTATGCCGTTTATCGACAACCCTTACGGTTTTTGGTCGGTTATTGGCATTATGATTATTGTCACATTGGTTATGTTTATTTTCTTTAAAAGAAAAAAACTGCTTTAGAATTAAAAATCATAGCAAAAAAATAAAAGGTGTTTATCACACCTTTTTATATTTTTATTTTACTAGAACAGGCTTGAAAAAATAACGTAGCGGCGACTGGTTAAATAACCAGCGTTTTAAAGCCGAGCCACCGACAGCCAGATAACCATAATTATGAAATTGGCTATTGATCTGATTGGTGACAGATATAACCTCCTCAGCGTACATTTTTTCCACCACATCCAAACGATCATTAATGCTTTTATTGAACTCATCGGCCTCTTGATTTATTTTCTGGCGTTCAATCAAATAACAGAGTGCCGTTCCCAAAATAAGATCTTGACCAAAGACATAAGTAAATTCCTCGATCCTTTCTTCGGTCCAATTTTTGATAATCAAACTGGCTAAACTTTCCAGTATCTTATCAAAATCAAAATTTGACAGAGCATTTTTATAGAAAACAAACGTGATCAGGCGAGCCAAGCTGTTTACAGAACACTTATTTAATATTTCCGGCTTGATGGTTATTTCTTCAAAACCCATCTCAAGGCCAAATTTAGAACAACGCTCTTTAAAATTATCATCCAGATACAGGCGACAGAGATCATCAGCTAACTGGCTGGTAACTTTGGAAAATTTACGCTTGGAAAGATAGCGTTTGAAAGAATAAAGCAACATATAGAATATAAGCGCGCTAGCTAAAATGGCTATTGTCAGAAAAGTTTCAGAACTAATGTTATCTACAAAACGATAAGTGCCATCGGGATTTTTACTCAAAAAATAATTACAATAAGCCAGCCAAATGCCGGCCAAAATGACAGTCACTAATATAGTTTGCAGCAGACCGATGAATTTAACTTTCATGTAATCGTCCTCCTGGTGATGGTATGGCCGTTTAAAGAACAAGCGTAGTGGATTAAAATGTAGTCTATTTTAAGCAAAATGTCAAGCAGTTGACTTTAATATTTTCTTGATATCAGACAAAGTCTTAACCCTTACCAGTTCGCTTCTTAATTTTTTAGCCTCACTCCAACCGGCTACATACCACAAAAGATGTTTGCGCAGTTCAATCAGGCCGTAATCGCCCTTGGCCTCAAACGACATCCGGGCATGTTTGATCATGGCTTTTTTGATATCGCTGGGTTTAAATTCCTTATATTTTCCTATTTTCAAATAATCTTTCACTTGTTTAAAGAGCCAAGGCCGGCCATATAGCCCGCGAGCCAAGCCCAAACCGTCGGCTTGGGTTTTGTCAATCATGATTTTGGCTTCTTCCGGCTTGGTGATACCGCCATTTGCCAAAACTACGCCTGCAAATTCTTGCTTGATATTTTTAATCATTTCATAATCAATGGCCGCGCCAAATGGGTTTTCGTGCGGACGCCCGTGCACCATTACCGCCGAAACAGGCAGATCTTTAATGTATCTGATAAAATCCAAAGCGCTAATCCTCTCATCGCTACCTTCTTTTTTAATGGAAGCCCTGACTTTTATGGAAATCGGCAATTTTGTTCCAGCCAATACAGCCTCGATTATCTGGCGGCACTTATCCAAATCACGCATTAAAGTGACTCCACCGCCACTGGCCACCACTTTTTTAGCCGGACAGCCGAAGTTGATATCAATGCCGGCAAAGCCGACGTCTTCACAAATTTTAGCCGCTTTAACAAAGGCCGACGGATTCTTGCCGAAAAGCTGGATAACCACCGGCTGTTCGCTTTTTTTAAATTTCAATAAGCCTAAAGTTTTATGACTGTCATAATACAAGCCGTCGGCCGAAATCATCTCGGTATAAACCACATCGGCACCGTAATATTTGCAGATCTGACGAAAAGCCGAATCAGTAACGCCCGCCATGGGGGCGAGCGCTAAAATAGGTTTATTCTTTTTCTTTAATTTTTGCCAAAAATTTCCTGTCATTATTTCTTTTTTAATTTATAGCCGTCTTTTTCATCTTCAACTGAATAACCCAAGCCGGCGATTTTTTCTCTTAACTGGTCTGATTCTGCCCAATTTTTATTGTTTCTGGCTTCTAATCTTTGACCAGCCAACTGTTTAACTTCTTGAGGAATTTTTTCGATCTTAATTTTATCCAAACCCAAACCCAAGACTTTATCAAAATCTAAAATCGTGGACAATTTATCGCCATCAGACAAATCTGATTTTACCACTTCCCAAACCAAGGCCAAGGCCTGGGGAACATTAAAATCATCGGAAATGGCACCAATAAATTTATCTTTGAATTTCGTATTTATCTTACCATGAGATTGCTTTGTCGCCATACTCCTCGCAATGACATTCTGTAAATTATTCAAAGCAACTTTAGACGCTTCGAGCGCTTCCCAGGTAAAATTCTGCTTGCTCCTGTAGTGAGCTTGCAAAAATAAATATCTTAAAACCAGCGGGTCATAACCTTTATTTTTAAGATCAGACAGTGAATAAGCCGTGCCGCTGGATTTGCTCATTTTTTCGCCATCCACCGTTAGATGCTCGTTATGAAGCCAATAGCTGACAAATTTTACGCCGCTCACCGCTTCGCTTTGGGCGATTTCATTGGTATGATGAACCGGTATATGTTCAATGCCGCCCATATGGAGATCAATAGTGGGGCCAAACAAAGACCTGTTCATCGCGCTGCATTCCAAGTGCCAGCCGGGAAAACCTTCTTTTTTAATAACTTGCCCATCTGGCAGTTTGAATTTTGCAGTCCAGGTCTGCACCGCTTTTTGATGGGCGCCAGCCTTAAAAAACCATAAAGCAAAATCAGCCGGATTTTTTTTCTGGCTGTCGGTGATTTCGCCTTTGCCAGCTTCGGCCATATTTTTGGATAAATCCTGGCCCGACAATTTGGTGTAATCTTTGGCCTTAGAAATATCAAAATAAATAGCCAGATCGGTGGCATAAGCAAAACCCTTGTCCAAAAGGATCTGCGCCATATTTTTCATTTCTTTAATATAACCTGTGGCGCGAGGCTTGTATTTTGGCTCCTGGCAATTCAACTCCTTAACATCAGCTTCAAAAAGCTTGATATATTTATCAGCAATTTCCTGGGGCGACAATTTCTCTTTTCTGGCCGCTAAAGTTATTTTATCTTCGCCCTCGTCATCATCGCTGGTCAAATGTCCGACATCGGTATAGTTTCTGGCCATTTTAACTTTGTAGCCGGCGTATTCGAGTGATCTTTTAATCAAATCAGCCAAAACCATAGCTCTCATATTGCCAATATGCTGGATGAAATAAACTGTCGGACCGCATTGATAAAAAGAGACCGATTTGTCTTTAATCGGTTTAAAATCCTCTTTTTTCTTGACTAGGGTATTATAAACTTGCAACATACTTTTAATACACTAATTTTACAGGTTTTTCTGCTAATTTTCAAATAATGAACCCGACCCCGCTCTAAAGAGCGGGGTACCCGCCTGCCTACGCCTACCTTAATTTATTGATTAAGGTATTGGGTTTGCGTAAAACTAATTTGTTTTTAAGAAAAAATAGAGACGGCAATGGCGGGCAGGTCT
>JAUSEE010000037.1 GCA_030650095.1 Candidatus Buchananbacteria bacterium
AGGGATCTATTAAAACCAAATTTATAAATGGCATAGCTTTTTATATAGAAATAAAACGCTACAAATTCTACTAGTTTTAAAACATTATAAGCGCTCAAATAAAAACTTGATGAATTCTTGATAGATATCGCCGATACAGCAATGAGAGCAAACAAAAAATAGTCATAACGCTCTACTTTTGGCTTAACTCGGCTAAAAATCCAAAATCCGAAAAGAATAATCAGTAAAATATCAGTGCCATACAGAGATACCGCCTGCCATTCGTTAAAATTCCAATTCTGGTGCCACAAAATCTTCCGCGTCTGAAATGGAATGGCAAAAATAAGAAAATAAAATAAAAATTGTTCGAGCTTGTTGAAAAATGCCATGAGTTGATTATATCATTAGCTCACCCCATGCCAAATTTGATCACGGTTCCTCATCTTGTCATCCGCTTCAGTATCAAGAAGTGGGATTTAGCAAATGCACTACAACCACTTGCCTTTATGACAATTGAGACTACCATGGTTATTTTGGTGGTCATACGTCCCTATTTGCTGTAAAAAGCGAGTAGGGACTTTTGTTTTTAAAGCAAAACTCGACGCTTTATTTCAAAATAGTTTGACCCTCTATTGCCAATCGCAACCTATCAATCAAGCGACACCTTCATCCCAAAGAAGAACGTTCACAGGCGGGTAGCCGAGAAAGAACAAAAACCCAGCAGGGTTTTATGTGGTCTTCGTGGGATGAAGGTGGCGCTTGATCATTTAATAAACAATGCATAAACAATCCCCGCCCCGAACATGAAAATAAGCAGATAGTAAATAAATTTTGGCAGCTCCAAGCTGTATTCCGGTACCCTGTCCCCTTTTGATTTTGATTTAATATAAACAAATGTCAAAACTATCCCCTCAAGACCTATGGCCACCGAGCCGGCTAAACTTATGATATCTATAAAAGTCCGCATACCTCCTAAAAACAGAACGAGCGGTGGTACAATAACTAAAAGCCAAGCCGGAAATTTGGGAATTTTATAATCAAGCTGGAATATTTCCATAAAAGCTGTACCAAGCATTAAAAACGAAGTACTGATAGCCAAAATACCGAAAAGTGAACCAAGAAAAATAATTTTCCCGCCCAAAAATTCGTATAATCCAGATATGGCGTCTGGTGTCGTCACGCTTCCCGATATACCAAGAACCGTAAAGGCAAATATAAGGTATAACGCTCCAGCCAATAAAACTGCTAGTAAAATTGATTTCTTTAAATTATTCTCGCGTCCTCGCAGGATATCTCTCTGAATCGGAATTGCCGAAAATCCAGCAAAAGCGAACAGTAAAACTCCATAGGGTAAGAACCAAAATTCCGGTTGAACACCATTAAAGTTAGATAGGTCTATCTTGTTTATGCCGATACCCAAAATTAAAAAAACCACTACCACAAACAGGCCCACCAGAAACAACTCAACCCAGGATATTCTTTTAATTCCCTGAAA
>JAUSEE010000002.1 GCA_030650095.1 Candidatus Buchananbacteria bacterium
ACGACTTAACAGACAGGGAAGCCAAGGCCGAAATTGATGTCACTCTAAAAATCTTAAAGAACGATTATTTTAATAAAAAAATCAGCTTGCTCAACCGAGAGTTGCAAGCGGCTGAAAAAGAATCAAACCAAGAAAAAATAAACAATCTATCGTTGGAGTTGTCGGAATTACTCAAAAGAAAAGGACAATAAATTAAATAAAAGGAACTTTCATTATAAAATTTTCATGACGAAAAAAACAGCCAAGAAGGCTTCCAAATCAGCCCTGTCGGCGCGATCAGGCAAGAAAAAAGTTTCCGCCAAAAAAGCTGAAAAGAAAACTACCAGGAAAAAAATTAGCTTTTCAAGTAAGAAAAAAACTCAGCCGAAAAAACCGGCTTCAAAAAAGAAAGCTAAACACTCCAAAGTTCCCAAAGTAGAAATCAAACCAAACGAAGAAGCGATTTTAAACCTTATCAGAAAAGGCAAATCGCGTAGTTTTGTGACGGAACAGGAAGTGATGATTATTTTTCCCGAGTTGGAAGAATATGTGGACAGGTACGAAGAATTTTTAGAGGATTTGGCGGCCACCAGCATCAGCATAGTGGAAAGCGGCGGATTTTTTGGCGGCACCATGCTCAAAAGCCCTTTTGCTGTCAAAGAAGTGGTAAAGACCAAGAAAACCGTCAAAGGAAAAGTGCAGGGCCGGACGATGGAAAAATTAAAAGAATTGTCGGAGATAGATATAAACTTGGGAGACATTTCCACCGATTCCATCCAGATGTATTTAAGGGAAATCGGCCGAGTGCCGCTACTGAAATCAGACGAAGAAATAATGCTGGCCAAGGAAATTGAAAGAGGCAATGTGGAAGCCAAGCATCAGCTGATTAAAGCCAATCTAAGGCTGGTGGTTTCCATTGCCAAAAGATTCACCGGCAAAAGCCTGTCGCTTTTGGATTTGATCCAAGAAGGCAACATCGGGCTGTTTCGCGCCGTGGATAAATTTGATTATCATAAGGGTTATAAGTTTTCTACTTATGCCACTTGGTGGATCAGGCAGGCGATTACCCGATCGCTGGCCGATCAATCTCGAACCATCAGGATACCGGTGCACATGGTGGAGAATATAAATAAATTCCAACAGGTGGAAAGAAGATTGGTGCAGGATTTGGGACGCGAGCCGATGCCGGAAGAGATTGCCGCCGAAATGGGCGAGCCGATAGAAAAGATAAATCATATTATTAAGATTTCGCAGGAGACTATATCACTGGGCACACCGGTGGGCGATGACAGCGATGACAGTGTGCTGGAAGATTTTATCGAAGACAAAAAAACCGTTACGCCCGATAGGATTGCGGCTTTGCAGATTTTGCGCGATTATGTGCAAGAGGTGATTTCGGAGTTGACGCCCAGGGAGCAAAAAGTTTTGGAAATGAGGTTTGGCCTTAAAGACGGCGTGGCGCACACCTTGGAAGAGGTGGGGCAGGAGTTTGATGTGACCCGTGAACGTATAAGGCAGATTGAAGCAAAATCACTGGAAAAGATAGAGAAAATCAAAGGAGTTGAAAAACTTAGGGATTTTTAATTGTTGACATGGGCTGTTATTTTTGCTACTATTTTCTAAGTGAGCTTTACATAGCTCGCTTTTAAAATCAACAATTAAATACCAATTGTTAGGAATAAAAAACAAATATTCTGCGATAGCTCAATGGGTCCGAAGGCGTCAGCCGTAGGACGGGCAGAAATGAGCCAAGCCGCAAGGCGTAGGCGAAAGATCGATGGATGCGAGCAAGTGCGAGCATTCAGCGTTGCCCCGGAAGAGCAACCGACATTGGATTGTTAGGAATAAAAAACAAATATTCTGCGATAGCTCAATGGTAGAGCAACCGGCTGTTAACCGGTAGGTTGCTGGTTCGAATCCAGCTCGCAGAGCTTAGAACTCGTTTTACGATTTTCGCCTCCCTCCGCATGGGAGGCGCTTTTCGTTTCAGTATTTTGACAATATATCATATAAGATTGTATAGTTAAACTTAATAAATAGATTATGAAAGAAAAAACACATTCATTCGAACGAATTATCAACGGTAGCGAAGAAGATAAACAGGTTGCTTCAGATACGCTTCAAGAAATTTATGATTCAAAAAGCGGTTCATTTGAAGGATATGAACTGGAAAAAACTCCCGAAGACTTGGAAACTATTAGAATTGTTGAGTCGCTCGTTGATAAGAAGGTTTCTGAGTGTGGAGGCAAAGTAAAATCCGTTCCGATAGATCATATATTTATTCTTAAGTTGGGAAGCATTCAAAAAATAACTAATGGCAGATTAGTCGGGGGAATTCATCAGCCAATGGGATCTAAAATTGGTGTCGAGAGGGGAGAATCCCAATTATTATTTGCCAGTTCTATCGCTCATGAATTATTTCATTCAAAGTCTTATAAGGCCGCTAGAATCGGAAAATCAGCAGATGATATTCGTCTTTACCGAAGCGGCATTCAAATGTATGACATGAAGAATCCTGATGATAAGTACGGTGAAGAAAAAAGTTATTTTGGCGAAATGGAAGAAGCGATAGTGGCCGAGTGTACTAGAAAACTCTTGAATGAATTGAGCAAGGAATACATATTAAAGGAAGAAACTGAAGCGGTCAATATTTTAACTGGCTGGATGACAGGATATTATCGGCATATGGGTATTCCGGAAGATCAGATTAATATGTTCGAAATGGAATTAAAATATATTCCTAATGCGCAAAGTCGTGTTAAGCAGGTGATTGCTTTTTCCGACGACGAAAAGAAAAGGCAAGCATATGCTGCAGGTATGTTCGAGGCTCTTTATAAACAAAAACGCGTGGAAATGGTGGAACGTTACCGTGAAAGGACGAAATTGTATAAAATTCTTGATAAACTATTAGTTGATTCTGGCGGCATGTTTAAGAATCGCGAAGAGATTTTTAATGTATTTGCTAAAGCGAATTTTACTGGAAATTATTTGCCGCTGGCCCGCATTATTGAAAAGATTCTAGGAAAGGGATCATTTAGAAAACTAGCTGAAGAATTTAGTGAGCAGGTGGAAAAAATAATATAAAACAATATGAAATTCAAGCTCTTTGATTCCGTTCGTGATAAGAAAATTTTGAAAGGGTTGATGATCGCTATTTTCTTGATCGCGTCGCTGATGGTAATTTATGATAGTGTTATGTCCAGCAATTATTCCGATACCGCTAACACTGAAATCGGCAGCACAGAAGGAAATTGCAATGTTGTGGGCATAAATTTGCACGGCGAGGTTGTTACTTATGTTCCCCCTGAAAATGAGGGCTCTAATGGCTATTCGACACAAGATCAGACTGGGTCGGAAAGCATAATGCAATATATCGAGGAAGCGGAAGCCGATGACAGCATTAAGGCCATTGTTATGGAGATTGATTCTATGGGCGGTTCGCCTGTTGCCGGGGAAGAGATCAGTCTGGCGCTTAAGAACGCGAAAAAGCCTTCTGTCGTCTTTATTAGAAGCGCTGGCGATTCCTCTGCTTACCTGGCGGCTACCGGTGCGGACAAGATTTATGCATCTAAGTATTCCGATGTCGGCAGCATCGGCGTGACTATGTCTTATTTGGATTCTTCCAGAGAAAATCAACTTAGTGGCCAGACTTATAATAGTTTAAGTTCCGGCAAATTCAAGGATTCTGGTGATCCTGATAAGAGTTTGTCGAACGAGGAAAAAGCTATATTTATGCGCGACATTATTATTATGAAAAATAATTTTGTAAAAAATGTGGCCGAAAACAGGAAATTGGATATTAAGAAAGTTGAATTTTTGGCTGATGGTTCAACAATGCTCGGCGAGATGGCCTTGCAAAATGGCTTGATTGACGCCATTGGCGGCTATCCGGAAATCAAAGATTATTTAACAAAAACAATAGGTGAAAAGCCGGAAATTTGTTGGTATTAATTTCGTATTTTTCTTAAAAAGGAGAGCCAAGTAAAAAACACTCTATAAAACAGGGTGTTTTTTTATTTACATTTTTATTGCCCTGCTCTATAATAGATTTATTATTTTAATAAATAACAATTATTATATGGACTCAAAAGGCGCGATCTCTACTAAGGGTATTATTTGGAGTGCGGTAGTTTTGTTTCTGGTTGTGGGCGGTATTGTGATTGGTGTGAATAAGGCTAATAAGCCATTATCTACAAAAAACACGGCCTCAACTAACCAAAATGGCACGCCAGAAGGTGGCTTGGTGTCTCTTCCCGTTCCCAGTAATTTTACTCCGCCCGAAGGACCTGTAACAGTGACATTTTATGACGCAGGAGCGCACGGCTGGCATGCGGTGCAAAGCGGCGGCGGAACATACATCCAGTATGATGGGACGACCGGATTAAAATACGCCTCACCGGCGACTAAAGTTGCCTCGGGTGACTATACGGCAACTGTGCCCGACGATATTTGCGGCGATGTGATTCTGCCTCAAGGAGCCGCACCGCCAGAACCGAAAATCATAGAAATTACACTTACAGATGCAGACGGTAAACCAATTACCGGAGCGTCTCCGACTAAATTTAACTTAAAATGCGATACATATACTCTTAAAGCTACGATCAGGGCAAATCCTGATAAGCTTTTAGCTGACGGAATTGCTGCTTCTACGGTGACTGCCAATTTTAGCGTCACTGGACCAGCGAAATTTATAAATGGCCAGAGAATTCCTAGATCGCAAAAGCCAATTATTCTAACCACACCATTGGGGTTGATGGAAGTTCACTTCAATACAAGCTTGGGTGTACTGGTGCCCAATCCGGCAAATGTTAAAACTGATTTGAGCGGCAATGCATCTGTCACAGTAACCTCGGCCGATGCTGGTATTGCCAAAGTCATGGCTCAAGCCTCGGGAGTTGGAGATGCTCAAGTTAATGTTCATTTCATGCCAAAGATCACGGCAGTCAAAGAAGATTTTGTCGAGCCAATTAGCCCGACCAATTATCAGATCTCGACCATTCCGGCTAATCCGAAAGATCTGACAATTAGTTGGAAATTCCTGCCAGCGCCAGGGGATACCTGCGGATCTCTTACCGGACCGGCAAGTGGGCTTGGCCTTTCTAAGAATGGTTTTTTTCATGGTCCACAGAAAGGTTACGAAAATGGGTGTCCGGAAAAATGGGAATCTGCTAGCCAAATCCAAGTGACAGTGACGGATAAGGACGGTGGCAGTGATACAAAGACCTTCTCGGCTCGGTCGCTTGAAGGCAGGGGATTTGTAAATCTTCCATAAAATAAAAAATCATCAGGCATATAAATACACTCACTTTGTCGCTGGATAATAGTTCTGATATTATTCATAGCTTGGAGCAAACAAAAAAGACGCTAATCTGGCGTCTTTTATTTTTATCAATATTCTTTGACTTTTTATTATAAATCATGGTAGCATTGAGGCACATTTTAGTTCTTTAACAAGGAGAAAAAACATGAACCTGTCGTACATTGGCGTTACCGGTTTTATGAATAGAAATGAGGTTATCACCATCCTTAATTGCCTGCCTGCCGATACCGGCCGATTTTTAATGGTGGGCGTTTTGGCCAGCCAGAAAACATTGAAAGGCGAGCCAAATAAATGGCCCAATCGCTATCCTAAAATGGCAGACATTGCCGGCATTTTTTTAGAGGATAATCAAGCGCTTAACCTTATTCATTACAACACCAAAGAGCCGGAATCCTTAACCGAGCAATTGGTGAAAATAACCGATCTGGCAGGCCCCGCTTTAGACGGCTTTCAGCTTAATCTGGCCTGGCCTGATTATGAAGCGATTTTGGATTATCACAAAACCTGCGCCAATAAATATATCGTTTTGCAGATAGGAGCTAAAGCCTTGGGGATGATAGGTAATTCGCCTCAAGCGTTGGCCGAGGAAGTGGCGCAGTACGAATACTTGGCGGATCATATTCTGATAGATCAAAGCGGAGGCTATGGCACGCCGCTTGAAACCGAAAAAATCAGAGCCTATCTTAAGGCTTTGAAAAATAAAGGCTATAATTTTGGCTTGGGCGTGGCCGGTGGGCTTAGCTCTGCCAACCTTGGTTTGATCCAGCCGCTTGTAGCTGAATTTCCATATTTAAGTATTGATGCCGAAGGCCGTCTGCGCGATACAGATGACAATCTTGATTTGGTGGCAACCAAAGCCTATGTGGAAAGCGCCCACAAACTTTTAGTGGGCTGATAGCAGAAAGGAAGCTTTATGGCCGAAGAAAGTAAAGAAGAAAAAATTGCCAGGTTGCAAAAAAGTCGGGATGAGATTTGGCACAAGTTTTGCCATTTGCTTAAGAAAGGATCATTTTCTGGGATAAGCCTGGGCACGGCTTTAAATAAGGTGCAACAAGAATTGGACGAACTGGAAGGCAATAACACTTCTGTTAGATATTTCGCCGAGGTTGATGTAGGTTGATTTTACAAAACCACCAAAGGAGAAAAGTGATGATTACGAAAAAGCGAAAGATCGAATTATTGGATTTTGTCATTGCTGAGACAGAATTAGTGTTAATGATCCTGAAGAAAAAAATCTTCTTAATGAAGCGGATAAAAAACCCCGATAAATTGCGCCAAGGTTTGGATGATGCAGACATTGAATGGCTTTCATTGAGTGTGCCTTGGAAATTGCAACGCTATCAATTTACGCCAGAAGAAGACAGCTTTATTCGGAACTCACTGCCGAAGACAAAATAGGAGTTGATTATTTAATAAAATTGATGCCGCTCGGGTAATAACTGGGCGGTTTTTTTATAATGTTGCTGCCCAATAGGCAGGCAATGGATCCCTCGACTGCGCTCGGGATGACAATGAAGAAGAACGTCATTGCGAGGCACGAAGCAATCCCATAGTTGTAGAGTACGAGGTTGCTTCCCCCGCATCAAGTGCGGGGTCGCAATGACAGGAATAAAGAGTTTAGTTGGGATGTTAAACGGCGGCGTCTTTGAGCGAGGCTTTTTTGAGATCTTCGTAAATGCCGCCTTTAATGTTGATTCGGCCAAAAGCCAAAAAGAATAAGCTCAAGGAAGCGTAAAAGAAAAAGTGACTCAAATACATCACCTGGTGAAGCGGAAAATTAAGATTGGACTCTAGAAACTCGTAAAAAATATATGGCACAGTCGAGAGCATGATCATAATAATGGAAGCATGCAATAATCTGGTGAAGCCAGTTGAGATGGACACATGTTTGCCAATTCGGTTTATTTTCATCATGGCTATCAAACCTAGTAAAAAGATTATGGCTGTGTAGACATAAGGTGTTGGATTATCCAATTCCAGCGACATCAATTCTCTTTTGGTTGTTAAGACGAAAATTAAGACAATCAAAGCGGCAATTAAGCCGATCAGAACATTAATCTGAATCAACGATCGTCTATCGTGAACTCTAAGGAAGGCATCAGCGCCGATTATTATCAGCATCAGGCTTATTAGATAGAAATTGGCGGTATTGATAAGGACAGAATCAGAATAATAGACAAAAGCACCCATGCTCATACTGAAATATTCAACAATATGCGAAAGGGCAAAAACAAACAGAGCGGCCAAACTGGCCATGAAGAATTTTTCTAGGATGGGATCAAAAGAATAATAGCGGACAAAAATCCTTATTATAGACAAGGCGATAAACAAAATAGCGATCATATGTATAATTCCGTACATAAAAAACAATTGACCGGTAAGCTCGGCTATGAGGATAACCGCTAAATTGATGGCTATGAGTACCAAGGGACTAAAAATTTTTTCAATTTTTTCTTTGTTCATATGATTTATTATTTAATGATTTATTAATTATACCATATTGTTTGGGCATTTAAATGGGCTATCAACCAGGGATATTCTGCTGGTTTTTATTTTCGTCATTGCGAACGTAGTGAAGCAATCCCATGGCTATAGAATACGAGATTGCTTCCCCCGCATCAAATGCGGGGTCGCAATGACAAGAATATAACACTTGACAGACATGTTAGAATAATATAACATTAAGATAGTTAGAAATAATTAACAAAAACATGACCCAAAAACAATACAAAATCTGCAGCTTGGCTATCGTTATAGCTCTAAGCTTTTCCGTCAGCCTTTCTGTCACTTTAAACAATTATTATCTGCCGGCAATTTTTATTTTGAGCGCAGTGGCGGGCATGTATTACTGTCGCAAACAGCTTAAAACCAATAATGTTTTGGCTGATGAGCGTGATTATCAAATATCCGGCCAAGCTGCTCGCTATAGCATTTACATCTACAGCTGGCTGGGCGCTATTGGCACATTGGCTTTGATGGCCATATCCGAGAAAGATGGCGTGTTGTATGTTTTAAGCCAATATTTGGCTTTCAGCGTTTGTTTTCTACTTTTAGTGAATGCTTTTTTGTTTAATTATTTAAGCAAACGAGGCAAGTAATATGAGAAACAATATAAAAGAATTTAGGCAGAAACTGAATCTAACCCAAGAGGAACTGGCTCGGCTAGCGGGGGTGCGTCGGGAAACCATTGTTTTTTTGGAACAGGATAAATATAATCCGTCTTTAAAATTAGCCTACAATGTCGCCAAAGCTTTGAAAACCAGCATAGAAGAAGTTTTTATTTTTTAAATATTTCAAAAAACTGTTACAACTTGACATTTTTCTTTAAAAAGTGTAAAACATAGGGGCAGTATGAATGCTTTTCGAGTTTGATCTTTATAATATTTTACAAAAAACCACAAGGAGAGATGGAATGAAGCTTTATGTTAATATTCTATTGGTTTTGGTAATAGCCATAGTTATTGTTAAGTTAATGGTTACACCTCAAACACTTTTTGTCGAAGAAGAAATCACCCCGGCATTTGTTCAACAAATGGAGGATGGCTTTAAAAGAACCTATCCGAAGGCCATGGAAGTCGCTTGGGGGACATTGGAAGCTGATGGGCAAAAAATTAACTGGTACTCTTATTGGATATCGGGCTACGACCAATTGCAGTTTTTTCTTGATAGTAAGCTCAGTTCAGAAACATGTGCCAAGTTGGAAAAGACAATCCAGCGTATCCAACCTCCCTATGAGGAAGATCCTCGCGTCATGCAGTATCGCAGGAAGTCGGTTAACGGCGAGCTGTGGGTGGAATTAGAATCTCCGGCCACTTACTTTTATTTTCGTTTCAGCAATCTTGATTTGTTTGATGCTCAGGCAAAACTGGCTTGGGTATTTTTAGAACTATCCAGAGACGGGGTTGTGGATGATTACAGCATAGAGAAGCGGTATCTGTAAATGCCAGAGGTAATCTAAAACAGCCCGAAAAGGAAAGCCAAGATCATGAAACAAAAGCCAGGCTTTACGCTAGTGGAACTGCTTGTAGTGATTGCCATCATCGGCATTTTGGCGGCGGTTCTCTTGCCGGCTCTGGCGCGAGCGCGTGAGGCGGCCAGGCGTGCCAGTTGCGCCAGCAATCTTAAGGAGTGGGGACAGATTTTTAAAATGTTTGCCAGCGAAGCGCCAAAAGGAGAACTGCCCAGTATTGGCGGAATTCTTTTTACAGCCTCGCCCAATGCTTTCCAACTCTACCCTGATTATTGGACGGATGAGAAAATTTTGGCTTGTCCATCGGATAGTTTTTCCTCTCGATTTTTTCATACGCCCGATCCTTTGGGCGACATTAACCAAGTGAGGCAATATTGTCCGCCGGGTCCGGCTTTGCCATCAATTATGAGCGTGCCCATTTCCTACTGGTATAGCGGTTTTGTCATACCAAGCGTTTGGGATTTTATGGGTTATGGTTTGATTATCAGGGATTATATCAGCCGTTTGTCGCCAAGTTTGTTTACAACTTCCAGCGGAACGATTGATTTTGTTTATTGTGATCCGGCTATGAGAACTAATTTTGGCAGTATGTGGATCTGGGCCTCAATCGGCATGGATTATGATTTATCCAAATCATCGGTAGAAGAAAAGGCGAATGGCTATTCGCGCGTGGACTGGGAAGAAGTGGATTACTGGTTGAGCCAAGGGGGCAAGTCCATTAATTCGTGGACATTACCTCGTTTGCGTGAAGGCATCGAGCGCTTCCTCATTACCGATATCAATAATCCGGCTGCCAGCTCACTGGCACAAAGTTCTATTGATGTTATGTGGGACATTTGGGGCGATACAGCCGGTTACAAAGAATTGGCGCCCACCGGTCAAAACTTAGGCGGATCTTTCAATCACGTTCCCAGTGGCAGTAATGTTCTTTATTTGGATAGCCATGTCGAGTACAAGAAATTCAAATCCGGCTACCCTCTGAGCGCCGGGAATATAAACCAAAACGGCACGCTACTGGAGCAAGCCAATTATCTTATGGGATTTTACATCGCTACCAGCGCAGCTTGGTGATCATTTAACTTTAAGTAATGATTAATCGCAAAAATAAATAATTTTTATCCACACCAGACAGAGTATAACTCTGTCTTTTTCAATTTTTGCCCGTATTTTGGGGCGATATTTTTTTATTTCCTACTTATTTTGCTGACACTTTTATTTTATGATATTATGATAGAACTTTAATAAATAACTTTATAAATATTATGGGGGATAATTCAAATAACTGGCTCGGTTCCGAGGCCAGTGTTTTAGAATCTAATAAAGTTGCCAAAATAAGGAAAAGAGACGGCCGAATTGTTGATTTTAATAAGGATAAGATAAAACAGGCCATTATTAAGGCCTTTACCGCCTCCAATAATTATGATTATGAACTGGTAGACAGGCTGGTTGTGAGTGTGGTTAACATTTTAAACAACCGCTACGGGCTAGAAAACATACCTTCTATCGAAGATATCCAGAATATCGTAGAAATCATCCTGATTCATAACGATCTGCCGGCGGTAGCCAAAAATTACATTATTTACCGTGAAGAAAGATCCAAATCGCGTGAAAGGCAAAAGGCTATTTTAGACGGTTTAACCACCAGCTTGCCTTATTCTGATAACGCCCTGAAGGTTATGGCCAAAAGGTATTTAAAAAGGGATCAGGATGACAAAGTTATTGAAACTCCCGAGCAAATGATGGAACGGGTATCCCTGGCTTTGGCGGAAGTGGAGAAGAAATACGGCAAAAATGACGAGCAAGTGGCGCGAGTGAAAGACAGTTTTTATGAGGTTTTAAGCAAATTTGAGTTTACCCCGGCCGGACGAACCCTAAACAACGCCGGCACCGATTTACCGGTGGTGGCCAATTGCATTGTCTTAAATATCCAAGATTCCATGGACAGTATTTTTGATACCCTCAAAGACGCCGCTCTTTTACAGCAGTCCGGCTCCGGCTTGGGCTTTCCTTTCCACACCCTAAGGCCGGCCGGTTCTCGGGCCAAAAAATCACGCGGGGTGGCTTCCGGGCCGGTTTCTTTTCTGAAAGTCTATGATCGGGCCTTTGGCGTGATAAAACAGCAGAATCGCCACGGCGCCAATATGGCAGTGATGAATGTGGAGCATCCGGATATTTTGGAGTTTATCCATTGCAAAGCCCGGGAAGGCGAGATTAAGAATTTTAATATTTCTGTGGGCTTAACCGATAGGTTTATGGAAGCGGTGGAAAAAAACGATCCCAACACTTGGGTGCCGCGCTTCAACGGCCAGGATCATTCCTTGCACAGAGTGGTACGCGATGAGCAGGACACTATTTTGGACATCGTGGAAGAAAAAATGACCGCTCGCGAGATTTTTCAAGAAATCATTTCGGCCGCTTGGTCCAACGGCGAGCCGGGCTGTGTTTTCTTGGACACGGTGAACAAGGTTAACCCTTTGCCGGGCTTGGGCCGGATAGAAGCCTGCAACCCCTGCGGTGAGCAATTCTTGCACGATGGCGATGTCTGTAATTTGGGTTCTATTAATTTGGAAAAATTTGCTAGTAGCGGCGAAGTGTTGTGGGACAGATTGAAAGAAGTTACCAAAATAGCCGTGCGCATGCTGGACAATGTCACCGATATCACTAAGTACCAATCAGAAAAAGTAAATCAGGTTTCCAAAGACAATCGGCGTATCGGCTTGGGCATCATGGGCTTTGCCGACATGCTTTATAAACTGGGCATTGGCTACAACACGCCCGAAGGCTTTGCTATGGGCGAAAAAATAATGAAAACCATCCAGGATTCCTCTCACCAGATGTCTCAAGAATTAGCCGACGAAAAAGGACTCTTTAAAAATTATAATCATTCCGTTTACCCAGGCAGGAATGTCAGAATGAGAAATGCCGCCCTCACCAATATCGCCCCGACCGGCACGATTTCCATGACCATGGATGTCTCGGGCGGAGTGGAGCCTTATTTTGCCTTGGCCTATTATTACAAACATGTTTTGGGAGGCGATGTGGAGCTTATTTATTTCAACAAGCATTTGGAAAAAACCTTAAAGGAACAAGGCTGTTGGTCGGAAACAGTTAAACAGCAAATAATCCAAAACGGCACCCTGCAGAATGTGGCCGGCATTCCGGAAAATATCAAAAAAATATTCGTTACTTCCATGGATATTTCCGCCTCCGATCATATTAAAATGCAATCGGCGTTCCAAAAATATTGCGACAACGCTATTTCTAAAACTGTTAACTTCCCTTATTCGGCCAGCAAAAATGACGTGATGGAAGGCTACCTGATGGCTTGGAGAATGGGTTGCAAGGGCTGTACTGTTTATCGCGACGGCTCCAGGGACAAGCAAATACTCAATATCGCCAAAGACAAAGAAACCAGCGAACCCTTAAACCCCAACGCCGGTTTAACCGATGAAATGCCCATGGTTAATACCGGCAATGTGGTTACTTCCGGCTTTAGTCCTCTTAAGCCTAATGATAAAAATGGAGTCATAGCCGGCGGAATTTGTCCGGAATGCGGGGGATCGCTTATGATTTTAGAAGGTTGTTATACTTGCTCCAGTTGCGGAGTTAGCGCCTGCTCTATTTAAGTGTCACTTTGATCCGCCCTGGGCGGAGAAGCAATCTCGTGTTTGATATTTGTCATTCCGACCGCAGTGGAGGAATCCCTTGGTAAAATAAAATAAATCCAGTCTATTAAAATAAAACACCCTTTTCTTTTTCTAGGAAAAAGAAAAGCGGTGCCAAAAGAAAAAGTCGCGAGCTGGTTAAAAATTAAGGCAAAATTTCAGCTCGCTCACTAAAGCCAATAATCCAAATAGCAACATAATATTGGCTTTTTAACGCTCGCTAAACTGAAATTTTGACACTAAATTTTTAAAGGCTCGCATTATTTTATATTAGATTATTAATACTATGATCCAAGTTTATTATGGCGATGGTAAAGGCAAAACCACGGCGGCCCTGGGATTATCCATAAGAGCTTTAGGTAGCGGCCAGAAAGTAGCCATTATCTTTTTTGACAAAGGGGGCCAGAATTATAACGAAAGGAAGATATTGGATAATCTGGGCATCGCTTATTTTTCCTATGGCCGAGACAGGCGTCTGTCTAATAACCGGTTTGATTTTTCACTTAAAGACGAAGATTTGGCGATGGCGCAAAAATCCATGGCCCAGCTTCTTAAAATACACCATGATTACGACTTGATTGTTTTAGACGAAGTTTTAAACGCCATCAGGCTGAAGATGATGCCGCTTCAAGAATTGTTGGATTATTTGGACAATAAATTGCCGCCCAATTTAGAACTGGTTTTAACCGGCCGCGGCTTGTGGCCGGAAATAAGTGAAAGGGCCGATTTGATTTCTGAAATGAAAATGATCAAGCATTATTTTCAAAAAAAATTGCCGGCCCGAGAGGGGATAGAATACTAATCAGCTAAAAACAGTCTGCCAGAAGCGGATTGTTTTTTATTATTGTGTGTTTTCTGGACAGGAGTATAATAACAGTAATAGTTTTCCTTAGTGTTATATGGCTGGAAAAGTATCTAAAAACAGGCACTTATCAAACAATCCTAACAAGGCCGAAGTTTTTAAGTTGATTGAAAAAGAAAGGGATCATGTTTTTAATTTGATCAGTGACATTATTATTGTCGCCGATGCCAAAACTGGCATGTTAGTGGACGCTAATTTGGCCGCTCAAAAATTTTTGGGCAAAACTCTAAGCCAAATAAGGAAAATGCACCAGTCTCAGCTTCATAATAGAGCAGACCGGGCTAAATATCGTGAATCATTCAGGCAAATTGTTAAAACAGGAGGTGTCCAGGAAGATGTTTATATCTTAAATAAAAACCGAGAGCCAGTTCCTACTGATGTCAGCGCCGGTTTCATTAAAACTGGCGGGCGTGATTATATCCAAGGAGTTTTTAGGGATGTCAGCCGCCGGAAGAAAATAGAAGAAGAATTAATCGGGCAAAAGATTAAATTTGAAACCATCTTTGATCTGTCGCCCAATTTTATTATTTATAAAAGCCAGGATGACAAATTTTTGGAAGTCAATAAAGCCTTTGTTGATTTTATCGGCCTGCCCAAAGAAAAGATTATCGGCCAATCAACCTTTGATATGATTCTAGACCAAGAGGTGGCCCAAAAAACCAGACAAGACGATTTGGAAGTTATGAAAACGGGCCGGCCAAAATTTGGCGTGATTAGGAAATTTACCAGCCCGTTTAGCCAAAAGAGCATCTGGGGCATGTATTCTAAAGAAGCGTTTTTAGATGCCGATGGCAAGGTAATAGGCATTTTATCGGTTACCGCTGATATTACCAAGATGGTAGAATCAGAAAAAGAAATTGAACTGCAAAAAGATTTGGCTTTTGAAAGATCAGAAAAGTTGCAGGCCATTTTAGAGAATATCGGTGACTTCGTTTTTGTGATTGATCACAATTATAAAATTACCATGGTTAATAAATCAGCCTGCCAACTAGTTGGTTGTTCCTATAATCAAGCTATAGGCAAATACTATGGCGATTTTTTTAAATTTGTCTATGAGAAAAATCAGCAAGTTAATGACCAGTTTATAAAAAATGCTTTAGAAAAAGGGGTAGTGGCATCAGTGGCCAACCACACCGTTTTAATTACCAAAGACAATAAAGCCATGCCGGTTGATTTTGTGGCTTCGCCTATTAAAGATGAAAATGGCCAAATAACCGGCGCCGTGGTTGTTTTTAGGGATATAACCAGGGAAAGAAACATAGATAGAATGAAAACAGAATTCGTTTCCATTGCTTCCCACCAGCTTAGAACGCCCTTAACCGGCATCAAATGGTTTTTGGAATTGCTATTGGATCAAAAAATAGGCGCTTTAAATGAAAAACAACTGGATTTTCTAAACCAAGTGGCGCAAAGCAACGAAAGAATGATATCGCTCGTGAGTGATCTTTTAAGCGTGTCCAGGATTGAAACAGGAGGAAAAAAGTTTGAAATCGTCAAAAGAAATATCAATATTATCCCGGTGATCAAGAGCATTATTATGGATAATATTGTTTTAACCAAAGAGAAAAATATAAAAATAACTGGTTGTATTTATAAATTGTCCAAAATAATGATTTTTGCCGATCCCGAACATATCAGGCAAGCCTTTCAAAACTTAATCACCAATGCCATAAAATATTCCAATAATAATGGCGTCATTGAAATTAATTGCCAATATAAGAATAAAGAAATAATATTTTTTATCAAAGATAAAGGCGTGGGCATACCGCCAGATCAGCAAAAAAGGGTTTTTGAAAAATTTTTCCGGGCGGACAATATTATTACTAAAGAAACCAGCGGCACCGGTTTGGGCCTTTATATCGCTAAAGCCATAATTGACGGCCATGGCGGCCGGATTTGGTTTAAGTCTAAAGAAGGCAAGGGCACGACCTTTTATTTCTCTATTCCCAAGAAATGATATTTAGAATAGTTGTAGATAATAAAAATGTCATTGCGAGCCTGCCTGTCGGTAGACAGGCTTGCGAAGCAATCCCACGGCTGTAGGATACGAGATTGCTTCTCCGCCTTCGCGAGGACTCGCTTGAGCTTCCTCGCAATGACAAGAATAAAGAGCTCATTCACAATGACATTTAGAAAATATGACTAAATATTATTATATTTATATTCTAACCAATAAACATAATAGAGTATTATATATAGGTGTAACCAATAATTTAATCAAAAGAGTTTGGGAGCATAAAAATAAAATAAATAACAATTCATCTTTTACTAGAAGATATAATATTGATAAATTAGTCTATTATGAATAGAGTGAATCAGTCCATAATGCTATTGCTAGAGAAAAACAGTTAAAAGGAGGATCTAGAAAACAAAAGGTAGATTTGATAAATACTTTAAATCCGGAGTGGAAAGATCTTTATATAGAAATGACAAAATAGTGCCATTATTAGGCCTTACTGTCATTGCGAGCCTGCCTGTCGGCAGACAGGCTTGTGAAGCAATCCTATGGTTGTAGGATACGAGATTGCTTCGGTCGCTGTGGCTCCCTCGCAATGACAAGTAGAATCACTATAAATAGCAAAAGTCGTCATTGCGAGCCTGCCTGTCGGCAGACAGGCTTGTGAAGCAATCCATATTTATTAATTAAAATATAACATCATGAAGAAAAAGATATTAATAGTGGAAGATGACAATTTTTTACAAAAAGCCCTGGGGCATGCCTTGTTAGAGAATGATTTCGATATTATTTCGGCTGTAAGCGGCGAGCAAGCAGTTCCCTTGGCTAAAAACGCTAAACCGGATTTGATTCTACTGGATATAATTTTGCCCAAAAAAGACGGTTTCGTGATAATGGAGGAATTAAAAAATGATTCGGCCATAGCTTCCATACCGGTAATATTTATCACTAATCTGGGGCAGAAGGAGGATGTTAAAAAAGGCTTGGATTTGGGAGCAAAAGGTTATATTATCAAAGCTCATTTTAAGATAGCTGATATTATTGATAAGATAAATGAAGTTTTAAAATAATAATCACATAATCATAAAATACGAGATTGCTTCGTTGCACTTTGTTTCGCTCGCAATGACAAGGATATAGAACTCCCTCGCAATGACAGGAAAGAACGTCATTGCGATCCGCCCTGGGCGGAGAAGCAATCCCATGGTTATAAAGCACTTACTATTAATGCAATTATAAGTATATGAAAAAAATTTTAGTCATAGAAGACGACAATATACTGCAAAGCGCTATCTCTACTGCTCTAAAAGATGCCGGTTTTAGCACGGTTCAATCTTTTGACGGCGTAGACGGATTAAAAAAAGCCAAGAAAAACAATATCAATTTAATTTTATTGGATTTACTTATGCCCAAAAAAGACGGCTGGGAAGTTTTAAAAATGCTTAAAAAAGATAATAAAACCAAGAATATTCCGGTTTTTGTCTTAACAGTTTATGAGGGCGAGAACAGCATTTCTAAGTGTTTGTCTTTGGGCGCCAAAGGTTATTTTATCAAATCAAAATATTCGCTGGATGAAATAATAAAAAATATAAAAAATGAAATTGGCAAGGCTAAATAAATAATCAGATAATAAGACGGCTTAGACTAGCCGTCTTATTTAATATTAGCTGTTTGGTTTATTTTTTAAATAAGTGTTATAATAATAAAAGAACATAACAAAAATTGCATAATAAAAATTAGAAATTAATTAAATATTTGTTTTAATTTGATAATTTTTATGTTTAGAAAATATTTCATTATTTTAACCGTTTATTTAATCGGTTTGGCTTCTTTGGCGATCATAGTGGCTTGGATTTTTGATATTACTGTGGTTTTATCTATTTTGCCTGGCTTTATCACTATAAAATTCAGTACCGCCTTAGCTTTCTTTTTAAGCTCGCTTATCTTGTATTTTGCTTATTATTCCCCTCAAGGCAGGTTTGCCAATCTGAATTTAATTATTGTTTCATTTTCCATCTTAATTATTTGGATTATGATGATAACAATTTTAGTTTCTATTATTTTTGGTTTCAAAAGCGGTATAGAAAATTTGTTTATTATTGATACAACCATAGCTACTAACCCCTATGTACCCGGGAGACCATCACTAGGCACTATAGTCGCTTTTTTACTCATTACCATTTTAGGCCTTAATATTTTTTACGAAGGAAAGTGGAAAAATCAGCTATTTTTATTTCTTGGATCTTTAGTGTTTCTAATCGGAGCAGTGTCTAAGATCGGCCTAATATTGGCCGTGCCTGTTTTGTATTATGACGTTCCTTCTATTAGCAATGCTATTTCCATACCGGCCAGCATTCTTTTTATGTTTATCGGGCTGGCCTTTTCTCTGCTTTATAAAATAAATCCCAAACGCCAAGCATGAAATTATTCACTCAATTAGTTACATTATTCATAGGCTTAACCCTTATTCCTTTAATATTTGTCGGCTTGCTTACTTATGCCAATACCAAAGGCGTTATTACTGATCAGATAATGGCTCAGTTGGTTTCTATTGCTGATATTAAGAAAAATCAGATGAACCAGGTTATTGATGCTTATCTGGCAGATGTGGAAGAGTTAGCTTTACGAAATTATTTGCGCCTTAATTTAGAGGAGTATAATCAAAATCCCACCATCGAACTGGCCTCGTCTATTGAAGCTAATATTTTCGATAGCTTGATATCTTCCCCTGAAATTGTTTCTATTGCCATTAAAGATTCAAAAGGAAAAACAGTAGCTTCTGTGGGGGATGATTATGTGGAGCCGTTAGTAAACACAAAACAGTCGCCGGCTATAGAGAATATTTTTATGAATAGCCAAGGCATTCCTCGCGTTTTGCTTAGAAGTCCTATTATTGTAAATAATTCTACTATCGGATCCGTTGAGGTAGTAAGCAAAATTGATCCCTTTCGTATAATAGCCGGTGATTATTCGGGCTTAGGCCAGTCGGGCGAGGTTTTAATAGCCAAGAAAAACGAAGCTGGTGATGCTCTTTTTTTAACGCCCATACGCTTTGATCAAGGTGCCGCTCTAAAGCGGATTGTTAAAAAAGACAGAACCGATGTACCCTCTACCCATGCTGTTTCCGGCGAAGAAGCCTTTTTTCTGTCTGGCATGGTTGATTATCGCGGGGTTCCTGTTTTGGCGGTTACCAGGTTTATTGACAGACAAGGTTGGGGTATTGTGGTTAAAATAGATCGTGATGAAGTTTTTCAGCCACTTACCAGCATATTGTTAACCTTTATTGTCATTATCACTACCACCCTTTTAGCGGTTGTTTTAGTAGCGGTTTTTGTGGCGCGCGCCATAACCAAGCCAATCAGTCAATTATCCCAGGCGGCTGGAAAATTATCCCAAGGCAATTTTACCGCGGCTATAGAAATCATAAGTTATTATCCCAGCAATGAAATAGGCGTAATGGCTAAGGCTTTTACTAAAATGGCATCCCAACTCAAAGAATTATACAGAAATTTAGAGGCCAAAGTGAAAGAGAGGACGCATGATTTAGAAAAATTCGAATTGGCTGTGGATAGCGCCTATGATCAAATAGTTATTACTAATCCCGATGGCTTGATCTTGCATGCCAACAAATCCATAGAAAGGATTACCGGTTTTAAATTAAAAGAGGTTTTAGGCCGGAAAGTCGGATCAAGGGAATTGTGGGGTGGACAAATGGGACCGGATTTTTATAAAAAATTATGGAAAACAATCAAAATAGATAAAAAAACTTTTTCCGGAGAATTAATAAACCATCGCAAGAACGGTGATAATTATAATGTGCTGGTTAGGATTTCGCCGGTTTTGGATGATAAAAACCGGGTTGTTTATTTTGTGGGCATTGAAAGGGATATTACCAAGGAAAAAGAAGTGGATAAAATGAAAACCGAATTTGTCTCGGTGGCTTCGCATCAGCTTAGAACGCCACTCACTGCCATTAGGTGGTATGTCGAGGAAGTTTACAACGGTGAACTGGGCAAGTTAAATAAAAATCAAAAAGATTATCTTAAACAGATACTGGAATCAAATGAGAGGATGATCAGGCTGGTTAATGATCTCTTGAATGTTTCCAGATTGGAAAGCGGTCGGGTAACTGTTGAACCTGTTTTAACTGATTTAGTTGAATTGATTGGCACCGTAGTTAACGAATGCGGTATATTAGCTAAGGCTAAAAATTGCCAATTGAATTTTATCAAACCAAAAAGCAAGATATCCAAAATAAAAATAGACCCAGTTTTAATCGCGCAAGTTATAAATAATTTGGTTTCCAATTCCCTTAAATATTCCAAGTCCAGCGGTGAAAAATGTTCAGTGGTAATTGATTTGTCTAAAAAAGACCCAAATGTTATCATTAGCGTAAAAGATAACGGCATTGGCATACCTTCTGGTCTTCAGAATCGTGTTTTTGATAAGTTTTTTAGGGCCGACAATGCCATTAAATCAGAAACCGAGGGCACCGGCCTGGGTCTTTACATTTCCAAGATGGTGGTGGAAGCATCGGGTGGAAAAATCTGGTTTGAATCCAGCGAAGATGGAACAACTTTCACTTTTACCTTGCCGCTCTCTGGCAGTCCGGCGCGCAAAGGTGAAAAAGGCTTATCTTAAAATAAAATACAAAATAATAACAAGTTTATGGCCAAGAAAAAATCATACAAAATCCTGGTAGTGGAAGATGAACCGGCTCTCCAGCAAACATTGGGGGATAAAATCAAACGCGAGGGTTGGGAGTATATCCCATCTTTAAACGGCGAAGAGGGCTTAAGGACGATTAAGAAATCACAGCCTGATTTGATTATTTTGGATTTGCTTATGCCCAAAATGAGCGGATTGGAGATGTTAAAAGAAGTGCGAAAAATTTATGATAAGCAGGATTTGCCGGTGATAATTTTGACTAATTACAGCGAAGGCCAGAATGTCAGCGAAGCCATAGCTTTGGGAGCTGATATTTTCCTAGTTAAAGCCAATTATTCCCTGGAAGAAATTATTGAAAAGATAAGAGAGGTTTTGGATTAAATAATAATATCTACATCAGAAGTGATGATAGCAGAGAACAAAATAAAACCGGATTGTAAGATTTTATTAGCCGAAGGCGACAGATTCTTATCGAAAGTTATCAGCAATAAGCTGCTGCGGCGCGGTTTCTGCCTGTCTTTGGCTAATGACGGCTTGGAAGCTATGGCTAAAATAAAGACCGAACAGTTTGATTTGGTTTTACTGGATTTAACTTTAAGCAAGAAAAACGGCTTGGAAGTTTTGGCCGAATTAAAGAAAGATAAGAAATTAAAAATAAAAATCGTGGTTTTGTTAAGCTTAAGCAAAACCAGCGACATAGAAAAAATAAAAAAATTAGGCATTACCGATTATATTATTAAAAGTGATTTGTCTATAAATACGCTGGCGGATAAAGTGGGAGAATTGATCAAATAACAAAAAAGAAGGGGGGATAGCGCTGGTAGCTATTTTTATGTTATAATTAAAAAGCATATTTGTATGCTTAATTTTAGAAAGTAAATAAAAATAGATTATGCTGGGCCTAAAAAAACAAACAGCTAACAAGAAAGTCTTGCTGGTAGAGGATGATTCCCTTCTGGCTAACATATTAATGGATTCACTGGTTCGCGAAAAGTTTGACGCCGTTAACATAAAAGACGGCTTAGGGGTAATGGAGGCGGCTCAAAAGTTTAAGCCCGATATTGTTTTATTGGATTTGATTTTGCCGGGCCTGGACGGCTTTGAAGTCCTGAGGCAACTGAAAGCTGACAGCAAATTGAAAAGCGTGCCGGTTTTTATAATCTCTAATTTAGACAGCATTTCTGAGGTTAAATCGGCCAAAGCTTTGGGGGCGGAAGATTATTTTATCAAAGCCAATACCGATATAGAAAAAATCATAAAAGTAGTCAAAAAACGAATTAATAAGTAATACCTATGCCACTAAGCGCGGATAAGGAGGAAAAAAAGCCCAGCGTAAAAGGAAACAAGATGATTCTGATAGTGGAAGACGATCAGGTTCTTTTGAGGGTGATGTATCTGTTTTTAAAGAGAAGATCCGGTTTTGCCATAGCTACCGCCAGCGATGGCGATACGGCCTTGAAAATGGCCCAAAGGCTTAAACCGAATGTTATTTTATTAGATCTGATTCTGCCAAAAATGGATGGTTTTTCGGTCTTAAAATCACTTAAATCCGATCCGATGATGAAAGACATACCAGTGATAGTTTTATCCAATTTGGGGGATACCGGCGACATTGATAAAGCCAAAGATCTGGGCGCGGCTGATTATTTTGTCAAAGCCAATACCGATTTAGCCGTTATTTTGGAAAAAATAAAAAATTATTAATTTAACCATATGCTCCAAACTCGTTGGTTGAATCTGGTGCTTCTGCTGACCAACAGGATTTATGAGCAAAAACAACAAGTTATCAGGAGGTCTGGCCTAAGTGCCATACTTAATGTTTTCAATTTGGTTTTACTAGAGCTTTTCTTGGGTCTAATTTCCTTCCCGCTTTATCTGGGCATGAGAGCCGGAAAAGTCTCTACTTTTTTGGAGGATAAAAGCGGTTATGAAAAAATAACTTTTGATTATAACTTACGCCGCGTCCTGACTTTAACCAGCGCGAGCGTTATTTTTTTTATTTGGCTGGTTAAGCTTTCGGTGATTGTCTTGGCGCCCACTTTTTTCGGGCCGATACAGCTTTATTCGGTTTCTGATTTGAGGCCGGTGGACCTCTTGGAAAAAGAAATAATCGTGGCCGAAACTCGTATTCAGACAGCCCGGGTTTTGGATCAAATGACTGTGCCCGAGCTTAAAAAAGTGGATAAATTAAGAGGCGGCAATTATCGTTTTTACGGCACCGGCCAGCCCCAAACCAAGGTAGTTTTACTGGTGGCTGATACTCAAACGCTTATTTTAATCGGCGATACTGACGATAAAGGCAATTGGCAGGTGGATTTAATTAGAAGTGAATTCAAATTAAGCGCAGGCAACCATTCCGTTTTGGTTTTTAATTTTGATGAAGCTAAAGAGGTTCGTAGCCAAGTATCATACAAGCAATATTTTAAATCAAAAGATACTCTAATTGATCAATTGGTAAAGAACACTGATATTTTTATCAATTCATCAATAATAATCGTTATAATCTTGGGCATTCTCTTAACTGTCTTAACTCTTTAAACATATGTCTGAAAGATGGCTCAATTTATTTTTAAAGCTCTCCGGTTTCATCTTTAATACCAAACAGAAAGTGGTGAAGGCTGATAATTGGGTGATGGTTATTCCTCATGTTTTGGTTATTATAGTTTTTGAGCTGGGTTTTGCCATTATTTCTTTGCCCATGTATCTGATTGTTTCTCCTAAGGCAGTCCAGGAAAGAGGCTTTATTTTTCCCATGGGGGAAGGGGAAAAAAGCGACAAAAAAGATGTGATTCGCGTTTATACTGCCAGAAGGAGAATCAGCCTAACTACCGGGGCTGGCGCCGGCACATTTTTTGTTTTAAAAATTTTGCTTATTGTTTTTACTTCGCTTTATCTTTTGGGCGCTCAAAAACTGTTGGCTGCTACCCAGGATTGGACTTTTGACACGGCCGGCGATTACACCTATGACAGCGCCAAAATAGAGGTGACTGGCGGCGTAGGACGGTTAAAAAATATCGGCAGCGCTACTTCCGGCTCTACCACCAATTCTGCTTTTACCAGTGACGCTACCGATTGGACTTATGCCGATTGGCTTAATAACGCTGGCGCTAGCGGGGCTTATTCTTCCACTGGCGGCAATACCGGAGGCAATGTGCAAATTACTTTAAGTTCGGCAAAAAATAAAACCACTGCCGGTTTGTATAGGCAGTCATTTACGACAACTGTTGATTCTCCGGATACAGCCACTTTGAATTTGGATTGGTCATCAATCAGCTATTCGGTGCCGGCCCCCTTTGATACTTACCAGCTTTACGCTTTTATTGATACGGCCAGTGGCGATCCGACATTGGGACAGCAGGTCTGGAGCAGCGGTGAAATTACCGGCACGACCGCTTGGGCGAGCAGCGCCACCATTGATATTACCAGTAAGGTTCCAACTGCTGACACTTATTACTTAAAAATCGTCGCTTATCATGATACGCCCGGCACTACTGGCACATACACTACTGTAGCCGGTTTTGATAATGTGGTTGTTAATTGGTCTAAAACCACCGTGCTTTATGCTTCTGATAGGCCAACTATTAATCCAACCACTTCCTTGAGTAATGAATTTGTAACTACTTGGGATTCCTTTACTGAAACAGCCACCAAAAACGGCGGTGAAATCTATTATCAATTATCCAATGATGACGGCGCAACTTGGCAATATTGGAACGGCAGCGCCTGGGCGACAGCCGGAGCCAGCAATTACAACACCGGCTCGGTTATAAATACCAATATAAGCACTTTCGGCGTTACCAACCATAAAATAAGGTGGAAAGCATATTTAGAAAGCAACGGCAGCCAACAGGTCATACTTGATAATGTCAATATCGGTTATACCGAAAACGATCCGACTCATGTCCAAAACTTATCCCCAGCGCAAAACACCACTTCCGGCTTAATGCATGTTAATTATGAATTAAAGGATGATCAAAGCGATCCGGCTTCGCTGGTGGTTTACGAATATTCTTTAACCGGCGCCTTTAGTGGTGAACAAACAACTATGACTGCTTCCACTACTGATGCCAGCCATAATGGCGTGTCCGGACTCTCCAGTTCGCCGACCGGTGTGGCTCATACCTTTGTCTGGGACGCTCAAACTCAAATCGGCGCTATTTATGATGCATCTGTTTATGTTCGGTTGCGGGGTAGTGACGGCATCAATGTCGGTGATCATACCACTTCTACCGCTTTCGCCGTGGATTATGTGGTGCCGGTAGTTACAAATGTCAGCGCTTCTCAAGTGTCTGGTTCTACTAATGTCACTATAACTTATGATTTAGCCGATGATACTTCGGATAATTTGTTGGTGGAATTAGGTATTTCCAATGATGGCGGTAGCACCTGGGTAGTGCCGACAGTTACTGCTTCCGGACATGTCGGTTCCGGAGTGACAGCCGGCACCGGCAAATCCATTACTTGGAATGCCGGCACTGATTATGATGAGCACCAGCAGAGCACTATGCAAGTTAGAGTGAGAGCTAAAGATAAATATCAAAACCAAGGTTCTTATGCTTCTTCGGCTAATTTCACTTTAGACACTTTAAACCCGGTTACCAATGCCACCTCTAATTTACAGGCCCAGCCTAATGCCGGAGATACCACGGTTTCCATTAGCGGTTCCTTTACCGAAGCTAATCCTAATACTAATGATTTTTATGCGGCTCTAAATGGCGGAGCTTACTCTTCGGCTACAGCCGGCGCATCTGATACGGTAACGCCCGGCACTCAATCAACAGCGGTGGGCGTCACTTTGGACGGCAATGATTATATCTCCGGCGTCAAAATCACCCACACTGATGATTTCGGCCAAGCGACTGATAACGAAAACACTTCTCCTAATACGGCTTACAAATACGTTAAGCCTTACACTCCGCAAGCTCCGACCTTGGATAATCCGGTAACCACCAGATTGGACTTAACTATTAATCCGCATGCTTCAGAAACTAGTGGTTTAGATTATTTAATTCAAGAAACCACCAGCGGCAATTATGTCCAGGCTGACGGCACTTTGGGCGCCAGCGAGGTTTGGCAGGTAATGGGCACCGGCAGCGGACAGTGGGGCAATAACACCAGCGTTAGCGGCAAAGTAAGAATTACTGGTTTAAGCTCACCGGTGGCTAATTATATTTTTAAAGTCAAATCAAGAAATAATAGTGATACTGCTCATGCCGCATCTTCTGAATCAGCTTTCTCCTCTACCGCTCAAATTACCAATACCGCGCCTTCCATCGCCTTGGGCAGCGTGGCGCAAACCACCGATGGCACGCGTTATGTGCCTGTAAATTATACCGGCACAGACGGCCAAGGTGATTTAAATGATATAACCGTTTATGAATATTCCACTGATAATTCCGCTTGGAACACGATGACGGAAAAGAGCGGTGTCGGTTCTGAGGGCTTGGCTGATTTGGTTTTCTTATCCGGCGGCAGCGCTCATAATTTTGTCTGGGATTCCGGCACGGATTTGCCCAGTGTGGAAGATGACACGGTTTATGTGAGGTTAAGATCAACCGATACTTTAACTAACAGCGCTCTGTCGGCTTCCTCGGCTTTTGTTATTGATAATGTCAATCCGGTAGTTTCCAGCGTAACAGCTTCGCAAGATGCCAGCGCCAGGACTGTGACCATCGGCTATACTTTAACCGATCATAATAATTCCACAGTGGAATTGGATATTTCCGAAGACGGCGGTAGTACTTGGACTGTTACCGACAGTAGTGTAACCGGCGATGTGGGAGCTGGCATAACTCCGGGAGCCGGTAAGTCAATCACTTGGAATGCCGGCACTGATTTTGACGATCAGTATCAAACCGATTTACAAGTTAGGATTAGGGCTACCGATACCAAAGGCAATGTTAGCGACTGGGCCCAATCGGCTAATTTTACTCTAGACACCAAAGATCCGGTAGTCTCCAGTGTAACGGCCTCACAAGATAGCGGAGCCAAAACATTTGTTTTCCATTATGATGTTTCCGAAGATTTGGGCAATGTGACTGTAGTTTTGGCCATTTCCAGTAACAGCGGCAGTACTTATGTTGTGCCAATTACTTCGGCTAGCGGAGATACGGGAGCTGGCATAACTTCCGGCACGGGCAAAACTATAACTTGGGATGCCGGCGCTGATTACGACGGTTTTGAAGAAACCGACATGAAGATTAAAATAACCGCTACTGATCAATTTACCAATAGCAGCAATAACACCTCGGCTGATTTTTCACTTGATAGTTTAGCCCCCAGAGTTACCAGCGTTAGCGCCACGCAAAACAGCGGCGCCACCACAGTGGCTATAACCTATACTTTAGCCGATCAAAATAATTCAAATATTGAAATAGATATTTCCGAAGATGGCGGCAGCACCTGGGCGGTAACCGACACCAGCGTAACCGGCGATGTGGGAGCCGGTGTGGGAGCCGGCAGTAAGACCATCACTTGGAATGCCGGCGCTGATTTTGACGAACAACAACAAAGCGATATTAGGGTGCGGGTGAGGGGAACAGATATTTATGCCAATGCCAGCGCCAATATGAGCTCATCTAATTTTTCTTTGGATACTAAAAACCCGGCAGTTAACGTGGCGGTTGATCTTTTGGCCCAGCCTAATGCCGGCGACAGCACGGTTTTAATCGGCGGTTCGTTTACTGAGGCCAATCCTAATACCAATAATTTTTATGTGGCTATAAATGGCACATTTTACGGCTCAGCCACAGCCGGCACTTCTAATACTGCCAGCCCCTCAAATCAGGCTACAGACGTGGGGACAACTTTAGACGGCAGTGATTATATCTCTCAAGTAAAAATCACTCATACCGATGATTTTGGCCAAACAGTTGATAATGAAGACACTAGTCCTAATTCAGCCTATGTTTATGTCAAACCATATACTCCTCAAGTTCCGACAGTTAATAATCCCACTGTTGGCACAGTTGATGTTTTAATCAACCCCCATGCTTCAGAAGTATCCGGTTTGCAATACGCTATTTATGAAACATCCCAAGGCAAATATGTCCAAGCTGATGGCACTTTGGGCGCCTCGGCTGTTTGGCAGATAATGGGTACGGCTAGTGGCCAGTGGGGCAATAACACCAGTGTCAGCGGCAAAGTCAGGGTAAACGGCTTAACCGTTGATTCTTATCTTTACGCTTTCCAGGTAAAATCCAGAAATTCTTCCGATGATCTTCATGCTACTGCCAGTGAAAGCGCTTTCTCGTCTTCCGCTTCCTCTGTCAATCAATCGCCGTCAATCAGCATTACCTCTGTTTCTCAAACAACCGACGGCACCAAATATGTCACTATCAATTACACCGGCACTGATTTAGAGGGTGAAGCCAGCAGTTTAATTTCCTACCAATATTCAACCAATAATAGCACTTGGTTTACCATGACCGAAAAAGCCGGTGTTGGCTCTGATGGCACCAGCGCTTTAACTTTCTCTTCTTCCGGCACCACTCATGATTTTATGTGGGACGTGGGAGCTGATTTGGATAACACCGAAGACACCACGGTCTATGTGAGGTTAAGGGCCAATGATGGCACTTCCAGCGGCAATATTGAAACTTCCAGCGCTTTTACTGTTGATACCAAAAATCCGGTTATATCTTCGGCTACCGGCACGCAGGTTGCCAGCTCTAATAATGTCACCTTAGGCTACACTTTAACTGATTTGTCCAGCGCTAATATAGAAATTGATATTTCCGAAGATGGCGGATCAAATTGGACAGTTACCGATACCAGCGTGACCGGCGATATCGGCTCGGGTATAACACCGGGCTCGGGCAAAGCGATTACCTGGAATGCCGGCGCTGATTTTGACGGCCAGGAACAAAGCGATATTAGATTCCGAGCCAGAGGCACGGATACTTATGGCAATCAAGGTTCTTATGCTTCCTCGGCTAATTTTTCCTTAGATACCAAAGATCCGGCAGTTTCTAATGTGAGCGCGTCTCAAAACTCCGGCGCTTCTACTATTGCTATAACTTACGATTTATCAGATGCTAATAATTCAACTGTAGAAATTGATATATCTTCAGATGGCGGCAGCACTTGGACGGTAGGCGACAGTAGCGTGACCGGTGATGTGGGAGCAGGCGTAACTCCGGGAGCCGGCCAAACAATCACCTGGGATGCCGGCACTGATTTCTCCAGTCAAGATCAGACCGATATCAGGGTGAGAGTAAGAGCCACTGATATTTACAGCAATGCCAGCTCCAATGTGGAATCAGCTAATTTTTCTCTGGATACTTTGGGACCTAGTATTTCCAGCGTGACGGCCAGCCAAACCAGCGGAGGCGATAATGTGGTTATAAATTATAATTTAACTGATAACAGCGCCGTTAATGTGGCCATAGATATTTCCGAAGACGGCGGATCAACCTGGACAGTAACCGATACCAGCGTGACCGGCGATGTGGGAGCAGGCGTTTCCCAAGGTTCCGGCAAAGCTATCACTTGGAATGCCGGCGCTGATTTTGACAACCAAGATCAATCTGATCTAAGAGTCAGGGTTAGGGGAACTGATGCTTATACTAATTCCAGCGGTAATATAGAATCGGCTAATTTCTCTTTGGATACCAAAGATCCGGCTACTAACTCTACAGCTAATTTAATCTCTCAACCAAACGCCGGTGATACTACTGTTTCTGTCGGCGGTTCATTTACAGAAACTAGTCCTAATACCAATGATTTCTATATGGCTCTAAATGGCGGAGCTTATGGCGCCTCAACTGCCGGCACTTCCAATAGCGCCTCGCCAACCAATCAAGCTACGGCTGCTGGCGCTACCCTAGACGGCAATGATTATGTTTCCAAAGTTAAAATTACCCATACTGATGATTTCGGCCATATTTTTGACAATGAAAATACCAGCCCGAATACATCTTACAAATATGTTAAGCCTTACACCCCACCGACACCGACAGTTAATAATCCTCAAAATACTTCAGCTGATGTGACAATTGATAAAAATGCCTCGGAAACCAGCGGTTTGGAATATGCTATTTATGAAAATTCCACCGGACAATATGTCCAGGCTAATGGCACTTTAGGCGCTTCCGCTGTCTGGAGGCAAATTGGTACTGGTGCGGGAGAGTGGGGCGTATCTTCCGGCGTGAGCGGCAAAATAACAGTTAGCGGACTAACTTCACCGGTGGCCCAATATAATTTCCAGGTCAAATCCAGAAATACTTCTGACACATTAAACGCTTCTTCCAGCGAAAGCAGTTTGTCGGCCAGCGCCAGCATCACCAACACCTCGCCGGTTGTAGCTATCTCCAGTGTTGCCCAACAAACGGGCGGAGTTAATTATGTGAGCATAGATTATACCGGCACCGATGCTCAAAACGATACCAACGATTTAAATATTTTTGAATATTCAACCGATAATTCCACTTGGTCTTCTATGACAGAAAAAGCCGGCGTCGGCTCGGACGGCACCAGTGATTTAATCTTTACTTCAGCCGGAGCCAGCTTTAATTTTGCCTGGGATTCGGCCGCTGATTTGCCCAACACGGAAGATTCAACTGTTTATATTAGACTACGTTCCACCGACAGTTTAGCCAACAGCAATTTGGCCGCGTCCTCGGCTTTTGATATTGATAATTTAGGGCCGATAATTTCCAATGTTTCCGTTAGTCAGACGCCCAGCACCGGCAATATAGTTATAAACTATGACTTAAATGATAATACTACGGCCAATAATGCCATCACCATAGACATTTCCGAAGATGGCGGCAGCACTTGGACGGTAACCGATACCAGCGTAACCGGTAGTGTGGGAGCCAGTATTTCTGCCGGTAGTGGAAAATCTATCACTTGGAATGCCGGCGCTGATTTTGACAATGAAGAGCAAAGCGATATGAAGGTTAGAATAAGAGGCACTGATTCTTACGGCAATGTGGGCAGTTATCAGCCGTCGTCAGACTTTTCTTTAGATACTAACAATCCGGTTGTTTCGGCAGTTAGCGCTTCACAAGGCGTTGGCAGTTCTGATGTGACGATAAATTATACTTTAACTGATGGTACGAGCGCCGGTCATTTGGTAGAAATAGGCTTATCCAGTGATGGCGGAGTCAATTGGAATGTCGCCACTTCCAGCGTTAGCGGCCATGTCGGCTCGGGCCAAACAACCGGTTCTAAATCGTTCACTTGGGAGGCGGGCACCGATTTTAGCAGTGAAGAGCAATCAGATATGAGGGTTAGGATTAGATCAACGGATTATTATGGCAATGTCAGCAGTTATGCCAGTTCGGCTAATTTCTCTTTAGATACAGCTAGTCCGACTATTTCCAATTTAGCCGCCAGCCAAACGGCCGGTGGCAGTAATGTCGCTATTGATTATGATTTGGCTGATACCAGCGCCTCTAATTTAACTCTGGAAATTGATATCTCCGATAATGGCGGCAGCACCTGGACAGTTACCGACACCAGCTCCACCGGTAATATCGGCGCCAGCCAAACAACCGGCTTAAATAAAGCTATCACTTGGGCAGCCGGCACTGATTTAACCAATCAGGAGCAAAACGATATCAGAGTGCGACTGCGAGCCACAGATACCTATGGCAATATCAGCAGCTACTTTGAATCATCTGATTTTGCGGTTGATACGGCCGGCCCGATAGGTCTTAGCGCTTTGTCTAAATTCTCTTCTACTGATACCACCATTACTTTAAACTGGTCGTCAGCTGTAACTGATGCCAACTTTGACCATTATGAAATCTGGCATGGCTCAAACGCCAGTGATGTTGATGGCAGATCGGGCACGGCTGCTAATTGGGATCAAACAGATGATGCCAATTTAACTAATATTAATACGATTTCTACGGTTGTTACCGGTCTTAATGTAACTGGTAATTATTATATGAAGATTTGGGCTGTTGATGATTATGGCAATGAAGTAACTATAGCTGCCATTAATGTCTTTGAAGCTCCGGCAACTCCAGAAGCTACAGTCACGCCAACCGGCGGAGGAGCCCCGGCAGAAATATTAACTCCGGATTTAGTGCCTCCGGCTTCACCTATTTTAAGCTCGGTTAATAGTCCGACCAATTCTACTAATATTAGTATATCCGGCTTGGCTGAACCTCGATCCGTTGTGGACTTATACGATAATAATCAATTAATCGGACGCTTAATTTCGTTAACCAGTGGCAATGGGCAATTTGAACAGAATTTCGCCTTTACTGAGGGCTCGCACGTCTTGACCGCCCGAGCTACTGATGCCGCCGGCAATGCCAGCGCCTTATCGGATCAATTGATTTTAATAATTGATCAAACTCCGCCGGCTGCTCCGATTGTCTTGGTGCCTGATAATAATTCGGAAGTGAGTGACGCCACGCCTCAAATTATCGGCGTCAGTGAACCGCTAGCTGCTATTACCGTTTTAATTGATAATACCACCTCGCTTACTACCTTGGCCGATAATAACGGCGCTTGGAATTTGATTTTGCCCTCTGCTTCCGCCTTAACTGATGGCAGCCATAGCTTTGCTATCACTGCTACCGATTCTGCTGGCAATCTGGGTCCATCAACCGCGCTAGCGGTTACTAAAATATTTTCTCCTGTGACTGTTGAGGAAATTACGCCTCCTGTTGCCCCCTCAATACCGCTACCTTCTGGAGCCGGCATTACCGAAATAATTGAATCAACAGAACTTCCAGGTATTCAAGTGCCGGAAGTTGTCCAGACAGCTGCCGTGGCCACCGAAAATAATATCCTCGCTTTTAGCGGAAAATCATTGCCTAACAAAGATGTAGTTGTTTATATCCATAGCGCTCAAGCTTTGATTTATCAAACCAGAACAGACAAAAATGGCAATTGGACCATAAATCATTCCCAAGATATTATAGAATTAACTCCCGGCCAGCATTCAATTTTTGCGGTAACCGTTGATCCAGTGGCTAAGGTTAAAAGTTTCCCCAGTGAAGTTAAATTATTTGAAGTCAAAAGAAACTTTTTTGCCCTGCTCTTCAATTTGCTTAATATCCAAACCACCGCTTTAGTTTTGGGCATCACCCTAGTGGTTATCTTCTGGCTCTACCGCATAAGAAAGAAAAACTTAGCCTTAGCTGAGGCTTAAAATTTAATTCGAAATTAAACTAAACCCATCTTGGCATAAAAAGATGGGTTGAGTTGTAAAATTGCGCCTTTTTTGTTAAAATATGTCATATATTCATAATCACAATTTAATAAAATATGAGTTTACTTTTATGGATTTTGGCTAGCACTGTAGCAGTTAGTTTAATATCACTACTGGGAGTTTTAGTCCTGGTTTTCAAAGACGACATTTTAAAAAAAATAGTTTTGTGGCTGGTGGCTTTTTCGGCCGGCTCTCTTATTGGTGGAGCTTTTTTACACATGATTCCGGAAGCCATAGATAAGTTTAAGGGCAACTCCATTATTTTCGTTTGGGTCATAATCGGCTTTTCCATTTTTTTCTTTTTAGAACAATTTATTCATTGGCATCATTGCCATAATTTGCAGTGCCAACATCAAGAATACACCAAGCCCACGGCTTACTTGATACTTGTAGCTGATGGTTTGCATAATTTTATAGACGGTTTGGCTATTGCCGGCGCTTTTATCGTTGATGTAAGATTGGGCCTTATAACGTCTATAGTTGTCGCCACGCATGAAATTCCCCAGGAATTGGGCGATTTTGGCGTTCTCATACACAGCGGTTGGAAAAAAAGCCGAGCTTTGTTGTTTAATCTTATTTCCGGATTGACCGCCGTACTAGGCGGTTTGGTCGCCTTTTTTCTGGCTCAGACTATTAATGTTGATTTTTTATTGCCCCTGGCTGCTGGCGGCTTTATTTACATCGCTTCCTCTGACCTGATACCGGAAGTAAAGCATAATGAAAAAATCAGCACCAGTATAATCCATCTGGCTGCCTTTGTTTTAGGTATACTGTTAATTGCCGTTGTCGGTTTACTAGAAAAATAAACAACATGAAAATATTAAAAATCGGCGCCGATTGGTGTCCCGAATGCATTATCATGAGGCTGCGTTTCACTGAAATTGAAAAAGATATGCCGGATTTACAAACTGAATTCATTGATATAGACAAAAATCCAGAAATAAAAAAAGCCAGGAACATAGAAGATATTCCCACTTTTATTTTTTTGGATAAAAACGGACAGGAAATCTTAAGATTACAAAAATTAATTGAAAAAGAAGATCTGATTAAAATAATAAAAGAAAATTATGATAAATAAAATATTGGCTAAGATAGTTATTTTAAGCTTTTTAGGCTTGTCTTTTTTGGCAGCGTCTTTTCCGGCGAAGGCGGCGGAAAAAATAGAAATTAATTTTTTTCATAGCAAAACCTGCCCCGTTTGCATCCAAGAGGGCCAGTTTTTGAACCAGTTGTCAGTAGATTTTCCTGATGTGATTATTAACCGTTACGACGTGGCCGAAACAGCCACCATCTCTAAAATAGAAGATTTTTATAAAAATTATAATGTGCCCCAAGAGAATTGGGGATTAGTACCAGCCACCTTTATCGGCCAGCAGGCTTATTTGGGGTTTAGCGAAAAAACCGGCATTATCATGAGGGAGCAGATAAGCAAATTAGCCAAAGGTGAAAATGGCGGTTCGGGCACCGAACTTTCCAATACTACCTTTGAACAACAAATAACTGATCAATTAGATGTCCTAAAGCAAAGAAAGATTAAGATTCCGTTTTTAGGCGAATTGCAAATAGCCGGATTGTCTCCTTTTAATCTTAGTTTAATGGTTGGGGTATTAGACGGATTCAACGCTTGCGCCATGGTGGCGCTGGGAATACTTATGGCCATTTTAATTTCTACCGGCAATAGGAAAAGAGTGATACTGATAGGTGGCACGTTTATTTTGGTGTCCGGTTTGGTTTATTATATTTTTATTGCGGCCTGGCTTAATGTTTTCCTTTTCTTGGGTTATATCAAAATAATAACTTACATTATTTCCGCTTTTATAATTTTATTCTCTTTTTTCCTGTTAAAAGATTATTTCAATAATATTATCTGCAAGATATGCAATGTAAAAAACGATCGGCCGGATGGATTTTTAACCAAATTTCAGAAATATTTATTTGCTAAGGCTAACAAGACGGTTTCATCGGATATGCCCCTCGTCCTTATGCTACTGGGGGTAGCGGTCGTGGCTGCGGGCATAAATATTATTGAATTGTTCTGTTCTTTAGGCTTTCCTTTGGCTTACACCAAAATATTAGCTTCCCATAATTTGCCAACCTATCAATACTATCTGTCCCTCTTAGTATACATATTCTTTTACATGCTGGATGATCTGCTTATTTTCCTGATCGCCGTTGTTACTTTAAGGGTAACAAAAGTTTCCGAGAAGTATTTAAAATTCATTAAATTAATCAGCGGAGTTGTTTTATTAATCTTAGGTTTTATCATGTTGTTTAAGCCGGAAATCCTGACTTTTTAATATGATTGCGTTTTTTCCGTCTTAGGAGTAAAATTATATATATTTAAAAACTGATAAATAACTAATAATTTATGTTTAAATTATTCAAAAGAAACGAGAACGAGGAGGAGAATCAGAAGTCTAATCTTATTCGCGGATTGGTCTATGGCTTGGGCGGCGCTTTGATTATTGCCATCATTATTTTACTTATTATTTTCGGAGGAAAAATAACCGATAAGATAGGCGGTAAAAATAATAATACCAATACTAATAACGCAGCTGGTGTTGATGCGCCTAAATTAAGAATCACAGTGGTGACCTCTAAAAATTGCGAAGGAAAATGCTTTGATATCAATCTTTTCCTGGATGCTCTTAGGCAAAACGGTATTCAAGAAGTGGGATTGGAAACAGTTAATATAGAAGACAGCCAAGGCAAAGATTTGGTTGATAAATATAAAATCGAAAAAGTTCCGACAGTCTTGATCTCCGGCGAATTGGATAAAAATGCTCAATTAGCCCAGGCTTGGACAGCTTTAGGCGAGATAATTGATAATGTCTTCGTTTTCAGAAAATTAATACCTCCTTATATGGAAGTCGCCACCGGCAATGTAAGGGGTAATTTCTCCTTGGTTTATCTAACTGATCAATCTTGCACCGGTTGCTATGATGTCAAACTTCATGACACGGCTTTGGGTAATTTGGGCCTAGCCACTAAAGATGGCAAATTAGTTGACGTCAGTTCAGATGAGGGCAAAGAATTAGTTAAGAAATACTCTATTTTATCTGTGCCGACAATATTAATTAGCGGTGATTTAGCCGAATATGCCGGTTTGCAGCAAATTTGGCCTCAAGTGGGTGAAATAACCGATGATGGGACTTATATTTTTACCAAAATGGATGAAATGGGCAGTTACATGGATTTGAAAACAGGCAAATTAGTAGAAGTTGCTCCGCCAGCAGCCCCAGCCACAACGCCAACTCCATAAATCATTCGAATATTTTATTTATCTCTAGTTATAATAAAAGGCGGTTAAACCCGTCTTTTATGTTTTTTAAACATTGATTTGCCTGGCCAATAATGATATTATATGGATATTATGAGTAAATTATACATAGTGGCTACGCCCATAGGGAATTTGGCTGATATCACCTTAAGAGCGATTGAAATCTTGAAAGGTGTTGATTTAATTCTCTGCGAGGATACCAGGGTTTCCAGGACATTGCTTGATCATTACGGCATTACTACCAAAGTAATTTCTTATCATCAGCATAGCGGGCCAAGTAAAATTAATTTATTGCTGGAGAAAATAAAATCCGGCATTGACGTGGCTTTAATCACCGATGCCGGCACGCCCGGCATTTCCGATCCGGGCAATAAATTAATAGCGGACATAATAAAAAATACCGGCCAGAGTTGCCAGATGATTCCCATACCCGGGCCATCAGCGGTTATTTCTGCTTTGTCTATTTCCGGAGTTCCTACTGATAGATTTTTGTTTTTAGGCTTTATACCCCACAAAAAGGGACGGGAAACTTTGTTTAAGAGAATAGAAGCCAGCTTGGAAACCGTGGTTTTTTATGAATCAACCCATAGAATAATTAAAACCCTGGAGAGCCTAAACGGACTACTGGGCCTAGACAGGGAAGTGGTGGTTTGCCGGGAGTTAACCAAAAAATTCGAAACTGTTTATCGAGGCAATATAAAAGAAGTTTTAGATACAATAAAACCCGGCGTTACCAAAGGCGAGTTTGTAGTGGTGGTAGCCGGAAAATAAATTAAAATAACCATAAATTATGAAAAAATTTTATATCACTACCCCGATTTATTATGTCAACGATAAGCCCCATATCGGCCATGCTTACACCACCATTGCCGCTGATGTTCTGGCCAGGTACCACCGCTTAAAAGGCGATGAAGTATTTTTTTTAACCGGCACCGATGAACATGGTTCCAAAGTGGCGGAGAGCGCTCAAGCAGCCAACAAATCTCCTCAAGAATTCTGTGATGAAAACAGCGCTAAATTCCAGATGGTTTGGGACAGGCTGAATATATCCCATAATAATTTTCTTCGCACCACTTCTTTGCAGCACAAGCAGGGGGTAGAAAAATTTTTGAATAAATTAAAAGAATCAGGCTCTATTTACGAGAGCGATTATCAGGGTCTTTATTGCACCGGTTGCGAGAGATTTATTACCGAGAAAGAGCTACTTGACGGTTTATGTCCCGATCATAAGAAAGCGCCGGAAGTTTTGAAAGAAAAAAATTATTTTTTTAAGCTTAAAGATTATTTGCCCCAGATAGCCAAACTGATAAATAGCGGCGAATTGATGATTTTGCCGGAAAATAAGAAAAATGAAGTTTTGGGTTTGATCAAACAGGGTTTGGATGATTTTTCCATTTCCAGAGAAAGTGTCAAATGGGGCATTAAAATACCTTTTAATGACAGCCAAATAACTTATGTTTGGGTGGAAGCCCTGCAGAATTATATCACCGGCATCGGCTATGGCGCCGATGAGGAAAATTTTAATAAATTCTGGCCGGCCGATATCCATTTGATGGCCAAGGATATTATCAAATTCCATGCTCTTTATTGGCCGGCCATGCTCCTGGCGGCCGGTTTGCCTCTGCCCAAGGTTATTTTTGCCCATGGATTTTTTACCATTGATGGCGAGAAAATGAGCAAGACTTTGGGCAATGTGATTGATCCGGAAGCTTTAGTGGATGAATTCGGCTCTGATGCTGTTAGGTATCTTCTTTTATCCCAATTTCCTTTTGGCGCCGACGGCGATGTTAAGGCGGGTAATTTTGTCATCCAATATAATTCTGATCTGGCCAATGGCTTGGGCAACTTAACTTCCAGAGTCTTGTCTATGGCCGAAAAATATTTCGACGGCGTTGTGCCGGAAAAAGATTTTGAATTTTCTGATGAGACAGCCGGCATTTGGCATCAGTATGAAGATGCTATGAAAATCTTTAAAATAGATGAGGTGATTGAAATAATCAGAAAATTCAATTCTTTCGCCGATGGTTATGTTGAAAGGCAAAAGCCTTGGCAGTTAGCTAAAGAGGACAAGGAGCAATTAGCCAAAGTTATTTATAATCTGCTGGAATCAATCAGGCATTTGGCTTTAATGGTTTATCCGATTATGCCCGATGTAGCCGAACAGATTTTTAAATATCTTAACCAGGCTGATTGGAAAAGCCATAATTTTAAGGAACTGATTGATTGGGGCGTACTTGAGCCGGCAGCAAAAGTTGAAAAAGCCAAAGCCTTGTTTCCTAGGTTAGAAAAATAATACTATTTTTTCTTGTTATTTCTCTTTCCCAACGATGCTTGTTAAAGGCCCAAGTTCACTGCTAATTTTATTATCAACTTTTTAGAGTTACATGATTATTTTATAAAATAAAAATATGTTTTTTACTTTAGTGGATGTAATTTTAATTGTGGCTGTCGCTGGTTTTGTGATGCTGGGGTTTTTTATGGGATTGATATCGGTTATCGGATCGCTCTTTGGGATAGTTTTTGGAACTTGGGCGGCCAGCAGTTATTTTATGCCGGTGGCCGATTTTATTTCACCTTATATATTGGGGCATGACGGCTTAGCTAAAACCTTGGCTTTTTTAGCCATATTTTTTATCGTTAACAGAGCAGTGTCTTTAATCTTTTGGCTGATTAATAAATCTTTCAATCTTGTTTCCATAATTCCATTTTTAAAATCCATAAATCGCTTAGCCGGAGCAATCCTGGGCTTATTTGAAGGCGTGGTTATAATCGGCCTGGCTGTTTTTATCATGTCCAAGTTCATTACCAATGTTTCTTGGATTTCTCAGTCGCTCAATAATTCAAAGATAGCGCACTTGTTGGTTTTAATAACTCAATTTTTAAGCAATTTTATTCCTTAGTATGCTGATTGATTCACATTGCCATGTAAATTTTAATGCCTATAACAAAGATGACCGCGAGATTATTGATCGGTCTTTGGCTGAAGATATTTGGCTGATTAATATCGGCTCAGAATATGAGACATCAAGAAGAAGCATTGGGATAGCGGAAAATTATCAGCAAGGGGTTTATGCGGTCGTTGGCCTCCATCCTATTCATGTGACTGGCGATGTCACAGAAAGTGTCATAACTAATGGCCAGACGCAAGAAGTGACAACGCGGCGGGAAGAATTTGATTATAATAAGTACAAGGAACTGGCTAAATCATCAAAAAAGGTGGTCGGTTTGGGGGAGGTGGGGTTGGATTATTTTTATTTTGATAGAAATGAGGCTGATGCCAAGGCTAAAAAGAATTTACAAAAAGAATATTTTAATCAATTTATAAATTTAGCTAGTGAACTTAATTTGCCGCTGGTAGTGCATTGTCGGGGGCATAAAGACAACCCCTACGAAGTTTATGATGATATTTTAGAAATAATACAAGGCAGTGATAAAAAAATAAGAGGGGTTATACATTGTTTTGGCGGTAATTCCTCTCAAGCCCAAAAGTTTATTAATCTGGGGTTTTATATTGGCTTTACCGGCATAATAACTTTTAAGAAAAAAGCCGAAGAACTCCAGCAGATAGCCAAGGAAATTCCTTTGGAAAAAATATTAATTGAAACTGATGCGCCATATCTAGCTCCGGAACCGCACCGAGGACAGAGGAATGAGCCGTCCTACGTTAAGTTTGTGGCGCAAAAAATAGCTCAATTAAAAGGTTTAAATTTAGAAGAAGTGGCTAATACTACCACAGCCAATGCCAGGAATTTGTTTAATATTTAAATATGGTAAACCTAGTTATTTTAATCATTAATTTAATCTCCACCGCCTTTGTTTATTTTGGCCTGCAGCTTGGTTGGTTGATTAGTTTTAATATTATTTTTTTCTTAGCCTGGCTTTTTTCTTTGAATATTTTTTCGGCTTTGATTTTATCAAAAATTTTTTCTTTACCAAAAATTTATTTAAAAATATTAAGCCTTTTTTTAGATATCGTACTTCTTGGTTTCATAGCCAATATCTCTACCAGTTGGCTGGTCTTTAATAATCTGTCATTTCTAATTTCACTGATGGCAACCAGCCTGATTTTATTCCTCTGGTCTTACGGCTTAAGGAATATAAAACCACTGCCTCAAACTTATTTAGGCAAAAACGAAGGCTTATGGGATTTTAAGAGCTGGCTTCTTATTGTATTTTCAGTTTTGACTAGTGCTGGTTTTATCGTAATATTTTTAGTTCAAACTAGTGCCTATCTTTCGAGTCCTTGGCAGGTTTTGCCTTTTTGGTATGCCCTTATAATTTTAATTTTGTTACTTTTTGTTTTTTCTTTGGTTTTTTCCAAAAAAAAGGTTTGGTTGATCTTGACTTCAATTATTATCATCTCCTTCCTAATGCATTCGTATTTATTGGTTTATAGCCAAGGCTTTGGTGGTGATAAATGGAGGCACTTGGGCTCGGAAAACAGGATACTTTCGGAACTTGCTTATCAACCCACTCTCTTGGCCAATGATATTTGGTACAAGAATATCGGCGGTCTAAATTTGCCCCAAGCTTTGATAGCCGGTCCCAAAATTTCTTATGGCTTTGAGTGGTCTTTGGCCGTTACTATAGCCAAAATATTTCAAATTGATATTTTCATTTTAGACAAGTATCTTATATTAATATTATGGTCTTTATTTTTGCCGCTGATGGCTTTTATTCTAGCTCTTCAGTTAAAAGTTAAAAATAGATACGCCCTTTTGGCTTCGGCTTTGACTTTGATTTTTTATATCTTGCAATATTATGGCAGTCAAACACTCCCTATAAGCTTTTCCGCTTTGTATTTTTTATTTTTAATCAGTTGTTTTTTGTCTTATGTGAATAATAAGCAAAGCGGTATTTTGTTATTTTTAATATTTTTGACCGCCCTGTCTTATTTTGGCTATTCCTTGGCTTTTATTATTTTGATTTTGTCTTTGATTTGGTCTCTAGCTGTCAGCTTAAAGCCGCTTAAAAAATACCTTATTTTTTTTGCCTCCAGCCTGTCTATTTTTATAATTGAGCTAGTGTCTGACTTCTCTAGCTTAAAGAGCCAATTTTCTCTAAGAGAAATTATCGGTGCCGCCTTGGTAAGGGGCAACTTTTTATTTTTTGAAAAAGGGCAATTTTTACCCCTGGCTTTAAAATATTGGCCGATTTTATCTCTGATTATCAGTTTACTTTTGGGCGGTGTTTTAATAGCTTCAATTTTAAAAATGTTAAAAGAAAAAAAACCGACCCACTTGTTTTTGGTGGGTTTGGGTTTTATTTTGATTATAAATTATTTGTGTTCTTGGATTTTTTTAGACGGCCTTCATACTTTAGCCAGGAGAATGAACGTCTTTATAGTCTTGGTTTTTATTTTTGTATTAGCTTATGGCTTATCTTGTTTTGTAAGTCATAAGAATAAAGCTGTCTTGGCGGTTTTAATATTAAGTCTGGTTGGTTTTTTGACTTATTCCTCCGGCCCGATTTTGGAAGCGGCTGTAAGCGGTGACGACACTTTGTCCATGAAATATGTTTGGAGCCAAGTTTATGGTGAGCCGAAGAAATATTGCGTTTTAGCCAATAGCTGGCCGCTTCTGGCCTTGGAATCTTATTCTGCCAAAGAAATAATAGCCGGAAATTTTCCGAGTGATTTTAATTATAGCCAGCCGGAGCGGGTTAATTTGCTAGCCGATTTCATTAAAAAACCGTCGCTGAGCCTACTGGACGAAGCCATGATTGTTACTGGCACAAGTTCATGCTTTATAGTTATTAACTATAATTCGTTAAATGATGTGATGATTTATCAAATTAATAATCTACTGGGACAACCAAAAATATTCGGTCAAAATTTAGTTTGGCGATATAAATAATAAATATAATAATATGGATGATTGTATTTTTTGCAAGATTATAAAAGGGGAGATACCAAGTTATAAAGTTTACGAAAACGGAGATGTCTTGGCTTTTTTGGATATTACGCCGGTTAATTCCGGCCACACTTTGGTTATTTCTAAAAACCATTATGATAACCTTATTGATTTGCCGGAAGAGGAGGCTGGTAAGTTGATCAATGTTATCAAAAAAATAACTCCGGCGATAGTAAAGGCTACCGAAGCTGATGGCTTTAATTTGAATCTTAATAATGGTTCGGCGGCCGGACAGGTTATAAATCATGTGCATTTCCATATCGTGCCCAGGAAAAATAATGATGGTTACAAGCTTTGGCCCGGCCATGTTTACCCAGCCGGTGAAGCCGAGATTGTTTTAGAAAAAATCAAGAGTAATTTGTAGTTTGTTTTTAAATTATTTTTATTTTTGTCATTGCGAGGGACGAAGCAATCCCAGGCGATATAAACATAAGATTGCTTCGTACCTCGCAATGACATTTTAAAATCTTTTGACCACAAAACATTCCTCTTGTTACTTTTGGTCCGCCAAAAGTAACCAAAAACTCGCGAACGTAAAAAATCATGGCCAATTATTACATAAGCTCGCTAAAGCTAATAATCAAAATAGCAACAGAATATTAGCTTCTTAACACTCGCTTTATGTAAAATTGGCACAATATTTTTTAATGTTCGCCTTATTTTATTAAAAATCTATAAATAAAATAGCGCGGCAATTTGCCGCGCTTTATTTTTAACCAATTATTTCTCCTCGATTGAATTTAACTATAGGTACTAATTCCCCCTCCCAGAATTTAAGATCAACACCAGCCTCGGTAAATAGCTGCTTAGTCCTTCGAGCATGATCTTGCCACTCGGGGGGATTTTGGTCGTCCCAGAATTTATCTATAGTCACGGTTTTTATGCCGCTTTGAATGATGGCCAGAGCGCAATTCATGCAAGGTATGCCACTGGTGTACATAATACAATCATTCAAAGACACTCCTATAAGCGCAGCATTGCAAACAGCATTGAATTCCGCATGGGCAAACCAAAAATATTTTTCCGGCCTAGCTTGCCGCTCTGCTAAATTATCATTTATCCCGCGAGGGAAACTGTTGTAGCCGGTGGAACGTATTTCTTTCTTTTGACGTCCAACGACTACTGCGCCGATGTGAGTGCTTTGATCCTTGCTCTTGGAGGCTATTAAATAGGCCATAGTCATAAACCAACTGTCCCAATCCGGTAATAAAGGTGTCATAACTATTAATTCTCCTTTGGTTGGTGTTTAAAAGGTGCTGGATCTCTTGGCTCTTAAATTAACATAATCCTATTCAATATTCAATTCCATAACATTTTCTTTATCGGATATGATAAAACTGAAATAAATATTATCGCCCCTGTCGTTAATGGACAAGTTATTTATCTGCCGGCCGGAAAACAATTCAATCATATTTCTTAACTCTCTGTTGTCCAATTCAATTATTTTTATTTTATCATCGCTAGTGAAGATTATATGCCGGCCCTCGGGGTGCCACAGGGCTTCGCCAATTCCGGCTCCGATGCGGGTGATTAATTCCGGCTCTTTTTTAGCTGATTCATAAATCCATATCTCCCAGTTGTTGTAAAAAAGCAAAGTGTCCTGATTCAGCCAAGAAATATCCTCAGCTTCTTTTTTGACGGTTTTATTTTTTAATTCCGGATCAATAATGAATAATTCTTGCGATTCTTGGTTCATTAAAATCAATTTAGAAAAAATATAATTGGAAAAAACACAGCCTTGGCACTTTACTCCGTCGATAATTTCTGGATTTTTGCTTTCAACCAATTTTTGCCTGTAGATGATATCCTTATAAAAATAATATATGGTGTCATTATTAAGGATAAAATCATCTACAGCCTTATCAAAAACCAATTTCTTGGCCCTGGTAAATAAGTCAATTTTCCAAATGCCCGAATTATTTAAGCCGTAAAGCAAATTGTCGTTATTCTGGTCCCATTTTATCAACTTATAATCATTGTCGCTTATGATGGTGGGCTTTATATAGTATCTTTCAGCTTCAATTATCAGGTATTCGTTGTTTGATTTTATTAATATCTTTTTGCCGTTATTGGACCAGCTTAATATTTTTGGATTGGCATATTGCCCAGCTTGATAGATATCATTGAATTCTTTGGTATCAATGTCTAAGGAAATAACTTTTCTGTCTTCGGTTATAAAAACAATTTTTTTATTGTCAGGCGCCGGCAGCCAATCAATTATCTGGCGGGCGGCTAATTGAATAGGCAAATTATTTTTCCAAAGTATCACATCCTCGGCAAAAGTGGTGGAGTTTTCTGATATTTGCAATTTTTTGGTCCAATCATGGTAGCCTTCTTTTGATAACTTTATTTCATAATCAGCTGGTAAGAGTTTTTCTATTCTGGTTGGTGTCTGATCATTTTCAATTATTTTTCCGTTCAAATAAATGTCAGCTTTCTTTGGTATGGAACTGACAATCAAGATGCCGGTTTTTTGGACCTTGCCTCTTTTAAAATTGTAACGGTAGCCCTGGGTGTACAAGATTATTAGGGGAGTAACAATTAAAAATATTGTAATAAAAAACAAATAAATCAGCCTTCTAAAGCCCAAATTTTTAGTAGTGATTAATTTTATATTTTTGTATTGGCTTTCTTTTTCTTTCATTTTAATCTTTTATTTTTTCAATTTTAGCGCCTATGGCCCTAAGTCGCGGGACTATATTTTCATAGCCGCGTTCTATTTGATAAATATTGTCTATGGTGGTTTCCCCTTCAGCGCAGAGGCCGGCAATAATTAGAGCCATGCCGGCTCTAAGATCGGGACTTTCTAATTTTTTACCGTTAAGCTTGGTTTTGCCGCTTACAATTACTCGATGCGGGTCGCACATGATTATATCGGCGCCCATAGCGTTTAATTTATCGGTATAAAAAAGACGGCCGTCAAAGATGGTTTCATGAATTAAGCTGCGGCCATTGGCTTGAGTCATTAAAACAGTAAAAGGAGCTTGCAAGTCGGTGGGAAATCCAGGGTATTCATGGGTTTGTATTTCTGTGCCGCGCAGGTAACTGGTTTTAGTAGTTATATAATCCGGTCCAATCTCCAAATCAGCGCCGGCATTTTTTAAGATAGCCAAAACTGTTTCCAAATGTTCCGGGCGGCAATCGGTCACTTTTATTTTACTGCCAGTTGCCAGACCCATCATTACAAAAGAACAGGCCTCTATCCTATCAGGCATAAGTTCGTATATTCCAGCTGATAATCCATCAACTCCTTCAATTATAATTTGCGGTGTTCCGGCTCCGGTTATTTTGGCTCCGCATTTATTTAGATACTGGGCTAAAGCCGGTATTTCCGGTTCCATGGCGGAGTTGATTATGGTAGTAGTGCCTTGCGCCAAACAAGCGGTCATCATCAAGCTCTCGGTGACAGTTACAGAAACTTTAGGCAAGACTATCTTAGCGCCGGTTAATTTTTTAGCTTTCAGAGTGAAAGATTCTCCATGATCAAATATTTCCGCTCCCAATGCTTTAAATCCGGACAGGAATAAATCAATAGGCCTTTTGCCGATTATACAGCCGCCAGGGTGGCTCATAGTGACTTCACCAAATCTGGCTAACAGGGGACCGGCTAACACGATGGAAGATCTTAGTTTTTTAATCAGTTGCTGGTCGGGAATTGATTTGGTGATGCCACTCGGATCAATTGTCAAAGTTGAATCATGCCACAATAACTTGGCTCCCAAACTCTCTAGTATTTCTGTCATTCTTTTAATATCTTCTATTTGCGGAATATTATTGATTTGGCAGGTGTCCTTAGATAAAACAGAGGCCGCCAGTATTTTAAGAGCGGCATTTTTAGCGCCAGAAACTTTTATTTCTCCGGACAGGGGATGACTGCCGATTATTTTGTATTTTTCCATTACTACTTAGTAATTTTAAGATTTATTTTAATATATTATTACATATTTATTAATATTTTAATAGTTGACAGGAATATCAAAATATGACGACTTTATGTTTATTACTTAATATCGCCTTTGTTTTATCAGCTCTTTTTTGATACAATTATTTGATATGAAATAACATTAATATTACATGATAAATTTTAAAATTCCTCTGGGTAAGATCAATTCAAAAAACGTGCCATTTTGGCTTTCTTTTATTTTTGTGCTTGTGTCTTTTACCTTAGGCCTCTTGTTGGGCGGCAATATTTCTCTTCAGAAAGGCAAAGAGATAATAAAAGGACTGGGTCCTAACGCTACCAGCACTTCATCCGGCATTGTTAAAGATAAGGATGGGGATATACCCGATTATCTTAAAAAAGACGTTGACTTTAATTTGTTTTGGGATGTCTGGAATATTGTTAAACAAGAAGCTTATGATAAAGATTTGCCGGATACCCAGCTCTTTTATGGAGCCCTGTCGGGCATCGTAGCTTCTCTGGATGATCCGCATTCTGTTTTTTTTACTCCGGATAACACCAACGACTTTAACGAAGAATTGGATGGAAAATTTGAAGGCATTGGCACGGAGATAGGCATGAGGAATAATATTTTAACGGTTATAGCTCCACTGGATAATTCACCGGCCTTGCGAGCCGGCTTGCGCCCCAAGGATTTGATTTTGGAAATTGATGGCAATAAAACAGACAATATGAGCCTTAACAAGGCTGTCAGCCTAATACGCGGCCAGAGCGGCAGCGAAGTGGTTTTGACTGTTTATCGCGACGGCTTTAAAGAGCCCAAAAAAATCTCGGTTATACGGGAAGCGATAAAAGTAAAAAGCCTGGAGTTTGAATTTAAAAATGACAATATCGCTTACATCAAAATCAGGCAATTCAATTCCGAAACTGTGCCACTCTTTAATGATGCGGTCATGGAAATACTCAAAAGGCCAAATATTGCCGGCATAATTTTAGATATGCGCTATAATCCAGGCGGTTATTTGCAATCAGCCATAGATGTCGCCGGCGAATGGGTTGATGGCGACATAGTTGTCAGGGAAAAAGTGAGAGATGGCGAGGAAATAATACACCGATCTAACAAATCAGCTAAGTTGGGCAAATTCAAGACAGTAGTTTTGGTTAATGCCGGCAGCGCTTCCGGTTCGGAAATTGTGGCCGGAGCTCTTCAGGATTTGGATAAGGCGATTATTTTAGGCACCCAGACATTCGGCAAAGGATCTGTCCAAAAGCTAATCAACTTAAAAGACGGTTCGTCCATTAAACTGACTATCGCCAAATGGTTTACACCCAGCGGCAATTCCATAGAAGGAGATGGCATTACGCCCGATATTAAGGTAGAAATAACCGACGATGATTACAACACCTACAAAGACCCGCAACTTGACAAAGCTATCAGTATAATAACCGGCCAAGAGTAATTGTATTAATTACTTGGCAAGTGTTATAATGGGAGCAAATTTAATTAAATTGCCTTAGTAATTTTGTGAAAGTCATATTGCTTAAGAGAATTAAGAGAATCGGCGACATTGGAGATATTAAGGAAGTGGCCGACGGCCATGCCCTTAATTTTCTCATTCCTCAAAAAATGGCCGAACCGGCAACAGCGGAAAATATCAGCAAGCTTAAAAATCATAAAGAAGAAGCCACCAAAAAAGCGGAAGAGGATTTGATTTTAGCCCAAAAAAATGCCAAAAAACTCCAGGGGACAGTTATGGAAATAAAAGGCAAGCCCAACAGTGAGGGCCGTCTCTACTCCTCGATTTCCGCTTCGACCATAGTTGACAAGTTAAAAGAGATGGGAATAAGCATTACCAAAAAACAAGTCAATCTACTAGAGCCCATCAAGGAACTGGGCGAGCATTCGGTATTTATAGTTTTGGATCATGGCCTGGAAGCCGAAATAAATATTATTGTTAGCGAATGATGATTTAGCACTCTAAAATCCGGTTTTTCAAAATAGGGGCTTCGCCCTCTATTTTTTTGTTTTTAATGGTTAATAATAAATTAAAATAATTATGGCGGATAGAAAATATATTTTTGTCATTGGCGGGGTAATGTCCGGCGTGGGTAAGGGCATTGCCAGCGCTTCCATCGGGCTGATACTTCAGGCCAGGGGATTGAAAGTGACGGCGGTAAAAATTGATCCTTATATCAATGTCGATGCCGGAACGATGAATCCAACCGAACACGGCGAAGTTTATGTTACCAGCGATGGCGATGAAACCGATCAGGATATCGGCAATTATGAAAGATTTTTAAATATCGATATTTACCGCGATAATTATATGACTACCGGACGGGTTTATCGTTCTGTCATTGAAAGAGAAAGGAACTTAGAATATGGTGGCAAATGCGTGGAAGTGGTGCCTCACATACCGTTGGAAGTAATAGGGCGGATAAAGGGCGCCGCCGAAAAAGCCGACGCCGATGTAACTATTGTGGAGGTGGGCGGAACAGTGGGCGAGTACCAAAATATTTTGTTTTTAGAAGCGGCTAGAATGATGAAATTGAATAACACCGACGATGTCATATCTATCCTGGTTTCCTATTTGCCGGTGCCTTCTAAAATCGGTGAAATGAAAACCAAACCGACTCAAACGGCGGCTAAGATGCTTAATTCAGCCGGCATTCAGCCTGATTTTATTTTATGCCGGGCCGATCAGCCCATTGATGATCCTAGAAAAGAAAAAATAGCCATGTTTTGCAATGTCCATAAAGAGGAGATAATCTCTGCTCCTGATGCCGATATTGTTTATGATATACCGCTTAATTTTGAAAAAGAAAACTTATCCGAAAAGATATTAAAAAAACTTCATTTAGAAATTACTCCGCTAGATTTAAGCCCTTGGCAGAGTTTGATAGAAAAAATAAAAAATACTAGCGGGAGCATTAAAATAGGTATTATCGGCAAATATTTTGAGACCGGTGATTTCATTTTGTCCGATGCTTATATTTCGGTTATTGAAAGCTTAAAGTACGCCGCTTGGCATAACGGCTTAAAGCCGGAAATACATTGGCTAAATTCCGATATTTATGATGGCCATGGAGAAAAATTAGAAGAATTAAAAAACTATAATTGTCTGGTGGTGCCGGGGGGCTTCGGCTCGCGCGGAGTTGAAGGGAAAATCGCGGCTATCAAATATGCCCGAGAAAATAAAATACCGTTTTTAGGCTTATGCTATGGCATGCAACTCGCTTCCCTAGAATTTGCCCGGCATGTTTGCGGACTAAACGAAGCTCATACCACCGAAATAAATCAGGAAACAACCAACCCGATTATCCATATCATGCCAGAGCAAGCCGAAAAATTAGCTAAAAAGCAATACGGCAATACGATGAGATTGGGAAACTACCCTTGTGTTTTAAAGCCTGGATCATTGGCCGCTAAATTGTATGACAAACTGGAAGTCAACGAAAGGCATCGCCATCGTTATGAATTTAATAATGATTATCGGGATATGATGGAAGAAGCCGGGTTTATTGTTTCCGGTACTTCGCCGGACAATCAACTGGTGGAGATTATCGAACTCTCTGAGAATATCCATCCGTTTTTTGTCGCCACACAATTCCATCCCGAATTCAAATCCAGGCCGCTTGATCCCCATCCTTTATTTTTAGGCTTGATTAAAGCTGGTTTGAATAGGTTAAGAGCTTAATTTTTCTAAAATAAAAAGACTCCCTATTGGGAGCCTTTTTATTTTAGATTATTCAACGCTCACCATTTGAACATTTTCCAACTTGCCGTTGAATTTTTTTACTTTTTTTCTGGTGTATTTTACTAAACCATGGCCGGTGGCGAAAATAGAATCATCTTTAGCGATCCTGGTGTTTTTGCCAGGCCTATATCTACTGCCTCTTTGTCTTACGACGATAGCTCCTGTTTTGGCGCTTTCACCGCCGTATAATTTTATTCCCAGTCTTTGGGAGTTGGAATCTCGGCCCAGCCTAGTACTGCCGCCAGCTTTCTTAGTTGACATATTTAACCCTTTTATTTGTTATAAAATTAACAATCATCATTTTAACTTATTTTTAAACAAAAGTCAAGTTTTATAATGTTGCTGCCCGAATACCACTGGCTTTTAAGCCAGGGGATGAAGGGCAGTGTGAGTAAAAATACGTCGGCGGAGCCGACACCATCCATTTGAAACCGCCCAGATACCCCGCTCTTTAGAGCGGGGTCGGGTTCATCAGTTATATATAAAAATAAGGCCAACTTGTTAAGTTGACCTTTTAATTTGGCCATTCTTGCAGGATGCCATCGGCAAACCCCCAATCAATAGCTTGCTCAGGAGTAAGAAAGACATCACTTTTCTTTTCCATTTCCCTATTAATCAGAGCGCGTATTTTTTCTTGGCTCCAGCCTTTGAATTTTGGACCACCTCTGGCTTTTTCGACGTAAATATCAACCATTGTTTTGGCGCCAAGTTTGATGAAATCGATATTACTTTGAACTGTTCTCAGTTCGCCGCCAAGTTCCAATGTTCCCAAATGGAACATAAAATAAGAATTGGGCATCATCAGCCTAATATCTCCGGCTTGGAAAATAATGGAAGACATGCTGCGGGCGTGGGTGTAGGAGATTATAGTGACTTGATAAGGCATGGATTTTATGGTATCATAGATAGCCATGCCTTCCTCGTAGATTCCACCGCAAGTATGCAGATGGATTGTTACCGGCTCGGCAGCTGATTGCCTTCTTAAAATGTGAAGATTTTTAATGACTTTATTAGCCATCATAAATTCTACGCCCGGCTCTATGCCCTGGTAGCTATCGGTATTCATATCAACACCATGTATCCAAATATCACGATTAACTACATCAATCCAGTGGTTATGAACCTTCTCGACGAAATAAGCGGTTGAAATCGGCACACCAATGCGATTCCTGCCTTGCCCCATTTCTTTCACCTCCTCGTTGGTTTTTTAATGTGCGTTAGCCTTAGTAGATTAATTTTATTATATTTTAAGGCATTAATCAATATCTACCAATATCTCGCCAATTTGTTATAATTTATCTATTAAATAGTAAGATACAAAAACTATGCTTGGAAAAGTAGTCATGATTTTAACTTTAGCGGTTTTTTTAACCGGCTGCGGCAGACAGTCGACTTTTGTCAATGTTAATTTACCACTGGAAGACATCAAGCCGTCTGTAAATGGCGTAACGTCAACCGGTGCCGGTGGAAATAATGTTACCAACACTAATACTAATATTAACAAGAATACCAATGTATCCGCTCCTGTGCCAACTAAGGTAGAAATTCCGGCTAAACTAGAATTGAAAGTGGCTTTCGCGCCTCAAGCGCCTTTCGGCAATTGGAACGAATTACATGAAGAGGCCTGCGAGGAAGCTTCCATGATAACAGCGGCTAAATATTTTTTAAGCCAGCCCTTAACTGAAGCAATAATGGAAGAAGAAATAGCTAAATTGGATGCTTGGGAAAAAAGTAACGGCTATAAGATTGATTTGAGCGCTTCTCAAACGGCTGCTGTGTTGGAAGCCTATTTTAAGGTGCAGGCCGAAGTGAGTGATGATGTCAGCGTGGACCGGATTAAGTATGAATTAAGCCGCGGCAATTTAATAATAGTGCCGGCTGCCGGCCGGGAATTGGACAATCCTTATTTTAGAAGTCCAGGACCGATTTATCATATGTTGGTTATCAGAGGATACAATAGCAGTGAATTTATTGTTAATGAAGTCGGCACAAAAAGAGGCGATGGCTTTAAATATAAGTATCAAACTTTGATCAGCGCTGTTCATGATTGGGATCCTGCTTGGTCTCATTATGAAGTTATAGGTAGCCAAATGAGCGCCCAACCCAAAAGAATGGTCATAGTTAGTAAGTAGCAATATTGGACTTTTAACTTTGACAGCTCAAGCTTATTTTGCTATGGTATAAATACCAACTAATTTAGTAGGAATTAAATGGAATGTCTTTCTGACTATTTCCAAGTTGCCGGTTTTATCAATAATTTAATTTTATGATACCAAGCTTAATCATTGCCCTAAGAGAAACTCTGGAAGCCGCCCTTATTATTGGCATCATCATAGGCTATTTAAATAAAACCGGACAACAAAAATACAAAAAAATTGTTGCTTTGGCTGTTATTTTAGCGGTTATAGCCAGTGTTATTGGAGCTTTTTTGTTTAATACACTAGCGGGCGGGTTTGAAGGCAGGGCCGAACAGATATTTGAGGGTATCACTATGGCGATTGGAGCTATCATGCTTACCACTATGATCTTATGGATGATCGGCCATAAAAAAACGGGCCAGGGCTTAAAAGATCATTTGGCCAGTGGAGCAGTGAATCAGCGCGCAGTAGGATTATTTTTTTTAGTTTTTATTTCAATTTTAAGAGAGGGCATAGAATTAGTTCTTTTTTTGGGTGTAGCCAGTTTCGTCTCTGGTGGCAATAATCTGCTTGGCGCATTGGCCGGCATAATTTTAGCTGTTATTTTCGGCTACACCATATTTGCCGGCTTGATGCAAATTGACATTAAAAAGTTTTTTAACATAACCAGCATCTTGCTTGTATTATTCGCCGCCGGTCTGGTAGCTCACGGTATCCATGAGTTTGAAGAAGCTGGAATTATACCGATTGTTATTGAGCATATTTGGGATATAAATCCGGCTGTAAATGCCGATGGCAGTTATCCGGCTCTTCATGAAGACGGCTGGCTAGGTGGTATTATGAAAGGGTTATTCGGCTATAATGGCAATCCATCACTTTTGGAATTAATCGGTTATGTCTTATACTTATTAATTATTACCCTAGTCGGTAAAAAAAATAATCCGGTTTCAATAAACCCGACCCCGCTCTAAAGAGCGGGGTATCCGGGCGGTTTCAAATGGAGGGTGTCGGCTCCGCCGACGTATTTTTCCTCACACTGCCCCCCGTCCCCTGGCTTAAAAGCCAGTGGTATTCGGGCAGCAACATTATAAAAACACCTTTATGATTTATGGGCTGAAAAATTGCCGGCTTAATACGGTGAATAAAAAATTATATTAATAATATATGATCGAACTAACGCAAGTATTATCAGATGAACACCAAAATATTTTGAAAGTTATCGGAGCGCTTAAAAAAGAGTGCCAAGCCATAGAAAACGGCCGGCCGGTGGACCAGGAATTTTTTGCCACCGCCATTGATTTTATCAGGAACTACGCTGACAAGTTTCATCATGCCAAAGAAGAGGACATTTTATTTAAGGCCATGTGCCAAGATGATGTGGCTATGCATTGCAACCCGGTAGATCAAATGTTGCATGAGCATGATTTGGGGCGCAATTATGTTAAAAATTTAGAAGAAGGCTTGAATCAAAACAATATTAATGATATTTTAATGAACGCCAGAGGCTACGCCTATTTACTGGAGGATCATATTTCCAAAGAGGACAATATTTTATATCCCATGGCCGACCAGGTTTTATCATTGGAAAAACAGCAAGCCATAAAGCGTGATTTTGAAACAGCTGAAAGTGTTAAATTCGGCCCGGAAGTGAAAGAAAAATATTTGAGCCTAGTTAAGATTTTTGAAGAGAGAATATAAAATCAATGAACCATGATACGTAAAATAAAAAAACAATTAAACAAGATACGTCCCTACATCCAAATGGATGGCGGCGATGTTGAATTTATTTCTTTTGATGATAAATCCGGCGCTTTGACTATCAGATTGCAAGGAGCTTGCGTAGGCTGTCCTATGTCGCAAATCACTTTGCAAGAAGGGATAGGCAAGACTATCAAACAAGAAATACCGGAAGTCAGGGAAGTCATAGCTATTTAAATATGAAACATAATATTTATTTTGACAATGCCGCCACCACTAAAGTCGATCCAGCAGTTTTAAGTGCCATGCTGCCTTATTTTAGCGATGAGTATGGCAATGCTTCCTCCCTTCATTATGCCGGCTTGAACAACCGGGTAGTTGTGGATCGTTCACAGGCTAAAATAGCCGATTTTTTGGGTTGCGATAAATCGGAGGTATATTTCACGTCCGGAGCTACGGAAAGCGATAATATGGCCATTTTAGGCGTTACAGAGGCCATAAACAATGGCTCAAATAAGGCTAAAAGGCATGTTATTACCACTAAGATAGAACATGATGCTATTTTAGAGCCTTGCCGTGAATTGGAAAAAATGGGCGTTAAAGTAACTTATCTTACTCCCAATCAAGACGGCCTTGTTACTGCCGAAAAAGTGAAGGCAGCCATTGAGCCGGAAACTGTTCTGGTTTCCATAATGTATGTTAATAATGAAATAGGGACAATTTTGCCGATTGGGGAAATCGGCCGGATGATTACCCAGTTAAACAGCCAAAGAGAGAATAAGATATATTTTCATACTGATGCCACTCAAGCCTTGAATTTTTTGGATTGCAATGTGGAGGCTCTAAAAGTAGATTTATTATCTCTTTCCGGCCATAAAATTTACGGCCCCAAGGGCATCGGCGCAATTTATATCAGACGAGGCACGCCCTTCAAGCCTATTACCTTCGGCGGGCATCAGCAGGCTGGCGTTAGGCCGGGAACTTATAACGTGCCAGCCGTAGCGGGTTTAGCCGAGGCGGTAAATTCTTTAAGCGATAAAAAAACAATTGACCAGCAAAATGATAAAATTAAAGAATTAAGAGATTATATTATTAAGCAAGTGCTCCTAAGAATAACCGGATCAATTGTTACCGGTACCAAAGAGGAGAGATCTCCCAATAATGCCAGCTTTGTTTTTGAAGGCGTTAAAGGCGAGGATATCGTTTTGAGCTTGTCCGAAAAAGGCCTAGCTGTTTCTACCGGTTCGGCTTGTTCCTCCGGTTCGCTAGATCCGTCTCATGTGCTCTTGGCTTTGGGCTTAAAACCGGAATTGGCTCATGGCAGCTTAAGAGTCAGCTTGAGCAAGTATAATACCGAAAATGAAGCCAAGGTATTTGTAGAAGAGCTTGAGGAAACCGTTTCCCAGCTTAGAAAAATAATGAACCCGACCCCGCTCTAAAGAGCGGGGTACCCGTCTGCCTACGCCTACCTTAATTTATTGATTAAGGCATTGGGTTTGCGTAAAAATAATTTGTTTTTAAGAAAAAATAAGGACGGCAATGGCGGGCAGGTCAGGGCGGTTGAAAATGGAAGGTGTCGGCTCCGCCGACGTATTTTTCCTCACACTGCCCTTCATCCCCTGGCTTAAAAGCCAGGGGTATTCGGGCAGCAACATTATAAAATACTCAAGAAAAAACCGCCGTGAGGGCGGTTTTTTTAAGGCTTGGGCTGCTCGGGAGGTGGGAGGGTTAAGTTTTGGAAAGGATCCTTTATTTGCTCGGTATTGATCTGTTCTGTTTGGATTTTAGATTCAACATTGCTTATAATCTGGTTAAACTTATCCCTTTCCAAGCTTTGGTCGGATATTTCTTTTCTGAGATCGGTAATAAGCTCGGCTTGAATTATAGTTTGATAAACATTGTTGTATAAAAATCTGGTTAAGATAATCAGGGTAATAACAATCACAATTATAGTGGCCGGGTAAAGATAGCGGACTATCAGAAAAAAATTGATTTTTTTAATATTTGGGCGTTTCATTTTTTAAAATAAGTATTAACAATTAATTGGGCCACTATAGTATTGGAATTATCAGCTTTTTTATTCTTAGTGAAGGAAATTAATTTTAGATTGAAATATTTTTCCTGTTTTTCTAATTCACTCATAAAGCCCAATATTTGCTTGTAGTCGCCGGTGATGATAGCTTGTATTTCCACTTGATCAATATTAGAGCCTATGTCTTGGCCGGTAAAATCGGAATTAATGGTTATGACCAGGCCGTATTTATTAGCGATGGTTTCTAGGCTGCTGATTAAATTCAGTTCGTTGCCTTTCGCAAAAAAGACGTTATCCAGGGTTTTAGCCGGCTCCTCTATTTCTTCCAGATCTCTTACTATTTTTTTCATATTAAGTCCCATAGCCAGCTTTTTTTCTAATTTTATCCTCTCATTGGTTATTTCCTGATTAACCCTGGATATTTCTTTTAAGGCCGGATAAATGATGAAAATTGTTATGGCGGCAAAGAATAGGAGTACTATTCCTATATTAATATAAAATTTATTCTTGTAATAATTTAGAAACATAGTTATTTTATTTTGGCCGGAATCATTTTAGCCGTAATGGTAAAATTATTATTCTCTTTAGACAGTAAATCTTTGAGCGGCAGATTAACTGTCTCAAAAATATTTGAATCGGTTAAGCTGTTCTTTAGTTTGGTTAGGTCGTTTCTGGTTTTGGCCACTCCCGTCAACTCCAAGGAGGTGTCATCATATTTTATCTTGATGGAGTTATAGGAAATATTATCCGGAGTAAGATTGGTTAGGGTTACTAAAAAATCGGACCATCTTTTAAAGTCAGTTTGTATTTTACTTACCGTGCTTATTTTGTCATTAAGCATATTTATCCTATTGACAATATCTCTGTTTTCTGAAATAACATAAGCATTTCTTTCAATTAATTTGGCCAAGCTGTTGTCTAGGATATACTTGGAAATTAAAAGCATGATGGCGATAATCAAAGTAAAAAGCAGAATTAAAATAACCAGCTCTTTGATGGCTACGTAAACTCTTTTAATTTTCAACTCCCTTTTTTGATTGGGAGAAAGCAGGTTTATGATTATCATAGGAATGTCTCTGGTTTTAATCCCCTTAAAGCCAACCCCAAAGCCGTGACAAAGGATTGCGATCTTTGGCTGTTAAAAAATGATTTATCAGGATTGGCTATTACTTGCCAGGGGTTGCTTATGATTACTGGTATTTTTAATTTTTCTTGTAAAACAGAAGCAATGTCGATAAAATTCGAGCCGCCGCCACAGAGCAGTATCCTTTCAATATTCTTGGCCTCGGGAAAATTATAATAATAAAAATTTATCGCCTTGGTTATGCGGTCGCTTAATTCATTTATGACATCAGAAAATATTTCCAGCAGGGCTCCGTGGCATTTGGTTTTATCCAGGCCGCAAACTATCTTGGCTTTTTCCGCCTCATCCCATTTCATTTCCAGAGTGTCAACTATGTGCCGAGTTATGTTATTGCCTGATATCGGCAGGCTGACGGTGAATTTTATGGTTTTATCATAAAGAAACAGGCCTGTTCTTTGGGCGCCGATATCTATTATGATCTGCGGTTTTTGATCATTGGCCTCTTCTAAAAGAAGCCGGGAAATGGGCGCTGATTCTATTTCTAGGACAGTCGGTATCAGATTGGCTTTAGCTAATATATCCACATAAGATTCTATGATATTTTTAGGCGAAACGCCCACCAGTATCATCAGCCCCTGATCATTCTTTTCTATGATTTGATGATCCATATAAATATCATCAAAGTTAACCGGTATGTCTTGAGGCAGTATCTCTTTTATTTTTGCCACGATTTCCTCGTCGGGGATGAGCGGCATGTTTAATATTTTAAAGAAAGTTTTTTCCTCGGGCAGGACGCTTATAACTTCATCGCTTAATTTGCCATGGCCGATTTTGGTTTTTATCATTTTACTGAGCGCATCTAAAAAGACCTTCGGTTGTTTTATTTCCCCGCTGGAAATGCAATCCGGTGGTAATTTTATTTCATTATATATTTGAACCTTGGCTTTTTTCGAGCTTCTTTCCAGTTGTACCATGCGCAGGTTGCGGTCTGATATGTCCAGGCCGAAAGCTACCTCGGTTGTATTAAAAAAAGACATTTTTTATTTTGTCTGTTTAATTATAACAGATATTACTACAAAATATAATTTATTTTACAAATTTTATAAACTTAATATTGTTCCTCCCAGTGATCAATTTGGATAACTGGAGGGTTGGCGTTGTTGGCCGGGTCTATGACTTTTTCAAAGTTTTCCGGAGTATGATTAAGGGTTATGGCTCCGCCGCTAGCCGTTACTTTGGCGTCAAAACCGGTCATACCGCCATTGATTACAAAAGTCGTTCCAGAACTTATGATTTCCAAATCATCGCCAGCATAAATCAAACCGTTAACCGTTACCGATCCGCCGGAAGTAGTGATGTCAATATCTCCTTCCGCCAGCAAACCCCCGCCGTAAGTGGCATCAGCGTTAACCGTGAAGGTTTGGCCGGAATTGGTGATTTCAATTTCTTCCTCTGCTACCAAAACGCCGTTGATAGTCATATTTTTGCCTATTACCTCGGCATCGCCGGTAACGTAAATAATGCCGTTTAAAACAGTGTTATTGGCCAAATTTTTAAATTGAGTTTTAGTGTAAATAGTGGTAGCTCTGTTTTTCCAAGAATTTGGATCAGCCGAATTAAAATCAATCGGCAGGGCATCTATGGTGGTAGTGGGCGAACTTTGGTAACTATTGTTTAAAGTTAGTTGTCCGCCGCCAACTGTCAGGATGTTGTTACTGGCCGAAACAACACCGTCGTTAATTCTTACTTCAGCACCTTGAACCTTAAGAGTTTGATTAGCATGAACCCGTCCGCCATTAGAAATTAAAACCAAGCCGGAACCGGTAAAAGTGAAATTGCCATTTTGCTGTGAACCGCGTCCGCCGGCAAAAATAGTATATTCCCAGCTTTCTCCGCTGCCTGTGGCTTGGCTAATATAATATTTAACCACTCTTCGGGAAGTTTTTCCGGCAATTTGATAGGTGGAGGTGGCAATAATCCAGGCTTCGGCTGGCACGGTATTTATGGCCGAAGCATGATAGGCAGCATTGGTGTCGCCAAAAACATCACTTCTTATAATATCATTGGAGGAGTTAAGAGTGCCGTTTAAAAAAGCTTGGCCGGTAGCTGAATCATTTTGAATTTTCCAAATAAGCTCGTTAACACCGGCTTCAGCTAAATAATAAGTTTTGGCTGCTACTGCTTGGCTGGTTGATATTTTTATTTCAGTGAGAGTGAAATTGACCACATAAATAGATGTTAAAAGCATCAAAGACATCACTAGTATTGATGTGACTAAAATAAAACCTTTCTTATTTTTAAAATCAAGATTTATTTTTTTAGAGATTTCGTCCATAAATTGATGTGCTTATATTTATATTTTCCGAACCCTTGATTAAATAAAGATTAATAGTTATCAAGTTATTGCCCCAAAATTCCAAGTCGCTGGCATATTCGCCAATTATTTTATCTTCGATTATTTCGGCAACGGGCGGGTTGCCGAATTGATCGGTGTCATAGATATAAACATCGGTTGATTGATCACCGGCAAAATAATATCTGGAATATTCTCTTTTAATGTCTTGGCCGTCTAAGTAATACCTAATGTAGGCGATATTAGAAGTATTATGCCCGTCTAAAAATTTTATTTCTGCCGGCAGCGAATCAGGATCAGAATTATCGGCCGGTAAAATCGTAATCACGCTTTGGGCTTGACGCAGTTCCCTGATCATTCTGTCTAAAATAACTCGGCCATTTTGGGTTATTTCGGCTCGAGTGTCGGTTTTATTATAAGTGGTTTGACTGATGTAGTAGACCATGGACATTATCAGGAAAAGTATGAGAGATATACTTATAACTATGATTATTTCTACCAAAGAAAAACCGCTGTTTTTTTGTTCTGTCTGTTTAATCATTTTTGGCTTATTAAAGATATTATCTGGGTGCTTTTTTCTATATTCAGGGCTGGGCTGTTCCAATAAATGTTAACTGTTATTTTTTTTAATCCAGTTTCAGTGACTGATGTTTGTAAATTGCTGTCAACATATTCCACTAAAACCTCCCTTTGGTAATTGTATAATCGGTTGTTAGGGTCTTCAGACAGGCGATGCTTGGCTTCTAAAGTGCCGACTAAAACATTGTCATAATTTAAGTAAAACAAATTTTCCACTTCTGCTTGGGCCAGGTTGGCGGCAACTGTGGCTTGTTCCGCGGATTTGTCTATTTTAAAAGCAATAGGGAATATTTTAGCTACAGAAAAAATACCTATTAAGATAACCAAAATAGTTATCATAGCCTCTATGAGAGTTATGCCTTTATTGTTCAATTTTAACATAGCCTGATGGTTTTATTGATATTATACTGGTTAAATTCTCGGCATTAACTAGGGTAATTGAGCCGCTTTCCAAAGCCGCGCCGGTTACGTTAAAGGTAACGGTATCTGATGTTAAGTCGGCGATTGATTGGATGGAAATTGCCTGATTGATATCTTTATTTTTAACTGTTTGGCCAGTGGCAGTATTAACAATAGCATAATTATTCTGGGCTTGATTAAAAACAACTGAATAATTAACTTGTTCGGTAACTGATGATTGCTGGGCATACCTTAGATCAGAGGCTATATCCCTAGTTTCGGCGTTTAAGCTTAATCTGGGCTTTATACTGTTGTAAACCGGCAAACTAACCAAGGCGATAATGCCCGCAATAACAATCACAGCCAATAGTTCTATCAAAGTAAAGCCTGATTTTTTTGATCTTGGTTTTATAGCTGTCATCAGATAGTCTGGGTTAGGGTTTGCATAGGCAGCATGATAGCTAAGGCGATGCCAGCCACGCCGGCGCCTATTAGTAACATCAAAACCGGCTCGATTATTACCGGCAGATTCTCCATGGTATTATAAACTTCTTCTTCGTAAAAAACGGCTAAATTTTCTAAAACCTCATCCAATGAGCCAGTTTCTTCGCCTACGGAAACCATTTGTATGATGTTAGGCGGAAAAATATGAGGGTAGTTTTTAAAGACGTCAGCCATTTTATTGCCCTTTTTAACCTGTTCGGCCGATTCCATTAAAGCTTTTTTGTAGAATGAATTGCCTAAAATTCTGGAAGTGATTTGCAATGTCTCAATTATAGTGATATCGGTTTTAATGAGCGAACTCAAACTGCGCGAAGCCCGCGCCAGATTTATTTTTTTTATTATGCCTGATACTATCGGTATTTTAAGAAGAACAGCGTCTAAAGCGTATTTGCCTTTGTTGGTTTTTACGCCTCTCGTGAATATAAATACCAGCAAAATAACAGCCACCACAATCCAGAGGCCATAAGCTTGGGTAAAATTACTAACACCAATAAGTATGCGGGTTGGCAGTGGCAACTCTACCTCCAATTCGGTGAAGAGATTGGTAATATTGGGCAGGACAAAAATCATCATAAAGGTGCCTATGCCCAGCATGGCTATGATTATTATGACCGGGTAGGTTAGGGCGTTTCTCACCTTCATCATTAATTGGTGGTCTTTGTTTGTTTGCTGGTGCAGTTCTTTTATAACACTGTCCAATTGTCCTGATGTTTCACCGGCTCTGATCATGTTGACGAATAATTCGCCGAAATTTTCCTGATAAGGCTCCAGACTTTCGCTGAAATTCTTGCCTTCTTTTATTTTATTTTGTATATCAAGAAGTATGTTTTTTAGTTTTTTGTTTTTGGTCTGCTGGGCCAAAGTGTTTAAGGCGTCAGCCAGGGGCACGCCGGCTTTTATCATAACCGAAAGATTCTGCAACAAAAATATCTTGTTGGTTGGTGATATTTTTTTGAATAATTTTATTTTCATAAAAATTTATTAAGATGGATTTGTCTGCCAGGTCTGTGGTAGACAATATCGATAGGCAGATATAAATCCGCCAGATCCCTCGGTTTCGGCTTCGCCTTCACTCAGGATGACATTTTTATTGATGCGGATATAAATCCGCTTTGTTATTCTTGAGTAACTCTTAAAACTTCTTCCAGACTGGTTAAGCCGTTTTTAGATTTTACAAAGCCGTCTTGAAGCAGGGTCATCATGCCTTGTTCGACAGCCAATTTTTGCAGCTCATCGCGCGAAGCTTTTTTAAGTATCAGTTCCGACATGGCTTCGCTGACTTCTAACACTTCGTAAATACCCAAGCGTCCCTTGTAGCCGCTATTATCGCACTGATTGCAGCCTTTGCCGCGGTAAAAAAGCATGGAGCTGATATTTTGTTTTTTGGTCATGTGGCCATGTTCCATCAAATATTTTTCTAATTTTTCCAAATCAAACTGTTGCTTTAATTGTTCTAAGAGCGCTTTATCCAGAGTGTAACTTTCAATGCAATTTTTACATATTTTTCTCACCAGTCTCTGGGCGATTATAATGTTAATGGTTGAGGCGATTAGAAAAGTTGGTATTTTCATATCCATGAAACGTGGGATGGCTGTAACCGCATCATTGGTATGGAGGGTGGATAAAACCAAATGGCCGGTCATAGCGGCGTTGATGGCTATGTCAGCTGTTTCGGTATCACGGATTTCTCCTACCATAATAATATCAGGATCTTGGCGCAAAAAAGCGCGCAGTCCTGTGGCAAAAGTAAAGCCGATTTTGGGTTGGATTTGACTTTGGTTGATGCCTTTCATTTTATACTCAATCGGATCTTCAATGGTAGAAATATTAACTTCGGGCTTGTTGAGCTCGCCTAAAATAGTGTAAAGCGTAGTGGTTTTACCACTGCCGGTCGGGCCGGTTACCAGGATCATACCATGGGGTTTTTCTACGTTTTTTCTGACTAATTTAAGCGCTTCCGGATTAAAGCCCAGTTGTTCCATGGTTAATTGCTGAGACTCATCGGGTAAAAGACGCATAACGACTTTTTCGCCGTCGAAAGTTGGTATGATGGAAACACGAAATGAGACTTTATATTCTTTGGTTTTGATTTTAAACCGGCCATCTTGGGGCAGTCTGTGCTCGTCTAATTTTAAATTAGATAATATTTTAAGCCTGGCGACTACGCCGGCGTGAGTGGATTTTGGCAGAGTCATCACTTTGCGCAGAATACCGTCAACACGATAGCGAACGCCGACTTCTTTTTCAGATGGTTCGATATGGATATCAGAAGCTTTTTCCAAAATAGCGTATTCTAAAAGAGTGTCTACCACTCTGACAATAGGCAAGTCCTGGGCTAAATGTTTGAGTTCATCCGGTTTGCCTTCTTTGCCTTTTTCTTCTTCTTCACCTAATTCTTTTATTTCTGCGCTTAGTCCTTTGTGGTATATTTTTAGGATTTCTTTAATGTCATCGGGAGTAGTGAGGTTGAGTTTTATATTCAGCTGGGTTTTTTTAGACAAAAAATCAAAAAGCTCTATGTTGGATATGTCTAGAGTGGCGACGTTTAAATCGGTATTGGTTTTGTCAAAAGCCACTGTTTGGTGCGATCGGGCGGTGATTTCCGGAATTAAAAACAAGATATCCTTGCGGATAGTCTTGTCTTTCAGATGAATGAATGGCAACTTATAAAATTTAGCGGCCAATTCATACAATAAAGCCGGCGATATTATTTTTTCTTCAACTATCAAGTCTTCCAAAGTATCGGATGATTTTCTAACCTTGTCGCTGTATTTTTTTAGTTGTTTTTCATCCAGAATTTTGTTCTGAAGAAGAATTTCTTCCAAATCTTTTTGGTTGATCATCTTAGCATGGGAATTATTTGCCCAAAGGCAGGCAATTGATAATTAATTATAACACAAATAAGCTTTTAGCCACAAGAGTTAAGGGCAAAATAAAAACCGCCACAATAAATTGTAGCGGTCCCATTAAATTAAAAGATGTAGCGAACTCCTTGCTCTGCCCAACCGGCAAAACCAGTTATATCTTGTTCTGGCCAGGTATCAGCATAATGCATTAAATACATTTTGGCTTTAATTTTGTCTGGCAAGGTTTTTAAATCATTCAAGGGAGCGTGGACGGCGCCTGGAAAAAATTGCACATCATGGAACATCACTTCTGATCTGTCGCCATAGAGATCAATCAGTTCCGGATCAAATTGCGTATCGCCGGAAATAAATACATTATCGTCGATAAATAAGCCAAAGCTGACAAAGGCAGTTTGCCAGTCATGGGATTGGGCCGGGTAGTGATTGGTGCGGAAAATCTCTAAATGTATGCCCTTAAAATCCAGTTCAAATATTTCCCGTGGCTGGAAGGTTTTCCAGACAGGCCTGGTGACATCGAAATAATCGCCGAAAACCAGATTTTTACCGCCTTCTTCCTCGTTGTATTCCATGCCTCCTCTAAGAGTGTAGTCCCACAAAATACGCTGGTATTCTTCGCCGATAATCATCTTGATTATCGGCTTTTTAAGAAAAGGGATGCCAAGGTAGCGATTTTTTAGGCCCAAACATTCTATGCCGCCGACATGGTCGGCATGGGAATGGGTGGGCAGAACCACTTCGACGTCTTCGGGCAAATGCTGGGCTGTCTGAAGTAGCGCCGCCGGGCCGGTCATGCCGAAATCAACCATAATATGAGTGTCGCCTTTGATGATTAGAAAATTAGTCTGATGTAAGGTGGTGGCAAAGGCTGCGCCTACGCCGATAAAAAATACTTCCAATTGTCCGTCATTTCTAAGGCTTAGTGGTTTATCTCCTAAAGTCTTGATTTGCATTTTTCTTCTCCTTGTTGTTAATGTTCAAACTAGGAATTCATACTATTTCCCATTATCAAATAAAGCAGCCATGTTTAGTGGTTGCTTTATTCAATGTCAGCTTTTGCTAATTTCTGATGAAATATCGATCTAAACGGCTGCTTGTACAAGCCGACTGTTTGATTGATAATATTATTCCAATCATATTCCTTGTCTATAATTTTCTTAGCCAGTAAAGCGTTGTTTTTTATCTCGCTACCATTGCTTAGGGCGAATTCTAACTTCTTGGCTAAATCCGACACGCTTTTATTCTTGAAATTTATAGTTAAATCGCTGGCTACTTCCATATTTTCTTCAATATTGCTGATAATCGTGGGCAGGCCGTAAGATATGGATTCCAAGAGAGCAATAGATAACCCCTCCGCTTCTGACGGCTGAACAAATAAATAAGCATTTTCAAACAAAGCTTTTAAACTGCCGCCAGTTTGTTCGCCTACAAAAATTATATTTTTGTTACCGGCTGCCAGTTGGCGCAATTCTTTGACATAATCATAAGTGTTAGAGCCTTCTCCGGCGATAACTAATTTCTGGCTGGTTTTTATTTTATTGTAGGCCTTGATTAGAGTATGTATGCCTTTGTGCTTAACCAGCCGGCTAGCGGTAAAAATATAATTATCTTTGGATAAATTATATTCCTTAAGAATATCAGTATTAGACTTATTTTCACCTAAACTCACACCATTGGGAATATAAGAGGTTGATTTATCAAACCTGTATTCGCAGTATTTTTTCAGTGTTTTGGAAACGGTGATTGTTTGGTGCGGAAATTTACAGGCAGCTCTTTCACCTAAAGCTAACATTAGCTTGGCAAACCAATTCCATTTTTGGTGTTTTCTGTCCAAGCAGTGGAAGGTGGCAACTACTTTTGTTTTTGGCTTTAAGATCCGAGGTATCCAAGATAAAAGAGTTGGGCCGACTCCATGGTAATGGATGATATCGTAATTTTGGAATAAAGCATGGATAGTGGAGAGAAAAGTATGGCTGATAGCATCAAGATTTTTGGTATTCAGAGACGGCAAATTTATCAGCTTAACGCCTTTATATTTTTTGATATTTTGGTTCAAATAATGAGGTCGGCTGTAAACTGACACGTCAAAACCGGCTTCAGCTAATCTAATGCTAAGTTCTTCAACGTGTCTTTCGATACCGCCCTGCTTGGCTGGTATGCCTTTTTGTCCAATTAAAGCTATTTTCATATTTTCATTTAACAGCTCATCTTACCAAAAAATAGGTAATTTGTCAATAGGTCTGGTTTGTGTTTTTTTCTGCCTATTTTAAACAAAAAAAGAGCGGAAGCTTATGCCAGCTGCCGCTCGTGAATTTACTAAATAACAATGATATTAAAGGGTGGTGGAGACGTCTACTTGGAAAGCGCCATCTACCAGGGTAACTGTTTGGCCGTTAATCTTAACGGTCATGAGTTCCAGTGGAATATAACCTCCGCTGGTCGCGTCAGAAACCACTCCAAAACGCAGAATATTGGGACGGAATTTACTCACTGTTCCGGAAGCATTACCACTGGTAACAGCAAAAGTTTGCCGTTCGATCCAGGGGTTGCCGCCGGTCTGGTGGTACAACTCCAAGCCAATGACACCAGGGTTGCCGCCGGTAGCCGAGAAGTTCAGCACGCTACCGTTCCAAGTTAGATTGATGTTAATCAATCCACCCGGGTTGCTTTCGCTGGCAAACACAGCCGTCACGGAGACATCGCTGTCCATCGTGACCATACCCGGGTTGTTAAAAGCATCGGTGCCATTAACGATCCACTTACTGAATGTCCATCCTGTTGCCGCCGTGGCCGAGATAGTCACTTGCGTGCCAGCAGCATAGCTACCAGCTCCAGTGACAGTACCCTGGCCCTGAACGGTAATAGAGAGAACGTGGTTGGTGGGTTGCTGTATTATATTGGACACATCAACCTGGTAGGCTGTATTTCCGTCTACATTAACCAGTGGAACATTTATGCCGTTAATTCTAACAGACGCCGATTCAAATGGCACATATCCGCCACTTACCGCGCTTGAAACAACTCCGAAGCGTAGAATGTTGGGACGGAATTTATTCACCGTTCCGGAAGCGTTACCACTGGTAACAGCAAAAGTCTGCCGTTCGATCCAGGGGTTGCCGCCGGTCTGGTGGTACAACTCCAAGCCAATAACACCAGGGTTGGCGCCAGTAGCCGAGAAGTTCAGCACACTGCCATCCCAAGTGAGATCAACACTAATAGGACCGCCGGGATTTCCATTACTGGTAAACACAGCCGTCACGGAGACATCGCTGTCCATCGTGATCGTGCCGGGATTGTTGTAGGCCAAAGTGCCGTTGACAATCCAGTGGTCAAAACTCCAACCATTTTCTGGTGTAGCTGTGATAATCACATCCGTACCGGCTGGGTAAGTCCCCGCGCCGGTCGTCGTGCCCTGTCCTTGGGTGGTAATATTTAGATCGAAAAATTCTCCGCCCTCTCTGGTAAAAGAGGTGGCGAAACCGGTTCCGTTATTGGCTGTGGCGGTAACAATCAACGATTTTACGCTTCCACTCATGTAGAAGTCAAAGGTATTGAAAGCCACGCCATTTTCTACGCCGCCGCTCAAATGCAAATCATCAATAGAGGCGATAATTCCCAAAGCAATCAAATAGCCCCAGAGGTCTTCAGGCTCATAAGTTTTATAAAGCCCATCCTCATCATTCGCCAGGGAAATATTTTTATGACCGTCGGCGTTGTTATAAACGCTGACGCTGATGGCCTCGCTTAGGCCATCAATGGAAAAAGTAGCCTGGACTTTTGACATAGGTACGCCGTCATAGCGTACGCTGCCGAAAACCGGGCCTGTGTTAGAGGGAATAATAATGTTGTCATAATTTTCTAATGTGTCAGAAAATAATTCCTGTCCATTCTGATTTTCCAATTGAGCAGTCACCACCAGCGTCGCCGGTGGCGGGCAACCCAAAAAGATAATGGAAATAAAACAAAAAACCGCAATTACCGAGATCAACTTTGTCATCATTCGTCCTCCATTGGTGTTCTGATGATCTTAAATTGTAGCGGTAATTTATCTAAATCACCGGCTACTTCTTTGTCAAGGAACAAGCAGGAACAGTCCTACTCAACAAATCATATTATCACATATCACAGTAAATGTCAAGAACAAAAAATACCCCAATTGAGGTATTTTTTTAGCTTATTTTAGACAATTTATTTAATAACTACGATCCCGTCAGAATTGGCTATTTTATCATTTATTAAATTAGTGGTTATACCGGTATTGGTTTTAATTATAATTTTTTGGCTGATTGAGTCTAAAGCGGTAACTTTTATGCCATTTAATAATTCGGCAACCGATCCGGCTTGATTAGCGCTAGGCGTTAGGGCGACTTCAAAAGCCAGACCAATAGGCTGGTTGGCATCAGTTAAAAGTAATCTATCTAAAGCCCAATTAATTTGTCTGGAATTGTTATTAAAATACATATTTTCTCCATGAGTAACGATTGATTTGCCGGTTAAAGAAACATTTTCCGGCAACTGGGCTGACACTAAAACATTTTTCAAATCATGAGTAAACTCGTCTAAACTGATGAATATCCAGTATTTGGTAATGGCACCGATTTTTGGCGGCAGCGGCCCCAGGCCTAATTGCTCGCCTTCGGCCGTGTAATATCTGGCCAGTGATTGCAGTTTTATGTCAGTTGATTTTATAATCACCGGCTCGTTTTCTTCAACTTGGTTGTCAGTGTTGGTATCAGTATTTATATTTTGGTTGCTGTTTTGATTGTTAGCATTACTGTCAATTCCCAGCACCGCGCCGTAATTGCCGGTTGACAAATAAGCGTTAATAATTATTAAAGCCAAGATAAAAACAGACAAAAGGCCATCTATGGTTAAATGCCAATATCTATTTTTATTGTCTTTATGATAATGCTTGTTCCAGCGTTTTTTAAAAAAGTTTTCCATATATTTTAATAATTATTTAATTACTTATTTCATCTAGAGTGGAGCTTAAAGTAAAAACATCGGTTGTGAGGGTTATTATTTCTTTATTGCCATCACTGTCTATATCGGTTACAGCCACTCTGGTGCCGTCTTTCTTTTTACTGTCATAAGGCAACCAAGCCTTAACTAGAACGCCGCTAGAATTAAAAATTTTAACTTCCGGTTCTCCGCCCTGGCCTATGCCAGTGATGATTTCTGCCACGCCGTCACCGTTTATGTCTCCGCTTGCCACATAAGTTCCGCCTCTAAAATTTTTGTTGTAAGCAAAAAATTCACTGATTAATGTCCGGCCTGTTTTGTCAAATACTTTAACATGCGGACCGCCTTTGTAACCGGCTCCGGCAATTATTTCTATCTCGCCATCGCCATTGATATCGCCGGCGGCTAAGTTAACGCCCAAATCAGACGCTGTTTTTTTATAAGCATACCAGCTGTTTATCAAAACCCCAGCGCTGTTAAAAACTTTTATTTCGTTGGCGCCGCCATTTTCCGGGCCGGTGATTATTTCCATTTTACCGTCTTTATCCAAATCGGCAAAAGCCAAAGACAAACCGCCGTTGTATTTATAGCCGTAAGGCGTAATTTGGGTTTTTGTAAAACCGCTATCGCTTAATATGGTAATAGTTGATTTGTCGCTAATTATAGTTTCTTCATGATCATCTCCGTCAATATTCAATTTAGCTATTTTAAGGCCGCCGCGGAATTTTTGGTTATAAGCAAAAAAGCCGGATCTGATGCTTTCTCCGTTTTGATTGAATATTCTGGCAAAAGATCCGTTGGTAAAAACAGCCTCTTTCATTTCCTCTATTGGCCTTAAAAGTATAGTGCCATCTTCCGGACTTAAAGTTAAGCTGTCGATTTTACCGCCGTTACTAATGTCGTAATTTTGAGTGCTTTTTATTTTTTCATATTCACGGTCAAAATTAATGGTCTGGTTTTTGTCGGTGGAATTAACTATAGCCAAGCCGTTTTCAAAATCCCTTTTCCAAACGCCTTCTTTTATCCGTCCATTTTTTTGATCCAGCAAGTTTATCGGTTTTGATTTGGGCTGGCCTAAATTAATATCAAACTCGTCATACCACCAAAAGTCTTCGCGTTTTTCTGTGCCCCAATCAAAGCTATAATAGCCGTCATAAAGCAAAGTGCTGGTTAAGCCATAACGCATCCGGCTGGAATTGGTGTATTGGCCAGTATTATCAGAATCAGCATTAATTATATTTATCCTGGGCTGATAACCTTTGGCATTAACGATAAAATATCTTTCCATTGATCCCACCCAGCCGCCTTCCCAGAATTCCGGAAAGCCTTCAAACATGCGTCCATTGGTGTATTCGCTGTAGGATCCTTCGCCGTTGCCTAAGATTAGGTATTTATCACCTAGTCTATCCCTGAGGTTTTTGAAAAAAATTCTGTTGCCCACTTGCCACAATTGGTTTATTTTATTTTCACTGTCTTTTTGGCCGTCGCCGTCCATGTCCATATCCGGATTTACCCAGGCGGCCGTGTTCCAAATATTATCAAATAAAAGCCCGTCCCATAAATTGGTAGACAAGACTTTGTTGGTATAAAAATTAATCAAGTAATCATTATAAAAATTTCCCGATCTGTCGCTGACATATTGGTTCATGGATAAATTGCCCGGCCAATAGCTTATGTTTTCTCCCTGGTAAGTTTTTAGATACCACTCCGGGCTGATGCCTGAAATTAAATCATGCCATAAGCCGGTTCCGCCGGGTTCCATTATTTGTAATCTTTCGCGCGGCACTTCATTGGCGGTGGTGTAAGCCAAAATAATAATATCCGGGTTTAATTCCCTGATTTTTAAAATGGCTTCAGCGCTGTCTACTTGGGCTTTCATATCCAAGGCCAACATGTCCCACTTAGCTAAAAGAGGAACCTCTTCCATGGTAATGGGCGTTTTCCAATATAAATTTACAGCTTTGGGGTATTGGTTATCGGGCAAATTATAAGCTAGCCCGACAGAGGGGACTAGCAAGATGATTGAGGCGATAGTTAAAATTATTCTTTTTACCCCGTTAAATTTTATTGGAACGCTAAAACCCGTTTTAATTTGTAGAGATTTATTTTTATTAATTTTATTCATAATAATTAATTATTTAACCGGGTGAATATTATTTCTGGGCTATGATAATAGTGGGAAACATGACTGCGATTAAAGCCTTGGTTAATTTTCTATTTAGTTTTAGCACACTTTTGAATATTTTAAAATCAAACATTTTTTCCAGCAGTAATGATCTTTTCAGCCATAACATTCTGGGCTGGGCGGCTATTTTAAACTTTTCCATTATCCGGGGATTAAACAAATAACCCGATACCTTGCTGTAACCGCTTTCTTTCATTTGTCTAACCAGTTCTCTTAAATTAAATTCCTTCAAATGCAGGCCTTGCGCCCGGCTGCCCAGTTTTAAGAAATGTCCGCTGATATCGTGAGGCCCGGAAAAGCGGTGCGGGGTGATAACCAGCAACCGGCCCTTGTCTGTTAAAATATTTTTCAATTTAAGCAAGGTGGCTTTCATTTCATCCGGAGCAATATGCTCTATGACATTATCCATAACAATCAAATCATATTTATCTTGGATTTGGTTTAAATCGCCGCTCATAAATCTAGCAGCTAATTTTTGCTTGGCTTTAGCTTGGTTTATCATCGCCTCGGAAACATCATAACCGTAGGCATTGTAGCCGCTACTATTTAGCAAACTCACTAATTCTCCGCCGCCGCAGCCATAATCTAAAATAGCATCATTTTTTGAAACCAAATTCTTGGTTATTTTAAAGGTGGAATTATTATGTCCTCTGATTCCGCCTGCCCTATAATCATTAACCAAAGAATTAATTTCATCATAAGCCTGGGCTATAATTTTATTCCTGGCCGGTCCCGGGGGCGTAGCCAGTATTTTAAGAGCGTATTCTTTTTCCAATTCATAGTGCTTTTTTTCCGCTCCGGATTTTTCTATCAGCGCATTATAAATTTTTATAATTTGGCGCAAATGGCACTTAGCAGTAAATTTTTCTTCGGCCATTTTTTGGGCAAATTGTCCCATTGATTTCCTTAAATCAGGGTTTAAAATTAATTTCTCCAGAGCTTCTTTCAACTGGCTTATGTCTGACGGCTCAAAAAGCAAGCCGGTTTTATTTTCAATCACGTTTTCCTCGTAAGCTCCAACCCGGGAGGCGATAACCGGTTTGCCCAAAAAATAACTTTCTACCACGCCCAAACCGAAAGTCTCGCAAACCAAAGAAGGAAAAACAGCAAACAAGCTCTGAGCTATGATTGAGGCCAACTCTTGTTTGTGGCAGTAGGGGATGAATTCAATCTTATTTTCCATTTTCAAATCATGGGCCAATTGCTTCAGTTCTTTTTCTTTTGGTCCGCTGCCGATAATTTTTAATTTGGCATCGGTGCTTATTTGGGAGAAAGCTTTTATCAATCCGTCAACGCCCTTGCTTTCATCCAGTCGCCCGAAACAAACAAAATAATTTTTTTCCTCATTTGTCTTGATTTCTTCATCTACTTCCACAAAATGGGGGAGAACAATTATTTTGTTCGCTTTAAAACCGGCTTTGACCAATTGGTTTTTAACAAAGTCGGAAGGCGCAATAAACAAATCAATATTCCTTTGATATATCTTGATTGATTTGTGGAAAGAATATTCCAACAGCATCAGGGCTTGCGCCAAAAATGATTTGGATGACTTATGATTTTTTGTAACCCAAAGAGTGTAGTTGGGATTAACCAATTTAAAATCATGGACAGTCATGACAATCGGCAGGCCGGCCGCATGCAGAACCGGCAAGATCGAAGGTGATATTTGATGGTAAATATTATGGATATGAACCAGATCAATCTTTTCCTGATTGATTAATTTTTTAATATTTCTTTTAGCCGAAAAAGACCAGAAGATGCGGCCGATTTTAAATATATTCTTAAAGTAGAATTTTTCCAGTTTGATTTCATTCATAAAAAATTCCCGGCCTTTTATGTTTATATTATTTTTATTTCTTTGCGAGAAGCCCATGACTTCCTGGCCGTTTTTTTTCAGCAGCGAAATCAGCGAGAGCAGATAAGTTTCTGTTCCGCCTTTGGGATAAAAGAATTTGTTGATTTGCAATATTTTCATATCTTTATGATTTCCGGCTGTTGATTATAAGGCCGCTTCTTAAAAGCCCCAATATGATCCAAAGGAATATGCCGGTTAGATTTGTTTCTAAATAGGGCTGGAATAAACTGGCAAAAAGTATGGCGGCAGCTCCTGCCAGCAAGCTGAAGTAATAGGGTTTTAGTTCTTCATTTTTGAAAATATATCTTAAACTGCCCACGACATTGGTTAGGATAAACATAATGAATAAGCCGATGCCTATCAGGCCCATTTGGATGGTTATGGCTAGGGGTGAATTGTGGATATTTCTTATCTCTTCAAAAGTTTGCCAATCGCCTAATTCCAAGGGCAATTTCTGGCCGAAACCCAAGCCGGTAACTGGGCTTTCTATCCAAGATTTTTTGGCGACATTCCAAAAATTTATGCGCCAATTGATGCTGGTATCCTGCGATCCGCTGGCAATGGAGATAATTCTTTGGCTTAGTGTTTGATAAGAGTCGTTTAAAGGCTGGGAAATATTGTATAAGGCGAATAAATTGACTGACAATAAAATCACGGCTATCAAAGTGATTAGGATAGTTCCGCTTTTGAATGATAATCTGATTAAATTTTTTCTATTGGTCAGGGGTATAAGAGCCAAAAGCACCGTTAGGCCCACAAAAAGTGATAGCCACAAATGCCTCATCAGCGACATCACAATGCCGCCCAGCCAAATGATTATTATCAAACTGATAAAACCTTTATTTTTTAAGCGGTCAAAAGCGAGCAAGCTTAAGCCGATTAAAGTGGCAATCATTAGGTAAAAAGCATGAGTGCCGGCTAAAAATCTAACGCCGGAAGTTGAGAGCGGTGTGTACTCTGTCCATAAGCCCTCGCCCCTCATCAGGCCGATGATGATAAAAGAAATTATGGCGACGCCGGCCAAAAGAATCAGATGCATGACATTCTTAAATTGCTTTTTTGTCTGCACCGAATAAATCACTAAAAAATAAAGCAGAGGATAAAAAGCGTAATTTTTAAAGGAAGAAAAAGCTACTTCGGCATCGGCATTGATGTCGAAAAAGCTTCTTATCAAATAAATAAAATTAACAACTATGAAAGTGGCTAATATTTTTTCGGGCAGGCCAAAGAAAAGTTTATGGCTGGAATTCTTAATTTGATCTATAAGCCAGCCGATGAAAGTTATGATCATAATCACATCCAAGGGATATAATTTGTAGAGCGAATAATCTGTTATTAGAGGTGAAAGTGAAAACCATCTTTCAAAAATCATGGTCATAAAGATGATCATATATATGCCCAAAAGGTGGGAGGGGAGTATGAATATCAAGCTGACGATTAAAAACAACCCGTAAATAATCGGAGAGAAGCCGACAGTCATGCCTAAAATAATAAAACAGCCTATGTACAGATAGGCCATAATACTATAAGTAGCATTAAAACCGGAGTTGGGGTTTAATGCCTTTTGGCTTAAAGCTGCTTGGCTCATGGCTTTATCGGTTGTAATATTCTTTGTCTGGGTCTGATGGATTTTGGTAGCCCTCATCTTCTAAATAAGCGTTTTCATCTTGTCCATTGACACTGGCAAAAACTATAGTTTCGTCTCTGAAAGTCGGTTTTTTGCCCAAGAGAAAATTTAACAATTCTTGTTCCGGGAAAATAATAATGAAAGTTAGGCCAGCAAATATACCGGCGATCAAACTTAAAAGTAAGTTTTGAGCGATATTAGGTTCGGTCCATTTTTCGGCTACAGACGGGGTGCTGATCATTTTTATAGTCACACTTTCGCCTGAACCATGATACAAACTATGATTGGTAATCAACATGTAACTGATGGCTTGGGCAAAATTGTTGGCCTGTTCCTTGTCCTTATTGTAGACATCTATGGTAATAATGCCTTTGTTGTCCTCTAATTTGGCTTTAACCATTTTTCTCCATTGCTTTAATCTCTTGTCCGGAGCAAAGCTAAAATCATTGTTTAAATCAAAATTAGTTTTTAAAACACCGTCAATAAAAGAATCGGAATAAATCACTTCTTCCAAAATACCAGCGATATAATTGGAAGTTTGGGCCGAAGTATATGGATTCATATCTTTTTGGCTGAAAATAACCAGTAATTTGGCGGAAGACTTGTATTTTGGAGTTTGCACGAAACTAATAACCAATCCAAAAATTACAACAATAATTGTAATAAATAAGATAGTTTTTATATTTTTAGAATTGAATATATTTTCTGGGTTCATATTTTTGTCTAAATTTAGTAATTTTTAGATGATTATTAACTATTTAATTAACTGTTAATATTAGCATGAAAGTTAATTATTGTCAATAGGGAAAGTGTTTTTAATAATAAGAGCCCCATCTTCTAGACATCGAAGATGGGGCAATATAGCAGATTGATCAGGTTTTCTTGCGTAGACGCCTGACTTTAATTCTGGAGACAAATAAAACCGTATCACCATTTGTCGGTATAAACCCGGATTTATTTTCGTTAATGAGCGTACCGTTAACTCGAAGTTCTTTGGTACGAGTAAACCGTTTAAAATCAGTCTTTTTCCAAATTCTGCCTCTCTTGGTGCGGTGATCAAATCTTTGCCCAAGAAGTTTATCTTGGATTGCCTTGTCAGTCCTGCTTTCATCAAGCAGAAGCAATAATTTTCCGACTGTCAGTTTTGGCGTGATACGCAAACTATCAATAATTGGGCCAGGTAATACTCCAAATTTTATAGAAATCGTAGGCTCTGACATTAGTTTGATTCTCCTTTTCTCACGGTTTTGGTTTTTTTATTTTATCTAACGAACTAACACTTTTAATAGTATAACATAGTGTTTAATTATTGTCAATAGGGGAAGTGTTTTTCAATCTTTATAGACAAAAAACAGAAAAATCGTTTATAATAAAGTATATGATTTTATATAAAATACAGGATTCAATATTGATGAGCCCGGCCAAAAGGGATCGATTAATAATAATGAACCTGTTTTTAAGTGTCCTGATAAATGCCATCATGTGGGTGTTGTTGATTTTTAATTTTTGGCAAGACAGCCAGTATATTGTTTTGGGCTATAATATTTATTTTGGCATCAGCTCTTTTGGGCCCTGGTATCAGATTCTGCTTATGCCGATTTTAGGAGTGGCGGTTATTCTGCTTAATTTTTCTTTGAGTTTTTCACTTTACCTTAAAGAAAAAATTTTAAGCTACTCTTTGGCTTTCATTGCTTCGATTTTTAACTTTATAATTTTTTTGGCCGCAAATATAATTATTTATGTAAATATATAATCATTTAAGTTATGCCCACAGGACTATTTGAATTCTATGTTATAAAAATTTTTTTTCTGGCTTTTGTTTCCTTTATTTTAGCCATTGGCTGGACGCCTATTTTAACTCACTTTTTGTACAAATATAAATTAGGCAAGCAAATCAGAAGCTCTGATAAGACGCCTATATTTTCCAGCCTGCATGCCAAGAAATCCGGCACGCCGGTGATGGGCGGAGTTTTGATTTGGGTGACGACACTGGTTTTAGCCTTGTCATTTTATTTTCTGGGCCAGTGGCTGGATGGCATTTTTTATAATTTTAATTTTTTAAGCCGTTCCCAAACTTGGCTGCCGCTGGGCGCCTTGGTTATCACCGCCTTAGTCGGCTTATTTGATGATTATTTGAATGTCAGAAAAATCGGCCCTTACGGCGGCGGATTGTCGGTGCGGCATCGCTTGGTAGTTTATATTGTTATTGCTTTGGCGGTAGCCTGGTGGTTTTATTTCAAATTAGAATGGGATTTTATACGCCTACCGTTTTTAGCCACTTATAATTTAGGTTTTTGGTATATACCGGTTGTTATCTTCGTGGTGATTGCCACTGCTTTTTCCGTCAATGAAATAGATGGCCTAGACGGCTTGGCCGGTGGCACACTAATGGCTTCATTTTTATCGTTCGGAGCAATTTCCTTTGTGCAAGGACGCTATGATTTGGCTGCTTTGTGCGGAGTGATTGTGGGCAGTCTCTTGGCTTTCTTGTGGTTTAATATTGCTCCGGCCAGATTTTTTATGGGTGATACCGGCTCGATGTCACTGGGGGTCACCTTAGCTATTATTGCCTTAATGACTAATACCGTTTTGCTACTCCCCATAATCGGATTTTTATTTGTGGTGGAATCACTTAGCGTTATCATTCAGGTAACTTCTAAAAAATTAAGGAAAGGCAAAAAAGTTTTTCTGTCGGCGCCCATTCATCATCATTTTGAAGCTAAGGGCTGGCCGGAAACCAAGGTGGTAATGAGGTTTTGGGTTATCGCTGCCATGATGTCGATAATCGGCTTGGTGATATTTTTAATGGATAGAGGGGGATGGATGTAGGATTATCTTTGTTACTTTTGGGTCGCCAAAAGTAACCAAAAGCTCCGAGCGATGAAAATTTTACTTTACGCTTCATCCAAATTTTCATATGCTCGTATTTATTTTTTAAAATAGTATTTTTTAAGGCGAGCGTTCATTTTTTGACAATATTTTGTTTATAAAAATCATTAAATGCTTAATTTCAAAAATAAAAAAGTAGTTGTTATGGGCTTAGGGCTCTACAGCGAGGGCAGCGGTATTTCCGCTACCCGTTTTTTACTCTCTTCTGGCGCCAAAGTGACAGTGACTGATTTAAAAACCAAAGAAGAACTCTCTGATCAAATTAAAAGATTGGGCCATTTGGCTAATAAGGTTAATTTTGTTTTGGGCCGGCATCAGGAAAAAGATTTTAAAAAGGCCGACATGATCATTAAAAATCCGGCCATTCCCAGAAATTCCAAATATTTGGCCATTGCTCGGCGCCATAAAATACCCATTGAAACGGATATTTCCTTATTTTTTAAATTAACCAATAGGAAACAAATAATCGGCATCACCGGCACCAGAGGAAAAAGCACTATTACCACTTTGATTTATGAAATGCTGATGCTCGCCGGCCAAAAGGCGATTATCGGCGGCAATATTACCAAATCACCTTTGGTTCAATTAAGTAAAATGAAAAACAACGGTTTGGCTGTTTTAGAGTTATCGTCTTGGCTGTTAGAGAGTTTGGAAGAGGCCAAGTTAAGTCCGCACCTGGCTGTTTTTACCAATATTTATCCTGATCATTTAAATACCTATGATGATATCAATGATTATGCTCTGTCCAAGGCCAATATTTTTAAATGGCAAAACCGGCAGGATTATGTTGTTTTGAATTTGGATAACAGCTTCACCAAAAAGATGGGCGCCTTGGTGCCCTCTAAAAGATTTTGGTTTTCCCTAAAAGAATTTAAAAATGAAAACGGCTGTTTTTTGAAAAACAAAAATATTTATTTTCGAATTGATGGCCAAGAAGAAAAAGTTTTGTCGGTCTTAGATATTAAAATACCCGGCGAACATAATATCGCCAATGTTTTGGCGGCCGTTTGCGCGGGCAAGATTTACGGGCTTAAATCTGCTGTTATTAAAAAAGCGGTTAGAAATTTTTCCGGCGTTTCCAATCGTTTGGAGTTTATGAAAAGTGTTGGTGGAGTGAAGTATTATAATGACACGACTTCCACCATGCCCGAAGCCAGTTTGGCGGCCTTGCGAGCTCTTAAATTGAAGAGAAAAAATATTATCTTGATTGCCGGCGGCGCTGATAAGGGTCTGGATTTCCATGAGCTTACCAAAGAAATAGAGAAAAGCGTTAAATATTTGGTTTTATTTGGTGGCACAGGCACAGATAGGATTTTACAGCTTTTAAAAAATAAGAAGATGCCTGTGGCGGTAGCCGGTTCCATGGCCGAAGCCGTTGGTTTGGCTAAAAGCTTGGCTAAATCGGGTGATACCATACTGCTTAGCCCAGCTTGCGCCAGTTTCGGTATGTTTAAAAATGAGTTTGACCGAGGCGATCAGTTTAGAGCTATAGTTAAAAAATTAAAATAAAAAACTGCCAAATGTCTTTTATGACAAATTGGCAGGTTAGGTAACCCTTTTTTGCTAAAGTCGTTTGGTGGCTGAATGGATCCTATTCTAGGTTAAGGATTGAAACCAGGATTAGTTCCATTCTACAGCCTTAGCAGGCTACACGCTAGGAGCCAAAATCTGCTCTTCGGTGCGTGGTAATAAGTTATCATATTTTTTATATTTTGTCAAATATTAAATTTAATGAATAAAGTAAAACTAAAACATTTTTTAAAAGATTTATTCCGCAAGCGAGGCGAAAAAAAAGCCGATTTACAACTGATTGTGCTGATTTCTTTTTTAACTGTTTTTGGCTTACTTATGATTTTTTCGGCCGGGGTGTCTTTGGGCTGGCAAAAATTCGGCGATAGTTATTTTTTTGTAAAACATCAAATTCTTTTCGGACTTTTGCCGGGTCTGTTTTTATTTGTCATTCTTTCTAAAATAGATTATTTCAAATTGAAATCACTGGCTACACCCATGCTTTTTATTTCCATCATTCTTTTAGTATTGGTTTATATACCCGGCATCGGTTCCGGCTATGGCACATCCAGAAGCTGGATTAATTTTTTCGGCTTTTCTCTTCAGCCGTCAGAAATAGTCAAACTAACCTTTTTGATTTATTTGGTGGCTTGGCTTTCGGAGAAGGGAGAAAAACGCCTCAAGGATTTGCATCAAGGCTTTTTGCCTTTTGTTATAGTTTTGTTTGTCGTCATGCTTTTAATTTTTTTCCAACCGGATACCGGTTCCATGTCGATTATCGTTCTAACTTCTTTAATAGTCTTTTTTGTGGCCGGCGGAAGTTTGATGCACTTGTCTTGGGTAAGCGCTTTGGGGTTTTCCGGCTTGTGGCTGGTTATAAAATTTTCGTCCTACAGAGCAGAAAGATTAACCACCTTTCTTCATCCGGAATTAGATCCACTGGGAAATGGCTATCATATTAACCAAGCCTTGCTGGCTGTGGGCTCGGGCGGATTTTGGGGGCGAGGCTTTGGACATTCCAGGCAAAAATTCGCTTATTTGCCGGAATCGGCCGGTGATTCTATTTTTGCCATTATTGCCGAAGAGCTGGGCTTTATTGTTTCAGCTGCGCTCATTATTGCTTTTATTTTTTTGATGTTGAGGGTTTTAAAAATAGCCCAAAGATGCAACGAGCCTTTCGGCAGATTGCTAGCCATAGGCATAGTTTCTTGGTTTGTTATCCAAGCCTTTATCAATATCGCAGCGATCACCGGACTCTTGCCGTTAACAGGCGTTCCTTTGCCTTTTATTTCTTATGGCGGAACAGCTTTAATGACTTGCTTGGCAGCTTCCGGGATTTTAGTTAATATATCCAGGCAAGTTGATTTAGAATAAGTAAAATAATTAATAAATCAGATTAGAAATGAAAATCCTTTTTTCGGGCGGCGGCACCATGGGCTCGGTTAGCCCGCTTATAGCTGTTTATGAAAAAATAAAAAAAGACAATCCCCAAACAGAATTTCTTTTTATCGGATCAGAGAGTGGGCCGGAAAAAAAAGCGGTGGAGAGTTATAAAATACCGTTTAAAAAGATCTCTTCCGGCAAATTAAGAAGATATTTCAGTTGGGATAATTTTGTCGATCCCTTTAAGATCATCTGGGGGTTTTTCCAGGTTATTTTAATAATAATAAAATTCAAGCCCAATGTGGTTATGATTGCCGGCAGTTTTATCGGTGTGCCGGTGGCTTGGGCGGCTTATCTTCTTAGAGTTCCGGTTTTGATACATCAGCAGGATATTATAGCTGGCTTGGCCAACAAGATGATGGCCAATTTTTCTAAAAAAATAACGATTTCTTATGAGCCGTCTTTGAATGATTTTTCTTCGGCTAAAACGATTTTGACCGGCAACCCGGTGCGGGAAGAATTTTATGTTTGCCATCCTAAAAAAGGACGCGATGTTTTTGGCTTAAAAGAGGATTTACCAGTTCTTCTTATTTTGGGCGGAGGCACTGGTTCGCAAGTCTTAAATGAGCTGGTGGAAAAATCTTTAAATGATTTATTGCAATTTTGCCAAATTATTCACATTACAGGACGTGATAAAAAAATTAATCTTCAGGCGGAAAACTATCATCAGTTTGAATTTCTAACCCATGAAATGACCGATGCTATTTGCGCCGCTGATTTGGTGGTAACCAGAGCCGGCATGTCGACTTTGTCCGAGTTGGTGATTTTGGCCAAATCGACAATTATTATTCCTCTGCCAGAAAGCCACCAGGAATATAATGCCGCTTATTTTCAAAAAAATAATGCGGCTATTGTCTTATCCCAGCCATCGTTAAACAGCGAAACTCTAATTAGCGCTGTTAGGGAATTATTTTTTGAAAAATATAAAAAAGATAATTTGTCCAGGAATATATCAAAAATAATGGATTTTTATGGCGCGCAAAAGGTAGCCAAAGAATTGTTAGCCCTAGCTAAAAAATAATAAACTCAGGATGATTGACAGAATTGATTTATCAAAAGCCAAGAAAATATTTTTTATCGGCCTAGGCGGGATTGGCATCTCGGCATCAGCTCGGATTTTAAAGCAGATGGGCAAAAATATTTCTGGCAGCGATTCAACCAGAAGCGAGATTACCGATCAATTAAGCCAAGAAGGCATAAATGTTTTTATTCCCCAAAAAGCCGACAATATTCCGCCCGATGCGGATTTGATTGTTTATACCATGGCGGTCAGTTCTGATAATCCAGAAAAAAAACAAGCCGAAGATCTTAATTTGCCCCAAATAACTTATCCGCAACTGCTGGGACTACTCATGCAAGACAAGGTGGGCATAGGCGTTTGCGGCACAGACGGCAAAACAACAACTACGGCTATGCTGGGCAAAATATTTATGGAAGCTGATTTGGATCCCACCATTGTTATAGGCAGCAAGGTTGATTATCTGGGCGGCAATTCCCGGGTGGGAGAAAGCCGGTATTTTATTTTTGAAAGCGATGAATACAAAAAAGCTTTTCATAATTATTATCCCAAAGTCGCCGCCGTTACCAATATCAGAGCTGATCATTTGGATGTTTACAAAGATTTGGCGGAAATAAAAGAAGCTTTTTTATATTATCTCAAAAGAATACCAAAAGACGGTGTGATTGTTATAAACAGCGATGATGACAACTCTATGGAAATCGCCAACTCTTGCCAAGCTAAAATCGTCACTTATGCTGTGGCTAGCCCCGCAGATCTTAAAGCTTCGGATATAAGGTATGAAGACAGCAGGCAAAAATTTAAAGTTTCCTGGAATAATGATTTGCTGGGTGAGATAGAATTAAATTTTCCTGGCCAATACAATGTCTCTAACGCTCTAGCCGCTATCGCTGTGTCTCTGGCCGAAGGCATAGATTTTGCCGTAATTAAAAAGGCCCTGCATGATTTTGTCGGCGCTTGGCGGCGGTTTGAAAATTTAGGCACCAAAAATGATACGCAAATAATCACTGATTACGCCCATACCCCCGAAGGTTTAAGGCAGGTGATTGAAGCTGCCAAAGATTTTTTTCCACAGAGCCGGATACTTTTTGTTTTTCAGCCTCACCAATACAATCGAACCAAGAATTTTTTTGAGGAATTTGTCTTGGCTCTTAAAACCGATGCCAACATCATGGTCACCGATATATTTTATGTCTTGGGCCGGGAGAATCCAAATGATTTTGACATTAATTCCAAGATTTTAGCCGAAAGAAGCGGCGCGGAATACAGCGGCAACCTAGAAGAAACCGAAGAATTGCTAAAGAGGAAAATTGCTGATTTTGATGTTATAATGTTAATAGGAGCTGGGGATATATATAATGTGGCGAGAAAATTAGTAAAATAAAAAGACTCAACAAAAGTTGAGTCAATTAGTTGATTCTAGTTTACTTCTCAGGAGATATGACAGTATATCCGCAAGCCATACAGAATTTCTGTTCTATGCCGACGGTCTCATTACATTTTCGGCACCCTTGGACATCTTGGTGAATTAGTTCATTTCCGTCATTTGCGCAGAAATAGAATTGAGGATGATAGGTCTGTTCACATAATGGACATTTTTTCATAGCGCGTCTTTCTGACATCGAAAATTTTCTCCTTTCCCTTGTATATTATCTCGCGTGATGAAAGAATAATAAACATACCAATATTTCCTCATTTTTTCTCCTTCTTGTCTGGTGCCGGTTCAAACGGGTTATGGACAGTAATTTCGCCATCGTTTACAGTGGTCAAAGCCAGGATAATCTTTTTAACACTGGGGAAAATTCTGCCGCCTCCGGGGAAGAGTGTTTCATCTCCTTTGGGGATAACAATAATGCGTTTTATTAAAGTGGCCTCGGCTGATGGTGATAATTGATAGCTATTATCGGCGCATAATTTTAAAAGTTCATGGAGGAGTTCCGGGTCTTCATTGGCCATGTTCTTCAAAGTTTCAAAATAGATGTCAAGTATTATTATTTCTTTGGAATTTTCAGGAAATTGCACTATTTCTACTTTTTGACCCATTTTCTTGCCTTTCTGTTTGTAAGGTTCAAACACACCGTGATAATACCATATATGTACAATTTTGTCAAATATTATATAAATTTATTATTAATCATATCTAATAAACTAACTTAAAGAGTATGAATCAAACTGATCAAGATGACAGTTTGGATCAAAGCAACATTTTAGATCCCGATGAGGAGATAGAGGAGCAGCTTGACTTAGAGGAAAGCCTAGAGCGCCAATACGGCGGTCTGAGTGAGGAGATGGAAGAAAAGAGAACAAAAGCCATGGGACCTGGTTTTTCCAAGCAAAAGCAAGTTATGGAGGAAAATGAATTTTATCGTGGAACTGGCAAGAAAAAGAAGATTATTCTGAAGAAGAGTAAATAAATAAAAATTTTAATGGATACTTTAAACAGATTAAGGTCTGTTGTTTCTAGCCCCATAAAAGAGGGGGAATTATTAGCGTCTTATACTTCATTTAAAATTGGCGGACCAGCCAAATATTTTTGCGTGGCCGAATCAACAGACGACATTGTCAGCCTTATGGGTGTCGCTCATAAACTGAAACTGCCTTATTTTATTTTGGGCAGCGGCACCAATGTCCTGGTTTCCGACAATGGTTTTGACGGCTTGGTGATCAAAATTAATGATAATAAGTTAAAAGTTAAAGACGAAAAAATGGAATGCAGTTCCGGAGCTCTTTTAAGCAAAGTTGTCGGACAAGCCCTGGCCTCCGGCTTAACCGGCTTGGAATGGGCCTCTGGCATACCCGGCACTATTGGCGGGGCTGTCTGCAATAATGCCGGCGCTTACGGCGGCGATATGGCTGGCATCGTGGATATGGTGGAAATAATCAGGGATAATAAAATTAAAAAACTTAATAATAAAAAATGCGGGTGGGCTTATCGCTCCAGCATTTTTAAAAGCGCTGACAATCATGATATTATTCTGTCTATAACGCTCAATTTGAAACGTGGCAGTAAAAATGAAATAAAAGCCAAGATGGATGAAATCATAAGCCAGCGGAAACAGAAAGATGATAAATATCCCAGCGCCGGCAGTGTTTTTAAAAATATTAAATTAGCGCCGGAAGAAATCAAGGACTTCGTTTCCAAGTATTCTGATTTACCGGAAAATTTTTCAGCTTATGCCACCATTCCCGCGGCTTGGCTGATTGAACAATGCAATCTCAAGGGCAAAAAAATCGGCGGAGCCATGGTATCAGAAAAACATGCCGGCCGGATCATTAATGCCGGACAAGCTACGGCCGAAGATGTTATAATACTGATAAGCGTGATTAAGCAGAAGGTTAGGTCTAATTTTAATCTGCAATTAATGGAAGAAATAGAATACAAGGGATTTAATTAGTTCATAAAGTTCATAAAGTTTGTAAAGCTCATAAAGTTAAGAAATGAAAATAGCAAGTTTTGAGGATATTATTATATGGCAAAAATCAAAAATATTAACTATTAATATTTATAATAGATTTAAAGATTCTCGGGATTTTGGGTTTAAAGATCAAATACAGAGGGCTTCCGTTTCTATTATGAATAATGTAGCTGAAGGATTTGAAAGAAAAGGAAACAACGAATTTAAACACTTTTTATTTATTGCTAAGGGATCATGTGCTGAAGTTAGATCAATGTTATCTTTGTCTAAAGAATTAAACTATTTGTCTGAAAGTGATTTTTCTTTTCTACATAATCTGTCTATAGAAATTTCTAAAATGCTTTCTGGATTGATAAAAACTTTATAACTTTACAAACTTTCGACTTTATAAACTAAATAAGTACTATGCAAATAAACATCAAGGCGACCAATGCCAAATTAACACCCCAGTCGCATGAAATCATAAATGATAAGATAGGCAGTTTGTCTAAATATTTTGATAATATAATCAGCGCTGATGTGGAAGTGGGCATTAATTCCTGGCATCACAATAAGGGGAATATTTATAAGGTAGTGGTTAATTTGTCGGTGCCCAAAAAAATATTAAGAGCCAGCGCTGAAACGAGTGATATTGTAAAATCCATGAACCAGGTAAAAGATAAATTAAAAATAGAACTAGTCAAATACAAAGAAAGGCGTTAACCACCGTTAAAGAAAGCTCCGCCAGTCGGAGCTTTTTATAATGTTGCTGCCCGAATACCCCTGGCTTTTAAGCCAGGGGATGAAGGGCAGTATGAGGAGAAATACGTCGGCGGAGCCGACACCCTCCATTTGAAACCGCCCAGATACCCCGCTCTTTAGAGCGGGGGCGGGTTCATTATTGCAAATAATCGGTTTTTCTGGTAGAATAACTGGGAAAATTATATTTTTAATTATTTATTATGTCTATATTATCAAGGTTTTTAGGCGATTCCAATGAAAAGGTGCTAAAAGAGATTAGATCGGTGATTGATCAAATAAATGGCCTGGAAGAAAAGATGAAGTCGCTTTCCGACGAGGAACTTCAAAATCAAACGGCAAAATTAAAAGAAGAATTGAAAAATGGCAAAACTCCGGACGACATTTTACCAGAAGCTTTTGCTACGGTGAGGGAAGCCGCCGGGAGAGTTATTGGGCAGAGGCATTATGATGTCCAATTGATTTCCGGCTTATCCTTGCATCGCGGACATATTTCGGAAATGAAAACAGGCGAAGGCAAGACCTTGGCGGCCACTGCCCCACTTTACTTAAACGCGCTCACCGGCCGAGGCGTTCATCTTATTACGGTTAATGATTATTTAGCCAGGATTCATGCCGATTGGATGGGCCGGATTTATGATTTTTTAGGACTCTCTACCGGTTGCATCGGACAGCAGACTATTTCTTATAAATTCAATAAAAATAAAAAAGTCGCCGAAGGCGATGACATCTTGGATGTCCAATATTTAGAAACTTGCAGTCGCAAAGAGGCTTACGCCTGCGATATTTTGTACGGCACCAACAATGAATTCGGTTTTGATTATTTGCGCGATAACATGGTGCCGACCGAGGAAGAAAAAACCCAAAGAGGATTGCATTATGCCATTGTCGACGAAGTCGATTCAATTTTAATCGACGAAGCCAGAACGCCACTCATTATTTCTGCGCCCGATATGGAATCAACCGATAAATATTATCAATTCTCTAAAATAGTCCTTAAATTAGCAGAAGGACCGGATTACAACATTGATGAAAAAATGAGGGCCGTTACTTTAACCGACGAGGGTATTGAAAAAATAGAAAAAATATTAGGCGTTGATAATATTTACACCGATAGGGGCATTAGGGATGTCCATCATATCGAGCAGGCTCTCAAAGCTCACGCTATCTTTAAAAAAGACAGGGATTATGTGGTGAAGGATGGAGAGATTGTTATTATTGATGAATTCACCGGACGAATGATGTTTGGCCGAAGATACAGCGAAGGTTTGCATCAAGCCATTGAAGCCAAAGAAAATGTGCCCGTTCAGAAAGAGAGCGTTACTTTGGCGACTATTTCTTTCCAGAATTATTTTAGAATATACGAAAAGTTAGCCGGCATGACCGGAACCGCCGCCACCGAAGCTGAAGAGTTTTCTAAAATTTATAAATTAGAAGTCGTGGTGGTGCCGACCAACAAATCGACTGTCAGAAAAGATTTAAATGACAAGATTTATAAAAATGAACATGGCAAATACCAAGCTTTGGTTGAAGAAGTTAAAATCAGGCATAAAAAAGGCCAGCCGATTTTGATTGGCACGATTTCCATTGAAAAAAATGAAATCATAGCCGATCTTTTGGAGCGCGAAGGCATACCGGCTCAAACTTTGAACGCCAAGCATCATGAAAAAGAAGCTCACATTATCGCTCAAGCCGGAAAATTAGGAGCCGTGACCGTGGCGACCAATATGGCCGGACGAGGCGTGGACATTATTTTGGGCGGGCATCCTTTTAATGGAGAAGAATACAAGCAGGTTGTGGCCACCGGCGGTCTTTGCGTTTTTGGCACCGAGAGGCATGAATCACGCCGTATTGATAATCAGTTGCGGGGCCGCAGCGGCCGGCAAGGCGATCCCGGCGTTTCGCAGTTCTTTTTATCCATGGATGATGATCTGATGAGGATCTTCGGTTCATCCAGGATGAAATCACTCATGAACACCCTGGGCCTGCCCGATAATGTGCCGATAGAAAATAAAATAATATCCAGATCAATCGAACAAGCCCAAAAAAGAGTTGAGGGCAATAATTTTGATATCAGAAAACATTTGGTGGAATACGACGATGTGATGAACAAGCATCGGGAAACCATTTACAAAAAAAGAAACCAGATTCTAGAGAGTGGCAATCAAGCCGACAGCCAAGAGGTAGACAGATTGAGCACTAAAACTCTGGTCTTGGATGCTATTTTTAATGAAATAGACAGTGTGGTTAATTTTCACACGCAATCTAATTTGAAAAGCGAGTGGGATCTTAACGAAATTTATCAATCCGTTAATTCTATTTTTCCGGTAGTGCCGGAAATGCGAAAAAATTTGGAAGATATTAAAAATGAAGCCGGCACCAGTACAGAAGATGATATGAGCCGGGAAAAGATTGCCGGTTATATAAAGAAGATGGCTGTTTTAAGATATGACGAATTGGAAAGGAGCATGAATATGCTGCCCCAAGGAGAATCAGAATTGGAACCAATGAGACAAATTGAAAAAAGCCTGCTGCTTAGAACCATTGATACTATTTGGATAGAACATTTGGATACCATGCAGAATTTAAGAACCGGCATCGGCCTGCGCGGTTATGGCCAGAGGGATCCCTTGATAGAATACAAAAGGGAATCAATCAGATTATTCAGGCAGCTGCTTTCTGAAATAGACAAACAGGTGGCTTACAGTATTTTCAAAATAGGTTTGATAAACCCATCTCAAATGACGGGACTAGAAACACCCCAGTCTAATTTGCAATTCAGCGCGCCCAGCAAGGAATCAATGGCTAAATCTCCGATGGAAGCTGATGCTGGAATCCAAGAAAGAAAAGCAGATAAAATCATAGCCGATAAATCCCACTTTGATGGCGATAAAGTAGGACGAAATGATCCCTGCCCTTGCGGTAGCGGCAAGAAATTTAAAAAGTGCCATGGTAGATAATACAGAGATTATAATTAGAAAAGCAGAAATGGACGACGCTAAAGCCATCGCCGAACTGCACAAAAAGGTTGTGACGGAGATTAATTCTGAATCTTATTCCCCAGAGGCTATAGAGGAATGGGCTAAAGACATATCAGAAGAAAATGTGTTATATCAGTTACAAAATTCAGATTGGATAATAGCCGAGGCAGATGATAAATTAGTTGGATTCGGACAGTATTCAGTAGCCGATGGTGAAATCTATCAAATCAATGTTGATCCTAATTTTCTGAAGAAGAAGATCGGTAAAAAATTGTATGATTATATGGAAAGTAAATTCAGAGGTGCTGTCAGAGAAAAAATTTCTTTGAACGCGACCTTGAATGCGGTAGGTTTCTATCAAAAACTGGGATTTGTAGAAATACAAGAAATCCATATGGGATTAATTAAAATGATAAAAATGGAGAAATCCCTGCGGTAGGTTATTGAAGATCAAGATGTATCATGGGGCATAGGAATTAATATATGAACAGCGAAATCAAAAAAATCATCAAGGAGAGCACCTTTAAGGTCGAAGAAGGAAAGTTTGTGTACGCTAAAGTTTCGAAGGTTCCGAACATAGAAAACCACTTTTTGGTAAGTAGGGATGCTGACGAAATTACGGTTGTTACAAAAGAAGAAAATCTTTCTGAATTAGACATTAAGGAACGCAATAAAGATTTTTATCGATTGATAGCTATTAACGTATCGATTCCATTCTATTCCGTAGGATTTTTAGCAACTGTCAGCCAAGCTATAGCCGAAAAGAGCATGAATATTTTAATCGTATCAACTTACTCGAAGGATTATATTATGGTTAAGGATGATAGATTAGAAGATGCAAAATCAGTTTTATTAAAACTTGGCTTTAAAGAATTGAGATGATTTCTGTGAATACAGAAATAAAATATTAAGAAGTGCTATGGAAAATTTAGAACAAAAAATCAAAAAAATTGAGGAACGAAATCAACGAGTTGAAGTAGACAAGTCATGGGAAACTAGCTGGACAAGGCGAATGTTGCTTACAATCTTTACCTATCTGGCGATAGGAGTGTATATGTGGGCGATAGATATTCCGAGAGCGTGGCTAAATGCAGTAGTGCCTGCAGTGGCGTTTATGTTGTCAACACTCTCAATGCCTTTTTTCAAGAAGCTTTGGATCAGAAGGAATAAAAAATCATTGCGGGATGGGGAGTAAGTAGAATAAGTGATATGGAAAATAAACTATAAAAATATGAACGCTAAACTCGCATTAAAAAGTGATAAGTTCAAGAAAAGCCGAGGCGGATATTCCAGGTGGTTATCTTTGAGTTGTGAAAAATGTAAAGCCCAACTCATGATTTATCAGAAAGATGGTCCAGGAATACTTAAACGTCTTTATATTGATAGAATTGTTTTTCCAACACATATGAATGGAAAGCCAAAATTAGAGTGTAAGAAGTGCAGAACGATTCTTGGTGTTCCAATGGTATATAAAAAAGAAAACAGATTGGCGTATAGATTATTTGCGGGAGCGATTGAGAAGAAAATTGTAAATATGAATAAGATCAAAATTACATAGCAAATAAAATCATAAATACATAATATTTTTTATATAAATAAACTATCATATCCTTACGGACATAGTGGTTTATAATTCAAGCTTCTCTTGTTAGCTGTTTTTTCTGTCATTGCGAGGGAGCTCAAGCGACTAAAGCAATCTCGCATTCTATAAACATAGGATTGCGGAGTTTGTTCCGAGCATAGCGAGGAATCCCCCTCGCAATGACAAATTAGAATGTGGAAAATATTTTATTCATAGGTAGAAATAAAAAAACTCGATTTCTTTGAATCGAGTTGTTTATTTTGTTCGAATAATTGATAGGGTGGTTATAATAGCCCAAGTAATTTGCAGAGCTAGCGCCGGCCAAGCTTCCTGATGGAAAACATTAATACTGACACCAATAGCGCCAAATAAATTCATTAATTGATAAATTCGGCTTTGGCTTTTTAGATAATTACGAGAAATAAGGAAATAGGCCAGCACTATCAGTATAGTGCCAATCCAACCGCAGGCTTGAACAATCACTTCCATGACAGTTTCTCTCCAAAATGTTACTGGAAAAAGAGTTAATCGTTTTTACCTAAGTCATTGGTTTTAAGTCCGTAGTCAAGACACTGATCAGCTCCCACCGCATTAATGAAATCAACCAAGATGGCATCGATTAATCTCTGAATCCTTTTTTGATTTTCTTCAATCCAGCTTAAATCTTTTGTGGAAAGATCATTCATGTGTGAATTGCGCTTAACTGAGTTTATCGCATCGGCGCGGTATGTCCCAGCTACGCTTTCCAGGTATTTTAAAAGTTCTCCGCGAGTCATTGTTTTTCTCTCCTATCAGATTAGAGTTGGTTGCGGGCATGGGGCAGCTTTGCCCATGATCAGGCAAAAATGCATGCAACAGACATAAGCGGTTAGGCCATGTCGGCAACTGTCTGGATCATCAGACATAATATCTTCTCTAATTTTGTGTGTGGCTGGCGCTTGGCAAATAGAGCAAGGCTCGCCTTGGCAAGAAGCCGAAATAAAATGTGCCATTTTCTTTCCTCCGTATGAGTGTTAGGCTCTTAGGCCATAGTATTCTGGAGCAGCGGTTTTGTCAATAATTACTTTTAAATGGTAAAATATAAAAATAATTAAGAAGTAAAGTTATTTAAAGTGAATAAAATATTAACACTCTGTATTATTCATCAACACCCGCGCGTTTTGCTAGGGCTAAAAAAACGTGGTTTTGGCGTCGGCAGATGGAATGGTTTTGGCGGAAAATTAATGGAGGATGAAACAATTGAGGAAGCGGCCAGAAGAGAAATAAAAGAAGAATCAAATATTGAGGTGGATGAGCTGGACAAAATGGGCATTATAGAATTTGAATTCCAGGGCAATCCGGAAATTTTAGAGGTGCATATTTTTAAATCGCAGAATTTTTCCGGCGAATTAATTGAAAGCGAGGAAATGAAGCCCCAATGGTTTGAGGTTGATGAAATTCCGTTTGAGGAAATGTGGCCGGATGATAAGTATTGGCTGCCTCTATTTTTAGCCGGCCAGAAATTCAGGGGCAAATTTATTTTCGGCGCAGGCGATGTTATTATAGATTATGATTTAATTCAAGTTGACAATTTTTAATTATTATGTTAGATATAAATCAGAACCTTAAAAAAGGAGACAAAGTGAAAATAATTTTTGGCACATCTTCCAAATGGCGTCAGAAATTCTTTGACCAATTCGGCTTTGAATACAAAATAATGTCAGCAGATATTGATGAAAAATCCATTCGCCTTGATGACCCAAAAAAATTGACTCTGGCTATTGCCAAGGCTAAAGCTGATGATATTTTGAAAAAGATAACAGAGGATGTTATTTTGGTTACTTTCGACCAAGTAGTTGCTTGTAACGGCATTATTTATGAAAAACCAAAAGACCAAGAAGAGATGAGGCAATTTTGGAAAAGTTATGAAAAATATCCGGCTCTAACTTACAGCGCGGTGGCGGTCACCGATTCTGTTAGCGGCCGTCAATTCTCCGATGTGGATATTGCCAGTGTATTTTTTAATCCTGTTCCGGCTGATGTTTTGCAAAAGATATTAGCCGATGACAATATGTACACTTCGTCCGGAGGTTTTATGATTAATTATCCTTTAACCGATAGTTATATCAAAAGTACCAATGGCGACATTGGCAGCGTTGAAGGCATACCAGTGGAATTGACTAAAAATTTAATCAGCCGGCTTATCAGAGCCAGGGGAGACAAGATATGAGTTTATATTTTATAACCGGAAACAAAAATAAGTTTAGGGAAGTTGGCTCTTTAATACCTGGTTTGAAGCAGTTGGATATTGATTTGCCGGAAATCCAAGAGATTGATGCCAGAGCGATAATCCAGACAAAATTACAGGAAGCCTTCAAACACACTAATGGGGAATTTATCGTCGAGGACACCTCTCTTTATATGGATTGCTTAAATGGACTGCCTGGTCCGTTGATAAAATGGTTTTTGCAGGCTATTGGCAACCACGGCTTAGCTAAGCTGGCTATAAGTTCTGGCAATCGTCGAGCCTATGCCAGTACAATCATTGGTTATGGCAAAAGCCCCAAGGAGATATTTTATTTTAAAGGCGCTCTAAATGGCCAGATAGTTATGCCCCAGGGTCATTCTGATTTTGGCTGGGATCCGATTTTTTTGCCCAATGGTTATGAGCAGACTTTTGCGCAAATGACTGAAGCTGATAAAAATAAAATCAGTATGCGTAGAATGGCGGTGAATAAATTGAAGGATTTCTTGGCTAGTTAATAATTGTAATGCTCTTAAAAAACCAAAAAAGGATGAATTAAAATGGCCATACTTGGATTGTTGGCAACATTATCATCATTAATGATCGTCTTTTTGGGCTTTCCGGCTCAGATTATCAAGAACTATCGTCGCAAGAGTTGCGACGGCATAGCTCCGACCTTGATTTATTCAGCCTGTTGCGGCTATACCTTGTGGAGCCTTTATGGCTGGACAAAGCCGGACTGGTTTTTGGCTATAGCTCAAACACCTGGGTGCATACTCTCATTCATTTTACTCTTCCAAATTTTTTATTACAGAAAAAGACAGGAAAAACAAAATTTAATTCAACTGCAGTAAGACAAAACTGCAGTTTTTTTATAATGTTGCTGCCCGAATACCCCTGGCTTTTAAGCCAGGGGATGAAGGGCAGTGTGAGTAAAAATACGTCGGCGGAGCCGACACCTTCCATTTGAAACCGCCCAGATACCACGCTCTTTAGAGCGGGGTCGGGTTCATTTTTACTAAAAATGATAAAATGCTATAATCATGAAATTAAATAAATTAATCATATAATCATATGCCAGAATTGCCAGAAGTGGAAACATTGCGGCGCGAATTGCAAAAAGCGGTCAAGGGTAAAATAATAAAATCAGCACAGGTGAAGTGGCCAAAAATGGTTAGGCCTCTTTCGGTTAAATCTTTTTCGCGCCAGATATCCAACAATAAGGTTATGGATGTGGATAGGCGAGCCAAAGTTTTATTATTAAAGTTATCCAAATGCGATTTAAAAACCAAGGATTGCTTCTTGGCTGTTCATTTAAAAATGACCGGCCAACTTATTTTGCGCCCCAAGAAAGGCAAATTAGTAGTAGGCGGCCATCCGCAAAAAGACGGTACCAGTGATCTGCCGGGCAAGCACACTCATGTAATAATAAAATTTACCGACGGCTCGATTTTGTATTTCAATGACATCAGAAAGTTCGGCTGGATGAAGGTCTTAAATAATAAAGCTGTTGCTGAACTTTCTGTCGGCTTCGGGGTTGAAGCTCTTTCGCCAAAATTTGATTTTAAAAAATTAAAAGAAGTGATAAAGCGATATCCCAACAGGAAAATAAAACAGATCTTAACCGATCAAAAATTAATTGCCGGCATAGGCAATATCTACGCCGATGAATCTTGTTTTTGCGCCGCCATCATGCCTAATAGATCAGCCAAGGATATATCAGACAAAGAAATAACAAAACTTTTATCTTGTGTTAAGAAAATCTTAAAGCTGGCTATAGCCAAAGGCGGAACATCATCTGATACTTATGTCCAATTAAGCGGCCAGCCAGGCGGCTTTGTGCCTTATTTGAAAGTTTATGGCCGGAAAGGGGAAAGATGCAAAAGATGCCAAGGCAAAATAGAAAGAATACGAGTAGGCGGTCGAGGCACTCATTTTTGTCCCAGTTGCCAGAAATAACTGTTTGTTTTGTCAAATAAAAAAAGCCGCTGCTAGAGCATTGGCTTTTTAGTTTTCTAATATCATTTCTTTACAATATTTAGGCTTATCCGGGGTGGTAAAAAGAGCAATTGGTTTTTGGCCGCTAACTTTTATGAGGCCAATAAATTTTTCCGGTGGGTGTGATTCATCAAAAGGCACAAGTGGAAATAATGTTCGGACTAACTGGGAAAATTGAGTTTGAAACTTAAGTATAAAATTAACTTCGTTTTCCTTCACTGTTTTTCTCCTGGCGGTTTAAGTTAAAACTTAGGTTTGTAAAAGCATAACATATAATATTAAAGAAAGGCAAGTACCCACAATAAATCCAACAATCACTTCTGGCAGTGAATGTCCGACTTTTTCATTTAAAAAGTCTATTTTAGCTTTGGTTTTTGGCGGCGCGTCTTTATAAATAATCGTAGCCAGCATATTGGTGAAGACGGCGTTTCGGCCTATCTCCCTCCTAAAACCGATGGCATCGCGCATCACGACCAGCATCAAAACAAGGCTAATGGCAAAAGCAGCCGAGTCGAATCCTTGGCTTAGCCCTACGACCGTAGCTAAAGAAGAAACGAAGGAAGTGTGCGATGAAGGCATGCCGCCGTAATCGTTTATCAAGTGTTGCCAATTCAAATTATTTGGTATACCATCAATAATAAGCTTAAATATTTGCGTAATTAAGGCTACAACTATTGGTATAAGTAACAGTTCAAACATAATTAATTATTATATTTATTAAAAATGGATTATTTATTATCTATTATCGCCGGAATTATCCAGGGTTTAACAGAGTTTTTACCCATATCCAGTTCCGGACATTTGGTTTTATTCCATGATATTTTTGGTTTTCATTTCCCCGATGAGCTCCTATTTGATGTTACTTTGCATTTGGGCACTCTACTAGCTGTGGTTTTATTTTTTTATCATGATATCGAAAAAATCATCCGTGGTTTTTTTTCCAGCTTGGTTAATTGGAATTTAAAAAATAATTATAATCAGCGCATGGCTTGGCTGGTTTTAATCGGCACTTTGCCCGCCGCTTTGGCCGGTTATTTTTTTGAGGATTTTATCGTGAATAATTTAAGGTCGCCTCTTATTGTCGCTCTTATGTTTATTATCGTGGGCTTTTTATTTTTTGTTTTTGAAAAATATTCCAAAAGGCAAAAGGATATCCAGATGGTAACGCCTCTTGATTCACTGGTTGTCGGCTTGGCTCAAATCCTGTCTCTAGTACCCGGCGTCTCGCGTTCCGGCATAACCATTATAGCCGGTCTGGGCCGAAAAATGAAGAGAGAAGACGCCGCTAAATTTTCTTTTTTGATTTCGGCGCCCATAATATTTGGCGCAGCCCTCAAGAAAATATTGGAGATAAACAGCGTTAGCGAAGTTAACCTTATAGTTCTGCTTTTGGGAGTTGTGTCATCGGCTATCACCGGTTATTTAACCATTAAATATCTGATTAAATATTTATCTAATCATTCCCTGAATATTTTTGCTTGGTATCGATTGATAATCGGCTGTTTAACGTTGATTTGGTTTTTCTTCTTTATGGTCGGCGTATAGGTCATAAGGTATAATCCCATAACTATTACCAGAAAATAATTGTTATATCTGTTTAACTTCTCTATATTCCTAAGAGAAGTTATTTTTTGCCAAAAATTATCACTGGGAAAATAATTGTCGCTGGAGGCGTCAAAGGGCTGGTAATCATTATTTAATCTTTCACTTTCGCCTAAAACCCTGGAACCGAACAACTGGACTACGACAGCGGTTTGCCTGTTTTGATATTTTCCTTCCAAAACCGCTATCCCTATTTCTTGGTATTGAGGCTTGATAATATTTTCCCTGTGGCTTTCGCTGTTTAGCCAGGCTTGGAATATTTCTTGATTGCTGTTGAAATCTATGGCTAAATTTTCGCCGACATAAAAATATTTATAGCCGACATCTTTGATCCATTCGGAGAATTTTATGCCTCCAGGCGAGGTATGGGCGAAATATTGTTCTAACAATAAATTTCTGGCTTTATTGACTGCCGCCTGGGTTAATCTGGCATTGGGTGTAAGTTCGTTCAAGCCCAGCTCTTTTCTATACTCATTAGTCATATCAATCAATTCCTTGGCGTTGGCTTCTATATTGTTATCTGATGTTATGTTGGGATAAACAAAAATAGCCGTTAGCAGTATTAATTTTAAGGCTACTGACACAAGGGAGAGGATGATTAATGTTTTTTTGATTATTTTAAACATTTTTAGGTCTTGATTTATTATATTATAACATAAAAACATTTTTTGTATCTAAAGATAAAAAAGCCCGGTTTTTACAAACTAGGCTTTACTCATTATTTATTTGTTTTTCAAACCAACTTTTAATTTCATCTTCGTTGGTTAGCTTTATAGCCGAACCGTCGTCGATATAAATAGGCATTTCCAATTTCTTGGCGGTGACAAACAAGACAGATGCATCGTGTGATACTTCCCAGCCCGGCAGTAAAAAAAGAATGTCGCATTGGGTCATGATCCACATTTTTTTCGTTAAGAGGATTAACCAGGTGAGCAGTTCCGGCTCTTTATCGCATTGATAGGCTATGGTTGTGTCGGCATTGTTCAAATCAGGATAGGGCACATCTATTTCGGTTATAATTTGATGTCCTCGCTGTTCCAAGAATCTTTTAACGTCATCAAATCTTCTGAGGCGGTTGAGTGGTACACCGTCTATCGGACCGGAAATAAACAGTCGCATTTTTCATCTCCCTTGAGTTAAAGGTGCTATATTTGTTTAAATATTATTATATTTTACCTTAAATTACAAGGGCATTGACAGTCTTGGCATATTCCCATAAAATAATGTTAGTAATTAGTACTTTTTAATTCCAACAAGACAACAAAGCACGGAGGTGAGAATAATGGTTACAAACAAGATATTACCCCAAAGGATGTTTCCCAAAAGGTATATCATTACCGCGGCCCAGGCTTATGGCGGCAGCGGCAAGGGTATGCCCAACGGTAATTTTTTAGCCGGTTTGGAGAAATATTGCGAATTTATGGGCGCTGAACTGGTGATTTTGCCGATGGCTGGCAGTTCTGTCAGGGAATTAGATCTTCACTTTGATATTGCCCGTCGGCCAGAAGTTTGGCATGGCAGTAAAAGATTGAATCGGAAAATCGCTATCAGCGATATGATTGTTCCGCCTCAAAATGTCGATCCGTCTTCCGGACGCCTAAGATTCCCCCAGAGGGATAAAACTTTGATTTTGGCTCATCCCAAGCAAAGGCTTAAGGCTGTTCCCAACAGCAATTTCAAGATTCCTAAATTCTTGGTTTCTACCGGCGCTTTGACGACGCCGAATTATAACGAGATGAACCATCGTGGCGATGCGGCCAAGCGCGATCATGTTTATGGCGCTTTAGTGGTGGAAATTGTAAGTGAAGATAGATATCATTTCCGTCATATCAGGGCTGCAGCGCAGGGTTCTTTTGTTGATTTGGGCCTTAAATTTGACGGTGCCAAAAAGCCGGTACCAGTGCAGATAGAAGCTCTAGTTTTGGGCGACATCCATGTCGGCGATACTGATCCGGTGGTGCGACTAGCTAATTACAGAATGATTGAAGCTTATCATCCCAAGCGCTTGATTCTTCATGATCTTTTCAACGGCCATAGCGTTAATCACCATAATTTTGGCAAGATGATAACGCAAGTTCAGGATATCGAAGCCGGCCGAGCCAGCTTAGTTACGGAACTGCGCGAATGCTATAGCGAGCTTTGCGAATTCTCTCGGGTTATGGGCAGTCGCGGCGAAGTTATAGTCGTGGCTTGCAATCACCATCAATTCCTGAATCGCTATCTTGAAGAAATGCGCCTCAAGGATAATCCTCTTAATGCTAAAATAGCTTCCAGATTGATTGCGCCGATGGTTGACGGCCGTGATCCAGTGGCAGTAGGCCTCTCCATGATCGGTCGCATTCCCAGAAACGTCAGATTCTTGGATTATGATGATGATTACAAAGTTCGCGGTGTTCAATTGGGCAGCCATGGCGACAAAGGCATGTCCGGAAGCCGTGGCAGTATGCGCAGCCGTGAGTTTGCTCATGGTCGGAGCATAACCGGCCATAGCCACACGCCAGAAATACTGCGTAATACGGTAGTAGTCGGCACCAGCACATTTTTACATCTTCCTTATACCAAAGGTTCGGCTTCATCTTGGATGAATTCCAACGCTTTGTTATATGAAAATGGCAGCGTTCAATTGATAAATATCATTGACGGCCAATGGACTTTTAGTTAAATCCAGGCGCTACAAAAGTAGCGTCTTTTTTTATTGCCTTATCTTATGTTATACTAAAATAGTAACAATCAAAATCAAAAATGAAAAGAATAATCATCATTATTATAGCCATAATAGCAATTGCTTCGGCTTATTTTGCCATCAGCATTTCTTTGCCGGCTAAGGGAGAAAAGGCGCCGGTTTATTTTAAAATAGAATCCGGTGAGACGCTTAGCATGGTGTCTCAAAATTTAGCTGATCAAGGCTTAATCAGGAGTCGTTTTATTTTTGAAATATATGCCAAATTGCGGGGCTGGCAAGGCAAATTAGTAGCCGGCGACCATTTACTTAATAAGAACATGAACATCAGAGAGGTTTTAAGGAGTATTGTTAGTAGTAAAAATCTGGTTAATGAAAAAGTCATCACCATCATAGAAGGCTGGCGGACGTCTGAGATAGCCGATTATTTGGAAAAAAATAACGTAGTTTCCCAAGAAGATTTTTTAAATGAAATCGCCGTCGGAAATTGGCCAGAACAATATGATTTTTTAAAGAATGTCCCGGCTAAGAATTTAGAAGGTTTTTTGTTTCCCGACACCTATAGGGTATTCATTGATGCCACGGCTCACGATATTGTTAAAAAAATGCTGGATAATTTCAACAGCAAATTAACAGCTAAAATGAGAAGCGATATCATCAGCCAAGGAAAAAATATATTTGAGGTGGTTATTTTAGCCTCAATTATAGAAAGGGAAGTGCCAAAAGATGCCGATAAAAAATTAATTGCTGATATTTTTTTAAAAAGAATTGAAGCTGGCATTGCTTTGCAATCCGATGCCACAGTTAATTATGTAACCGGTAAAGGCAGAGCCCAGCCGAGTTATGACGATTTAAAAATAGATTCTCCTTACAATACTTATAAATACAGAGGTTTGCCGCCAGGACCGATTTCTAATCCGGGCATTAAAAGCCTTGAGGCGGTTATTTATCCAACCAAAAATCCTTACTATTATTTTTTAACCACTCTAGATGACGGCACGGTAATTTATAGCCAGACATATGAAGAGCACTTAATAAATAAAGCCAAATATTTAAACTAGCCAACATGGATAATGGATATTATACTTCTGGCGAAAAAGAATTTCTTCTTAAGATAGCCATAAAATCATTGGAAAAATTTCTGTTGTCCGGAGAAAAATTTGAACCGCAAACAATCAATAAAAAACTTTGGGAGAAAAGGGGCGTTTTTGTTACGCTTTATTTAGATCATAAGCTGCGCGGTTGCATGGGTACGGTTGAGCCGGTAGAATCACTGATTTTGTCGGTTAGAAATAATGCCCTTCTGGCGGCTTTGGATCCCAGATTTAAGCCTCTTAAAATGGATGAATTAAAATCAATTATAATAGAAATATCCATCTTATCAGAACCGCAAAAAACCGATTTAAATGGCATCAATTACGGTGATGGAGTTTTAATAAAAAGAGGCCAGAATTTTGCCACTTATCTGCCCAGTGTTTGGAAGCAGTTAAATGATAAAGATAAGTTTTTAGCCAGTTTATGCGAGAAAGCCGGTTTAGGCATCGATGCTTACCATGATCCGGAAACAGATTTTTTTGTTTACAGCGCCATATCTTTTAAATAAAATCGCACTTGACAAAAATTGTTATTTATGATAAATTAAGCTGTTTAGTACTTTTAATTTAGAAAATTATTATTTCTTCTGAAAACAGGCACAATATGAGCCAAGAAAGGATAGAATATGAACGGTGAGGATGTTTTTAAGAAAAGAATAGCGATGATTAATGAAATAGTTGAAGGTAATAAAAATGGCCGCATCAATATTTTAATCGCCCAAGTTGATCCCGATGCCATTGGCGCCGCCATTGGCTTATCTTATATTACCAGGTCTATGGGCAGTAAGGTGGCAATTTGGTATTGCGGTAGCATTGGCCATCCTCAAAATCGCAGCATTGTTAATCGTTATGATTTAGTGCGCGTGATGAAGCCCATAGCTGATTACGCGCCGGAAGAGGGAGATATGTTTGCTTTAGTTGATTCTTCCACTATTGATGACAGCCGTTTGGGGGAACTTAAAGGCAAAATATCTCCGGTGATTGTTATTGATCACCATCGTAGCAGCACGGCCGAATCAATTGGCAAGATGATTTGGGTGGAAGATATGGGTTCCACTTGCACCATGGTCATAGAATTGATCAATGCCATGGAGTTGGAGATACCGGACAATCTCGAATATATCCCGATGCTTCTGGCGATGGGTATTTATACCGATACCAAATCTCTCATCAATATAAGTGATCGCGATCTGGCCGCTTATAACTCCATCAGCCGTCAAGTGCCGCCGCAGGAATTCGGCGATTTGGTGAGTTATCCGCTTCCGGAAACTTTCTTCCATAATCTCCAATCATCTTTGGCCAATATCGTCATCCACGGCTCACGGCTGGTAACCAATATCGGCATGCTGACTACCAGGCAGGCTGATGATTTATCCACTATTGCCGACATGCTTATTCGTTGGGATGGGATCAGTTTGGTGGTGGTTTGGGGTGTGATTGGAAACAAAATCAGGTTTAGCGCCAGAAATGATGATATCAGCACGCCGCTTGATGATCTGCTTAAAGAATGCTTTGGTGACAGATCAGGCGCCAAACTTACGCCTGACGGGCAAGGCGAAGGCGGGGGATTGATAGATTTGAATCTTGGATTTTTACAGGGTGATGATGTCAAAGAAGAAATTATCGCCATAATCAAGAAACGCATGGAAACATTAATTTTCGGCTCAAAGTAATTAAGAAACAATCAATTTTAAGGCAGAACCCCTGCCTTTTTATTTTTTATTGACCACGGTTAAATATTTTTTGGCAGAGTAATAATAAGCCCACATTTTTAGCATATAGTTTATATTCACTTTAGAAATTGTAATTTATTTAACACGGTTGACAAAAAATATAAATTTGCTATAATAGTGTCATAAGTAAAACTTATCCGCAGACAGTGGGCATAAAAATAAGACCTGCCGAGGAAATAAAGCTAATTTTAGCTAATTCTATGCGTCTGCTGGTAAAGCAGATTTTTTATTATTAATAAGTGTATATAAAAATATGGCTAAAACCAAAGCCCAGAAAAAAGAAATATTAAGCGGTTTAAGCAAAAAACTAGATGAGATGAAATCAGCCGTTTTTGTTAATTTTTCCGGCATTCCGGTTAAGGAAATCAATAATTTGAGAAATACTTGCAAGGATGAAAATGTCGGCTATGTGGTGGCTAAGAAAACACTCTTGAAAAAAGTGTTGTCAGAACGAGGCCTAATAAATTTAAAAGACGATGATTTTAATGGCGAAGTAGCTACAGTTATCGGTTTTACAGATGAAATAACGCCAGCCAAATTAGTCAGCGCTTTCTTGAAAGAACATGACAAGATGAAAATTTTAGGCGGTGTGCTTGAGGGATTACTGATTGATGAAAATAAAGTTAAGGCTTTAGCTAAGCTTCCTTCCAGGCCAGAGCTGTTAGCTAAAGCAGTCGGTTCTATTGCCGCTCCTCTTTCCGGCTTTATTAATGTGCTTTCCGGCAACTTGAGGAATTTGGTTTATGTGCTGGGTGCTATTGGTGAAAAAAAATCATAAAATAATTAAAAAATAAATAATATAAATAATAAATTTAAAATTATGTCAGAAGAAAAAAAAGAAGTTATGGTTCCGGAAAAGTTCAAATCACTAGTTGAGCAAATTGAAAAGCTTAGCGTTATTGATTTGTCAGAGCTAGTCAAAGTTTTAGAAGAGAAATTCGGCGTTTCGGCCTCTGCCCCTGTAGCCGCTGTATCAGCCGCTCCGGCAGCCCAAGAAGCTCAAGAAGAAAAAGACAGTTTTGATATCGAACTTACTGCCACTGGCGCCAACAAAATCGGCGTTATCAAGGCGGTTAGAACAGTAACAGAATTAGGACTTAAGGAAGCCAAGGATTTGGTTGATGGAGCTCCTAAGATTGTCAGAGAAAGCGTTAAGAAAGAAGAAGCTGAAAATATCAAGAAAACTCTGGAAGAAGCTGGCGCTACCGTTACCTTAAAATAAAAATTATATTTTAACTAAAAACCCCTAGGTTCGCCTGGGGGTTTTTGGTTGGCTATTTATTTCGGCTGATTTTTTTCTTGTCTTCAATTATTCTTTTAAAATGTTCGTCGGGCAGATTGGTAATTTTAAAAGTTTCATCACCCCGGCCGTTTTTCAAAGCTTCGGCTATTAAAAAATCCCTTTCCTCCTGGATTCTTAGCCTTAGATCCATGTCCTGAGGCCTTTTGGTTTCGTAAACTTTTTCACCATCTTTACTGGTAAACACTAGTCTTTCTCCCTCTTGGTTTTTTAATGCCATATATCTAATTGTTATTTTCAATTAAGTATATTTTTTTGTCAGAGAGCAGATATATCTTTTTTTCCTTATTGTCAATAATCATTGATTTCATATCGGTGAACTCCTTGGAAGAGTATTGTGTTTTAATATTGCCGCTATTTTTATCAAAAACAATCAAACGCTGATTATTTTGATCAAGCGCGTATAGATAGCTGGAATCACCGTCGCTGAATATTTGCTTGGGGGCAGAAACGGGCGGGACAAGAGCTGAAAAATTAGTAACGGTTATTTTGCCGTTAAGCAGATATTTAATGTCGCCGTTTTCATAAATAACGTAGACGCCCCCATCAATCGTGAAAGCGGTTGACTTACTTAAATCGGTGTCGTCTTTAACCCAGCTGCTGCCGGAGTTATAGCCGGTTCCAACCGGCAAATGCTTGAGTATTTGTCCTTTTTCTGATTTTAAAGAGTAAAGCTTGCCGCCGTAAAGAGCCAAATCGGTTATTTTATCATTGCCGGTTAAGATGTTTTCGGCCGCATTGGCTTCAAAATCATATTTGTACACATCGCTGTCGCCGTTTAGCGCAATTATATTATTTTCATCCACGGCTGTTATTTTTCTGACATTGTTAAAATTGCCAGTCAATTGCCTGGATATGGTTTGTTTCTTTGCCAGATCGATTTTGTAAATATTCTGGTTCTGGTTGTCAAAGGCAAAAATGTAATTGCCTGATTTGGAGATGGAGGATATATTAGCCGATTGATTTTGATTGGACAAATCGGATACGACAGCCGGATTATCAAGGTATGATATTTTTTGCAGTGATTTATTAAGCTCATCTATCCTTTGCTGCAATTTTTCCTTGTCACTCTGGTATTTTTTGCTGTTGGGTATTTGACTCATTAGATCAATGGCTGTTTGCAGAGATTCTTTGGCGCCAGCTTCATCATTAAAAATATTTTTAGCTTCGCCGGCATTAAGAGCATCTTCTATCTGCTTGATCAAATCAGCAGCGCTTGTTTTTTCGGATGCATTTCTTACTTGTCCTTGCCAAACCATGCTTTGTGAGAAAAAGAACAATAAAATAAGTACAGCCACAAGCAGAACCTGTGGCAGTCTTTTTAAACTGACAAATTTAGCTATTTGATTGTTAAGCCAATAGCTGATGGAGCCGGCTAATCCGCCTGTCATTTTGGGGCGGCTATAATCTCTTTCTTTTATGTCATCATTTCTTATTTCCAGGACATCATTTTTATTTAATAACCCATCACCAAGGTCTTCCTCTGGGACGATATTATTGTTTTGGCGGTTCTTTTTTGTTAGCTTGTTAATTAGGAGGGGGATATTTTTCTTAAGATAAATGAATAAATCATTTAAGAGCTCAAACAGCTCAATCAGCCCGATTTTAAGATATTTATAAAGGAATTTAGCTGTCACTTTAAAAATCAAAACCACCAGGATCAGGGCTTTTTTCCAATTGGGAGCCACTCCCGGCGCTAGATATTTTTCGGTGTTCTCTTGAGTGGAAATCAGTTTATTGATCGAGTTTTGGGAAGGCACTCTGGGTTGTTCCCTGGTATTATCACTAGGCTGATAGGCCGGCATAAGAACTGCTGATTCTTCACCGGTTTCACTTTCCTTAACGACCGGTTCTACGGCTATGGCATAAAAATTATTGTTTTGGCTTTCTTTTTTGAGTATAGCTTCGATTTCTTTTAAGGCTGATGCTGGAGATTCACCGGTGATTATTTCCATTAACTCATTTTGGGATATGTACTCCAAAACGCTGTCGTTGCAGAAAAGCAGATTGTCCTTTTCGGTTATAACGCCATTGATAATATTGGAAAACATCTTTTCCTTGTTTATCTTGGCGGTTTTATCTCCGGCTTGTGAGAATATATCAATGATAATATAATCGTATTTCTTTTTTCGATGAAAAAGGAGGGCATTATTTTGGCCGATTTGGCTTAGGTATATCCTACCGCGGCTGATTAAGCCCACTAGGGCATTTATATTTTTGAGTTCTATTTCAATAATAGAATCATTTATGGCTTTATTGATTCGGCGATTGGCCCTTTGCAGACACTCCTCGAATCTTTTTTCTATTCCGCCCTCGGTTTCCAGCGGCGGCAGATAATATTCGGTTTCCAAATCATTTATTATTTCAAAAAATTTATCAACAAATTCATCCGGCTGGCCGAATAATTCCACAATTCCCACTATAGTTCCCAGACGGCTTTTTAATTCCGGCTTCGGTTTGGCCACAAAACAGTCGCAGACAGCAGAATCTTTGCCGCTGTCCATGGACAATTTGCTGATTGAAGTTAGGAGTTGACTCATTTGGTATAATTTAGTTGAAATATTTTAGCCCTTGATACTTAAGCATTAAATATTATACAATATTTACTAGTGACAAGTCCAATAATTATTAAAGATGGGGGAATCGGCAAAAGCTGCCAATTTTCAGTTTTTTAGTTATTTTTGCTTTACCAGCCTAATTAATCATTAAAGCCAATGATTGAACAACTCTTTGGTTCAAAGACTCGGGTAATGCTTCTGAGGTTGTTTTTAAACAATCCGGAGAAGTTTTATTATGTTCGGGAATTAACCAGAAACTTAGACACCCACATCAATTCGGTCCGTCGCGAACTGGATAACCTCCAAAAAATGGGGATTATCAGCTTTTATACTAAAGAAGACTTAGAGCGGGAAATAGAAAAGGAAATCAAGGATAATAAGAAGTATTATAAGTTGAATAACGACTTTATGTTTATTTCCGAATTAACCTCCCTTCTAAACAAAGCTCACGTTATTTTGGACAAAACTTTGGCTAAAAGAGTGGAAAATTTAGGCGATGTAAAGTTTTTCTTGCTTTCGGGCATTTTTGTCGGCCGGGAAGACGTTCCCATTGATATGCTGGCCGTGGGCACAATCAATCGCAATAAATTAAGGAATTTAGCCAGAACTTTCGAAAAAGAGCTAGGCAAGCCGATAAACTATACTATTATGACCAGATCAGAATTTCAGTACCGCTACAATATAACCGACCGGTTTTTATATGATTTATTAGGCGGCAAGAACATGGTGATTATTGATTCTTTGTTGGTTAAAATTAAAAAATAATAACCAGAATTAAATATCTAAAATATGTTTTTAATAATAAATACAGCCATTGATAAATCTTTAGAGGTGATTTTAGCTAAGTCTAAAAATGATTTTAAGGTTAAGGAAGTTGAAGGCGAGAGAAGGCAAGCGGAAAATTTATTGCCGCTGATCAAGGAAAACCTGAAGAATTGGCACAAAGAAATTTCTGATATAAAAGGCATTGCCGCCGTTACCGGCCCGGGCGGTTTTACCGCTTTAAGAATAGGCATTGTGACGGCTAATGTCTTGGCTTACGCTCTTAATGTGCCGGTAGTCGGTTTGGCTTTGGATGAATTTAAGAGTCAAGAGGAGCTAGTGGAGAAAGCCCTTGATAAATTAAGCCAGGCTAAGCCAGGCGATATAATTATGCCAGCCTACGGCCGGGAACCGAATATCTCGTAACACATAATGCAAAACGGTTTATACATCATTTATTTCTTCCCCGAAATGCTACGATGTTAGCCCGTAGATGAAGGATTACCCATTCCTTTATTTGTCATCCCGAGCCTATTCTTAACTGTCATTGCGAGTGAGCTAAAGCGACCGAAGCAATCTCATTTCTAATAACTTGGGATTGCTTCTCCGCCCTGGGCGGATCGCAATGACAGTAATAGGAATCTCCCCTGCAATGACAAAAACAAAATATTAACAAATATTATAAAGAGGTGCAGTTGATCAGCAGCTCTTTTTTAATTCATAAGTTATGTTTTAGGCGCGTTGTGGATAAAGTGTAACTAAATAGTTCGCAGTGCCGGGTAAAATTATCCACAATTTATTTTAAACTGGCTTTTTTGTGAGTAAAACAGTCTAAAATAAAGCCTTTTAGACTGTTTTTGTTAGTAGAGATAAGTGTTGACCAGTGATGACTAGTGGGTTATAATGAATGCATATGGATAAAAGTGGGGAAAAGTGGGGAAATATACAAGTTAGATTAAAACCACTTTCCAAGTAATTAATTAAAACTTCCATGCTTGTCGAGCTTAATAAAACATCATGTTTGTCGGTCAATATTCACACAACATCGATTCAAAGGGGAGGATGGCTATTCCAGCCAAATTTCGCCATGAGTTAAAAAAGGCAGTGGTTACCAAGGGATTGGATAACTGTCTTTTTTTATATTCCAAGAAGGAATGGGATAAGTTAGCGGAAAAAATCGCTTCTTTGCCTATTAGCAAATCCAATACCCGAGCTTTTTCCAGATTAATGCTAGCCGGAGCCATGGATGTTGACGTTGACGGCCAAGGCAGAGTGATTTTGCCGGAGTACCTTAGGAAATTTGCCGGTTTAAATAAACAGACCATAATTATCGGACTCTATAACAGATTGGAAATATGGGATGAAAAGAGGTGGGAGAAATATAATCTGGAAAACGAAAAGAATTCAGTGTCTAATGCCGAAGCGCTTGATGATATAGGGGTATAAATAAACCGATTAATTTTTCAAGTATGACTACTATCCATGAACCAGTATTGCTTCAAGAAATTTTAGACGGTTTAAACCCCCAGACAAATCAAAATTATGTTGATTGCACTTTTGGCGGCGGCGGACATTCTTTGGCCATTTTGGAGAAAGTAAAGCCGTCAGGCCAGGTGATTGGCATAGATTGGGATCCGACTGTGGTGCAAAACAGCCAAAATGAAAATCTTATTTTAGTTAATGATAATTATAGAAATTTAAAAAAAATAATAAATGGACTTGGTATTAGTAAAATTAATGGTATACTACTCGACCTTGGTTTATCATCAGATCAGCTCGGCTCAGGGGCTAGGGGATTTAGTTTCCAAAGTGAAGGCTTTCTGGATCTAAGGTATGATCCTAAATCGGATCGGCCGACTGCCGCTGATATTTTAAGAACTTACAGTGAAAAAGAATTATTAGAAATATTTAAAAATTACGGAGAAGAACCGCTAGCTTGGCAAATTACCAAGAAAATTATAACCCAAAGAGAGCAAGGCGAGTTCATTGAAACGGCTGATATGCTTGTCCAGCTGGTTTCAGATGAATATCGCAAAAAGTACCGTTCCAGATCAAAACATAACCCGGCTACCAGAGTTTTCCAGGCGCTGAGAATCGCAGTTAATGACGAGTTTGGCAATATCAAGAATGTTCTGCCTGACGCTGTTAATCTTTTAGCTGCTGGCGGCCGGTTGGCTGTAATTTCTTTCCATAGCGGTGAAGACAGAATCGTTAAGCATTTCTTTAAAAAAGAAGCTATAAAAGAAGAGCCAAAAATAAAAATAATTACCAAAAAACCCATAATCGCTTCCGAAAATGAAATAAAAATGAACCCCCGAAGCCGCAGCGCTAAATTAAGGATAATAGAAAAAATATAAATCATTTAAGCAACTGGTAAAAAATATGTGTCGAGATTGGAAACAAGAAGAATGTAACCATCACTTTCCCGAATTAAGGAAGAAAAGGAATATCCTCAAGATGCTTCTTAGTCTTGTCACACCCAAAAAATTAAGCCTAGTGATCGTTTCGCTAACTTTTGTCATCACCGGCGCTTATTTAATGCAAATCAATCTTACGGCTACCAAAGGCTACGAAATAAAAGATCTGGAAAGTAGGCTTAATCAGTTGCAGGAAGAGAACAAGAAACTTAACCTGTCTTATGTCGAACTGCAATCTATGGCTAATATTCTTGAGCAAGTTCCTAAACTTAATTTGGTCGCTACGGAAAATATTGAAATATTAACGCCGGCCGGTTCAGTGGTGGCTTTAAGGTAATTTTTTAGCCAGACTGATTTTATGTTATAAAAGTATCAGGTGGAGCAAGTTGTCGGATTGACTGACAAATTTTATTCATATTCGCTTGCGTTACCAGTGGCTAAACTGCTGGCGATTCGGCGGGCAAACTAATAATGAGCTGGAGAGAGAATAAACTGATCCGTTTTAGAACCAGGGAAGGGAAACAAGGCAGAATTAAATTTCTAGCCGTTTTTTTTGTTATTTTTTCCATATTGATTATCATCAAGCTTTTTTATCTGCAAATATTTCGAGGTTCATTCTATGAGGCTTTGGCTATCGGCCAGCACGAACTTTACCAAAAGTTATTTCCGGAAAGAGGCTCAATTTATGTGGTGGAAAAAAATGGCGATAAGCAGATATTATTCCCGCTGGTGACCAATAAGGATTTGCATATGCTTTACGCTATTCCCAAAGACATTGAAAATCCCCGTCAGACGGCAGAAAAATTATTTGCCCTATTCGGCTTGCCGGATAATATCGATATGAAAAAAGTTGAAGCAGAACTATTCTCTGATATAACGCCGGATATGGATCCGGCTATGTCCAGTGAAATAAAGAAAGCTCGTTTGGATAAATGGCAAGAGGAGCAAAAAGAAAAGGAGATAGCCAGGCTGGAAGGGCTGCTTTCAAAACCTGATGATCCTTATGAACCAATTAGGCATAAACTGAAGAATGAAGATTTGGAAATTATAAAATCCTGGAACATAAAAGGTTTGGATTTTAAAGATGAGACTTGGCGTTTCTATCCGGAAAAGGGCATGGGCGGCCATATTTTTGGTTTTTGGGGCTTTGAGGGCGATAATAAGGTGGGAAAATATGGCTTGGAGGGCTACTTTGACAAGGAACTGACCGGGCAATTCGGCGCTATTCAAGGAGAAAAAGACGGCTTGGGCAATTTAATAGCCATTGGCAGCAGCTCCTTAAAAGAAAAAGTTGACGGGTCTTCCTTGGTCTTGACTATTGACAGGGCCATACAGTACAAGGCTTGCCAAGCTCTTAGCCAGGCGGTTGATTATTTTAAAGCTGAAAGCGGATCGGTGATAGTGATGAATCCTAAAACCGGAGCCATTCTAGCCATGTGCGGAGCGCCCGATTATGACCCTGATGAATATAATCAAGTTGAAGATATAGAAGTTTATAACAATCAGGCTATTTTTAGCGCCTATGAACCAGGATCTATTTTTAAAGCCATTACCATGTCTATAGCTTTAGATACCGGCAAGGTAGAACCCAATACAACTTATGTTGATGAAGGCGGTGTTCAAATCGGACCTTATCTTATAAAAAATTACAATGATCTGGTTTACGGCAAGCAGACTATGACCGAAGTCCTGGAAAAATCCATCAATACCGGCAGTATTTTTGCCGTAAATAGAATAACTCCTAAAGTTTTTTCTCAATATGTTAAAGATTTTGGCTTTGGCCAAAAAACGGGCATTGAATTAAATAAAGAAGCCAGCGGAGATATTTCTAACTTGGATAAAAAGGGAGAAATTTATGCCGCCACCGCTTCTTTCGGTCAAGGCCTGACAGTGACGCCGATTCAAATGATTACGGCCGTGTCGGCTTTGGCTAATGGCGGAAAATTGATGAAACCATATATAGTTTCCCAGATAATTAAAAGTGACGGCAAGATTGAAACATTTAAGTCCCAAGAGGTTAAGCAAGTTATTTCTTCCAAAACCTCCTCCACTATTTCCGGCATGCTGGTGAGCGTGATAGAAAATGGCCATTCCAAGGGAGCAAAAATAGACGGCTATCGCATTGCCGGCAAAACCGGCACGGCCCAGGTAGCCAACAAATCAAACAAAGGCTATTCTGATGCGGTGAATACCTCGTTCATAAGTTACGGCCCGTTCTCTAATCCGGTCTATGTTATGATGGTTAGAATTGATAAGCCCCAATGGGGCAAGACCGGCGAAGCTGTGGCTGTGCCGGTAGCCACCGACATTGCCAAATTCATCTTACAGTACTACAATGTGCCCTATGATAATAAATAATTCTATCCATTAACAGTTATGAAAAGATTAGTTCAATGGTTTTTAGCTAAATTGGCTAGATTAATTTTAAATAAATATAAGCCCGATGTTATAGGCGTTACCGGCAGTTTTGGCAAAACATCAGCTAAAGAAGCTATTTTTACGGTTTTATCCGGCAAGTTCAATGTGCGCAAAAATATCAAGAATTATAACAACGAAATCGGCTTGCCCCTTACCATTATCGGCGTCGGCTCCGGCGGCCGGTCTGTTTGGGCTTGGCTGGGCGTTTTCATTAAAGCTTTTATTTTACTGATTTGGCGAGAAAAAAATTATCCGGAAATTTTGGTTTTGGAGATGGCGGTTGACCATCCGGGCGATATGTCTTATTTAACCGGTTTGGCTCCTTGCAAGATAGGCGTGGTAACCGGCGTCGGGCCGGTGCATATAGAATTTTTCAAAACGATTGAACGGATTGCCAAAGAAAAATCAGTTATGGTTTCTCATATTGATAAAAACGGCTGGGCGATACTTAATTGCGATAATGAATATGTGTGCGAGATGGACAAATTAACCAGAGCCAGATTGTTAACTTACGGCATTAGCAATAACGAAGTGGATATCAAAGCCAGCGAAATTTCCATGTCCCAACATGAAGATGGAAAAATTTCCGGTTTGAGCTTTAAATTATTTTACCAAGGCAGCAGCGTGCCCGTGCTCCTGCCGAATATATTAGGGGAGCATTTGATTTATGCGGCTTTGGCGGCCGCTGCCGTGGGCCGGGTTTATGATATCAATATGGTTGATATAGCCGATTCTCTTAGGGCGTTTAAAGCGCCCAAGGGCCGAATGAATTTGATAGATGGCATAAAAAACACCCATATTATAGACGACACTTATAACGCCGGTCCCGATTCTACTGTGGCGGCTTTAAATGTCTTGGGAAAAATAACAACCGAGAGCCGTAAATTCGCTGTTTTAGGCGACATGCTGGAATTGGGCGATTATACCGAAAGCAGCCACAGGGAAGTAGGCAAAGCTGTTTTTAATAACCATATTGATTATTTGATAACCGTGGGAGAAAGAGCAGAGTTAATTGCGTCTGAAGCCCAAAAGCAGGGCTTGGATCAGGATAATATTTTTATTTTTTCGGAAACGGAAAAAGCCGGCTTGTTTTTGCAAGACAAAATAGAAACCGGAGATTTTATTTTAGTTAAGGGTTCGCAGGGTATGAGAATGGAAAAAATAGTCAAAGAAATCATAGCCGAACCGTTAAAAGCCGGCGAATTGCTGGTTCGGCAGGATGATGAGTGGCTCTAATGCCTATTGACATGTTAGGCTGATTTTGTTATATAAGTTATGAAGCCAGGTTAAAAAAGGAGATAAAAAGTGCCAGAGCATAAAAAGAAGAAAAAGCATTGGAGAGTTAAAAAAATTTGGATGGTAATCATGAAACGATTATCTGGTTCTGGTTATAGTCCCGGTCGTTATAAATAAACATTAACGATTATGCCAACTTCCGATATTTCGGAAGTTTTTTATTTTCCGCTCCTTTTCAAGGAGGGGTCAAAAGGGGAGGTTTATACTAATGCCTCAAAAACCCCTCCCCGGCCTCCCCTTGGAAAGGGGAGGAGTAATTATCCTATTTTTTCAATTCACTCCATTACAATTGTGAGCTACTAGATCGCCTAACGAGCCAAACAGATACTCTAGCGTTCAGTTGAGGGTATGTTCATTAAAAAAGCGTCCGACAAATTAATGTCAGACGCTGTAAAAAATCTTTTGTTCAGCTGGTAGCGATGGAGGCTACGCTTTGGCTGAATTGATTGATGGCGTGGCGCACTTCGGCCGGATCAGAGTGGGGTGTTACCACTTTGGTTATGCCCATGTCCGAAAAGACCTGTCGGTATTCCCTCATAGACTCATCATTGCCTATGGGAGCTACGCCCATGCCTACAATATAATCGCCGTTTTCAATAAGCCGCTGGAAGTCGCTTGCCCTTTTATCACCGCTATTGGGGAATCCATCAGTGGTAATTAGGAGAGCTACCGTGGTGGGTATGCCCAAATCTCGGTATTGCTTGGCTTTAGCTCTTAAGTCCCGCAAATGATCAATGCTATAGTCAAACAGCGGTGTTGAGCCCCAATTGGGTTGATAACTATCAAACTGATCATCTATTACATCTCTTAGCATGCTACTGAAATAACTTCCTTTAAAGCCCCTGACATCCAAGAAAAAGTCGCTGCCCTTGGCTCCCTTGAAAGCTTCAACCGCCAGATTCAAACCATCAATGACTGCTCTTCTAAGGTGGTCCATTGATCCGGAATCATCAACGAAAATTCCTACTATCGCCATGCGATCGGCTTCCGGCATGATTAATCTGGCCGGAGAACGGCGCGGCGACTGCATAGCCTGAACATTCAGGAACTGATCCAAATCAATTTCATCTTGATCAGGTTCGGGTTCTGGTTCAAAAGCTATGGGTTCAAAAGCGACAGGCGCCAGCTCTGGTTCTGGTTCTGGCTCGGGCGCAATTTCTGGCTCTGGTTCTTGATTTGTCGCATCTTCATTTTGAGGTTCAGTATTTTCCTGATTTTCCGGCTCATACGGTATAGTAAGCATTATACCGCCATCTTGGTCCAAATCTCTCCTCGTCGGCCTAATTGCTATCATAAATATCCTCTCTTTCTGGGGGTTTTGGACGAATCTCCATTAGTTATTAGCCAGGCTGTCAAAAATTTTCTTATCGGGGATGAATCTTTTGTGGAGATGGAAAACTTTAAAAAATGTTTCCAAAATCGGTCGCGGCACACTGCTGAGTGGCTTGGCTATCAAAGGATAGACAACTGGTTGGTCAAAAACAGTTATTCTTTGACTCATCCTTTCTGCTAAATCCATATCATAAGCTACTCCGCCATAGGGATCGGTGAAAGTCAGGAGTCTCATGGCTATAACCAAATACGAATACCAATCGGTTAATTCATTGTAGGTTGTGGCCATGGCAAACGACCACTGTCTGATATCTTTTTTCTTTCTTCCGCTTCCGGCATCGGAGTTGGTTATCCTTAAAATTTCCGGCGCGGTAAAACGCGGTATGAATGATCGGCATTGGTAGGGGCCAAATTGCATGGAATCGGCGTCGATAAGATAGGGGATATCCCTGAAGACGATAATATTATTTTCATTGAAGTCACCGATTATCACGCCCTGCTCATGCAGTTTAACCACAGTATCGTAGAGGCTGACCAGCATTTTTTTTGTTTTCTTGGCCGTGGGGTTCATATTGGTTCGTCCCAACTTATCCAAGGAAGTGCCATTGATGAAAGGCATAACGTAGCCAAAAACACGGTTACGACCGTTAACCAGAACGCCAGTAGGCGTTACCAGTTCGGCCGGCAAGTCTTTAGGGAAAGAAAATAATTTTGTTTGCATTTCCTCTATCCTAACCCAGGCCGCTTCTCTCAGTTCAGGATCTTCGGCGAATTCAGGGGCGTCAGGCTTGAGGAATATTTTGGCGACTATGCCGGGCTTTAAGGTATAAATTATGGCCTCTCCGCCTCGGCCCAGTTCTTTGAAATTTTTGGCCTCCCAACTGGCGGCTTTTATCTTTAGCACCTTATTTCTCCTTTGGCCCCGTTTTGGTTTTGCCATTTTCTTAGGCTTGGGCTTGGCATATTTGACTGTTTTTTTCTTGCCGCTTGCGCCAGCCATTTATTTTTTCCCATGGCGTTTAAACCATTTTCCGCCTTTGCGTTTAAGAACCCGAACTACTTCCGGCAGAGTTAATTGATGCGGCGTTTCTGGCTGCGGTTCAAAACGAGGAAATGACTTGGTATAAGGGAAAGGATCGCCCCCAATGTAGGGGCTTCTGTAACGATCATCATAATAATATTCCTGATCATCAAAGTGTTTTGGCGTGTGCTTTACTGGTACCAAAACCGGCTGGTATTTTTTGTCTATTTCCCGGCGCAGTTTTTCCACTTGCGTTCTTAGCGTAGCAACTTTACTCTCAAACGAATTAAGGGCTGTGGCCTTGGCCTCAACTTCTTCCAGATTTGTTTCCAGCTCTCTTATTTTTTCTTTCAATGTTAACATAGTGGAACGGGTTCGGGTTAGATCGCTATCAAGCTCTTTAATCAAGGCTTCCAGATCGCTTATCATTTGTTTGAGCTGGGCAATTTTGCTTCTGTTGGCAAACAGCCTTTTTTGAGCTTCTTCTGTTCTTATGATCATCAGAGTGACATCATCCTTGCACTTGCCCAAAACAAATGTGCCATTATTTAGCTTTTCTGTCGTTTGGGCATTAAGCCAATTCTGGAGCATTCTGGGTTGAACCAAAGCCGGATGGTGCAGATCTTCACTGGCCAAAGGCGCCAAACCGTCGGTGCCTATTATAAGACCCTTAGCCAGACTGGAAAGTTGCAGAGTCCTTATTGGGTTGAATTCTAAATACTGCTTAAACTCCTCGGTGTGATAGGCGCTTTTTTGGACCAAAAGATAACATAAGTAGGGCGGAGAATTAAGTATAGGCGGTTGAAGATCAATGACTTCGTCATCAATAATCACCAAACCGTCGCCAAATGAGGCTACCGTGGCTATGTCGCCCGTTATCACCAAAACAATAGCGGTAAAGGAAAAGCGCTCTATGGCCGCTTTTTCAAAAGCCGGCACGGAATCATTCAGGGTAAATTTCCTGATTTCTGTCTTCAACAGCCTGCTTGTTTCATTAGTTATTTCAGTCCAGTCCAATTTTTCTATTTCACAGCCACTTAACAATTTTTTGTTGATTATTCCAGCTATAAGATTGGCGCCGATGTCGGCGCCGGTGCCGGAAAATGGCTGTGAACTGCAGCCGTCGCAAAGGACAGCTACCAAGCCTTTAGGCGATTCTCTGGTGGCCAAAGCATCTTGGTTGTTGATTTTGCCGGGCTGTCCCGGGTTAACATGGGTAAATCCCGGAGCTGTCGCTGCTACTGTGTGCATATCCATCTTCTCCTTTTTGCTTGATTTTTTATGTTTTTAAAGTACTCTGTAATTTCTGGCAATAGTTAAAATAATTTGTCCAATTTTAGACCATTATTATTATAAATAACTACCAATTCAGAACTGTTATTTTTACCATATAGACCATCATTTGTCAAATTATGGCCGCTTAAAATTACCGGTGGCTTTATAATGTTGCTGCCCGAATACCCCTGGCTTTTAAGCCAGGGGATGAAGGGCAGTGTGAAGAGAAATACGTCGGCGGAGCCGACACCTTCCATTTTCAATCGCCCAGACCTGCCCGCCATTGCCGTCTCTATTTTTTCTTAAAAACAAATTAGTTTTA
>JAUSEE010000061.1 GCA_030650095.1 Candidatus Buchananbacteria bacterium
GGGCTTAAGATTATTATATTGCCGGATGACAACAAAAAAGATGTCGTTGAAGATATTCCCAAAGAAATCCGCCGCGACCTCAAATTTAAATTCGTCAAAAACGTTGATGAACTTCTCAAAATCGCGCTCCGCTAGATTGCCCCATCAAAAATTATCCGCTCGCCATTATGCCTCCTATCACCACTTGCAACCCCAGCGAGGTTGCTGCATTCCGTCAAAAGAGTGGATTTTGCTCGCAGTGTTTTACTATTATACTGCTCACAAACCATGCAATCCACTCTTTTGACGGTGCTATGAGGCATAATGGCTTCGCCTTAAGTAATTTTTGATTGGGCAAGCGGAATTTTGCTTTTTCTGCGATTTGGCGTAAAATATAAATAACCAATAACTGGCTAAATCTAGCTACGGCGGTCTAAAATTACTCCATGGAACAAAAAGAAACTAATAAAAATATTCTCGGAATCCTCGGTTTACTCTTGATTTTAGGTACCCTAAAAAACATCACATACATTGGCAATTGGAGTACCGCTCAAATGATTGGATTTAATGTATGGACGCTCGTCGCTATCTTTGGTGGAGCATATCTTGCATATCGGTTTTGGCCTTTCAAGAAATAAACCCTTTCACCAAAAACGGCCTCTTCCAAACAATGGAAAGTAATGTGACGTGGCAAAATTAAACTCATGTCTTGTTTAAAACAAAAATTGGTTTAAGCTGGCGATTTCTAATTGTTTATAATTTTTTGTATTAGAATGCTATAATGCAAACATAGGGTTTGACATTGTAGGTAGGTTTGCAATTTATAAACTGTCATGATATAAGATTGGCATCATGACAATGACAAAAGACGATAAATTGCGCGTTAGTTTTTGTCGCATGGGCGATAAAATAATAGATTTTTCTATTCAGTTATCCTCAAAAATAGACGGGAAATGGAAAGAAATTTTAAGAATAGATACGGAAACGCATGGTGATAAAAATAATGAGGGATTTGCGCACGTTCACCATTTTTACGCGAAACGGTCGCAATGGTACCAATCATTACCTGGTGCCCAAAACAAGAATTTTAACTTGCTTTACAAACAATGGCTAAGAGATGCTATCAATAGGGCAAAATATCACAAAAGAAACTATCTTTTTAATAAATAATTTATAATAAAATCATGAAAACAAAGCCATATCAAGAAAATAACTCGTACTCATCTATTCAAAAAGACATAGCGCTATCTTTTGATTTTAGTGAGTATGTTGCCAAGAACGATGATGTTTTAAAAGGACTCCCGCGGAATCCTTGCATTATTGTTATTGATCCAAAGGATAAAAAAAGGAATAAAGGAATAATTGCCTTGGGTAAAAGGGCTTCAAATGGCAAAGGGTGTTATGTCGCCAGAAAATCAGGAAAAGAGTGGCAGATAGACCCGCTAAAATAAGCTGCCACAACTTTAAAACATGAAAACCTGGCTTTATTTTAAACGACTCAACGGCGATTGCCATTGAGTCGTTGATTTTTAATGGTGGTTTTTATCAACTTGTGGTTTTACCACTTTTTGTTCTAAAATTATCTCATGATTACTGATTCTGATCTTATTTTACGGCTCCTGTTGGCGGCTGGGTTGGGTGGGGCGATTGGGTTTGAGAGAGAGCGGGCGCATAAAGTAGCCGGATTGCGGACGCATGCTTTGGTTTCAATGGGCGCGGCGCTTCTGTCCCTTATCTCAATTTATCTTTTTGAACAATATCCGTCGGTAAACGGAGTTGCCGGTTTTGATTATCACATTGTAGCCAATATTATTGTCGGCATCGGTTTCATCGGCGGTGGGGCGATTTTACGCCAAGGGCCGCGGATTATGGGCACAACCACAGCGGCGACATTGTGGCTGGTAGCGGCGGTGGGCATTGCCGTGGGAATCGGTTTTATTTTCGGAGCGGTCGCGGGCGCGACAATCGGCTATCTAGTCCTGACTGTATTATGGCAAGTTGAAAAACGACTTATTCCCAAGATGCCCTATCAGCGTGTTGATGAAACAGAATTAGGATCCAATGACGATATTGAAGGACCTACGG
>JAUSEE010000019.1 GCA_030650095.1 Candidatus Buchananbacteria bacterium
TCAATCAACAGACACACCTACAGAAGATAAGAAATAATAATGGAAGCCGAACAAAATCATCCTCCGGATCACGTTATAGATCCGGAGGTACACAGAGCTAAAACCCGCCAGCTCGGTGAACCAATTGAAGATGATCTTGAAGAAGCAGGTTAACTATCTATGGACGTATTACAACATTTATCCCTAATATTTCAGTGCGTTGGCGCATACTTTATGCTTGGCTTGCTCTTGCTTAGCATGATCATATTTTCGGGGATAAATGAAACAAATAAACGCTAGACAGCGCTAACGTTTATTGTAATGGTATATATAATCTGCATGTGTCAGCAGATTTTTTTACTTGTAGATTTATTTTTCTAACAAAATCGTGGCGACATTTTGCGATTTATCGCAGTCCACCAAAATTGTATGGGGCAATTTCGAATTTGATAAGGTTATAGTGGTATAATTATAAGCCCCGATTGTATAAGACTTGGAGTCAATTTTGACGACATGCTGTATTGATGCCCGATTATCCAGCATGACAGCTGTGCCATTTTTGAATACCATATTGTTCGGCACGCTCTGGCAGTTTTCCTGAAATTGAATCCGATTCGTGCCATATTTGATTAAGTCCGCGTTGTAATTGGCATTATTGCTTTTGGGCGCAGTTGCTACAGGCGGAGGGGTCGGAGTTGGCGCTGGTGTATTAACAGTAGAGTCAGTATTCGTTACTGGCGTGGGGTCTTGGGACTTATTCGAACTAACCAGCCACCAGACCAAGCCTGCCAACACAACCAAGCCTAAAGCAACCCAAACCATTTTTTTATTATCCATTGATTCTTTCTTTTAATGATGCTCTAATTATAGTCTTTCTACAAAAAAACGCAATAACATGACATAAGATATAATGACTAAGTATTATAAAAAAAACTAACAAAATATTGGCGATTGAGACAAGCTGTGACGAAACCGCAGCAGCAGTTATTATTGATTAAAGTAAAGAATGGCCAAACCCGCGTGGTGAAAAGCTTTTCTGTTTATATAACCAGCCGTTCAACAGCTTTGGCTAAGCCGTCCTCTTTCGCGCTTTGGGCGATAAAATCAGCTATATTTTTTAGCTCGGGCGAGGCATTGCCCATTGCAACTTTATAGCCAACCGCCTCAAAAATCGGCAAGTCATTGTTCCCGTCGCCGAAACCCATGACTTCTTCTTTATTAACTTTCAATATGTCAAATAAAATCTCTAAAGCCTGTTTTTTAGTTGCGTCCTTGTGCGTGATATGTATATCGAAGTTCTCTGGGGTATATGAAGGGACAGGATGAGCCGTAATATCTGGAATTTCGCTTAGTTTATTAAGCAAAACGTCTGTATGATTTTTGTTTACATCCATGATATAAATAATATTTTCGGGGCCAGTAATTATTTTTTCAATCGCTAAAGAAGACTTCGCCTCGTTACTCATGTATAATTTGTAATCAAAAACTTTTGCAACCGTGATTATTTTTTTAACAGTTTCTATTGGCATTAATTTTTCCCATAAAATCTTTTCAGAAACAGGGTCGAGTATTTGTGTGCCACCCAAAATAATGCAAGGCGAAGTTAGTTGAAGACTATTTAATATTGATCGGCATTCAAAAATCCGCCTGCCAGTAGCGGCGGATACAAATATCTTATCTTTGATCTTTTGAACGAGATCAATCAAAGACTGCGACGGCATGCCGTCTTTTTTATTTGGTACCGCAGTCCCGTCTAAATCAAATATTATG
>JAUSEE010000028.1 GCA_030650095.1 Candidatus Buchananbacteria bacterium
TAATAAAAGTAACCATAACATATATTAATAATTTTGTCAATATTGTTTTACAATAGGTCATAAACAGCGGATAATCAATTTTTATAATGTTGCTGCCCAGATACCCCTGGCTTTTAAGCCAGGGGATGAAGGGCAGTGTGAGGAAAAATACGTCGGCGGAGCCGACACCTTCCATTTGAAACCGCCCAGATACCCCGCTCTTTAGAGCGGGGTCGGGTTCATTTAGCTTGACATTACGATTATTTAAGGTATAATTAATTACTAGTAAATAACTAGGATTTTATGTCATTTTTCGGCACTATTTCTTCCAAAGAACACAACAGCCTAAGGCTGATTATCCAATTGTCCCAAAGCTATGAGAACAAGAAGCCTGTTTCGCTTTCTGAAATCAGCCAAGAGGAAGGCATTTCCATTAAATATTTGGAGCAGTTAATCATGCCTTTTAAGAAGGCCGGGATGATTAAAAGCCAGCGCGGACGCGCCGGCGGTTATATTATGGTTAAAGATCCTAAAAAAATATCTTTGAAAGAAATAATTTGGCTGATAAACGACAACCCCAGCTTGGCTATTTGCCTGGATAGGGGTTATAAGAAGGCCTGCGACTATGATCACAATTGTGTTTCTAAAAATGTCTGGGGAAAAATCCAAACATCCATGGAAGATTTCTTGTCTCAAATCACTCTTCATCAAATCATTAATCATTAATCGTTCCTGTTATGACCAAAAAAATATCTAAAGAAATGTCGGTAGAAAATCTTTTTGCTAGTGTTGGTGGCCAGCAAATATTAAAAGGCATCAATTTAAAAATAAAACCAGGCAAAATAATCGCTTTGATGGGCCCTAACGGTTCGGGCAAATCCACCTTGTCGCAAGTCATAGCCGGCCATCCCAATTACGTGACTGACAAAGGCAAAGTTATGTGGCAGGGTAAAAACATATTGAATCTTAATCCGGAAGACAGGGCGAAGATGGGCTTGTTTTTGTCTTTCCAATATCCCTATGAACTGCCGGGAGTGAATATGTATGATTTTCTCTCCACTTGCTATCAGAGTATTTTCGGGGGTGAAAGCCACAAGAAGCATTTTGATAAAAAATTAAACGAAGCTTTAAAAGCGCTTAAATTATCCAGCAGTTTTTTGGATCGTTCCGTTAACGAAGGTTTTTCCGGCGGCGAAAAGAAAAAATCAGAAATACTGCAAATGAAGATCTTGTCGCCCAAAATAGCTATTTTGGATGAAACCGATTCCGGCCTGGATATAGACGCTCTTAAAATAATCGCTAAAAATATCACCGCTTTAAAATCGCCAAAAATCGGCTTTTTGGTTATCACTCATTACAAACGGTTGCTCAAATACCTTAAGCCCGATGAAGTCCATATAATATTAGACGGCCAGATTGTCAAAACCGGCCAATATGATTTGGTGGATAAATTGGAAAAGCAAGGCTACGGCTGGCTTAAATAATTATCTGTTTTTATGGTAAAAGATATTAAAATAAATCGCCAGAAATATGATTTTAAAGATGACATTGATTACATCTTTAAAGCCAAAAAAGGCTTATCAGAAAATCTGCTTCGGGAAATATCTTCTAAAAAAGAAGAGCCCGAGTGGATGCTGGATTACAGGGTAAAAGCTCTGGCGGCTTTTTTGGCCAAACCCTTGCCTCCTTGGGGCGCTAATTTGTCTAAAATAGATTTTAGCAATATCAACTATTACATCAAGCCATCGCAGAAAAGTTCAACTAAGTGGAGTGATGTGCCCAAAAAAATAAAAAAAACCTTTGATCGTTTGGGTATTCCCCAAGCGGAAAGGAAGTTTTTGGCCGGCGTGGGCGCTCAATACGAATCGGAAGTGATTTATCACAGCTTAAAAAAGCGCTGGACGGATTTGGGCGTGGTTTTTTGCGATATGTCAGAGGCGCCTAAACTCTATCCCGATCTGGTTAAAAAATATTTCGGTTCAGCTGTGCCTTTTAGCGATAATAAATTTTCGGCTCTCAACTGCGCCATGTGGTCGGGCGGATCTTTCATTTATGTGCCCAAGGGCGTAAACGTAGCCATGCCGCTCCAGGCTTATTTTCGCATCAATGCTCCATCCATGGGCCAATTTGAAAGAACTCTGATTATTGTAGACGAGGATGCTTCCATGCATTACATCGAAGGCTGTACGGCGCCGGTTTATTCCAAAGATTCTTTGCATGCGGCCGTAGTAGAGGTGATAGCTTTGCCCAGATCCAGAGTGCGTTATACCACTATTCAGAACTGGTCTAATAATGTTTACAATCTTGTTACCAAAAGAGCTATCGCTTATGAAGGCGCCTTGGTGGAATGGGTAGATGGCAATTTGGGTTCTAAAACCACCATGAAATACCCCTCGGTTGTTTTAAAAGGCGAAGGAGCGCGAGCCGATATTCTTTCCGTGGCTTTTGCCGGCAAAGATCAACATCAGGACACGGGTGCTAAAGTTATACATTTGGCTAATAATACTTCTTCCAAGATAGTCTCGAAATCAATTTCCAAAGATGGCGGCCGCGCTTCTTATCGCGGTTTAGTTTCTATTGCCAAAAATGCCAATAATTGCCAAGTGAAAGTTAATTGCGATGCTTTGCTTTTAGACGAGAAGTCGCGCTCCGACACTTACCCAACCATGAACATCGCCAACAAGAATTCCATTATCGAGCATGAGGCCAGTGTGTCCAAAGTTAGCGAAGACCAATTGTTTTACCTGATGTCGCGAGGCTTGTCGCATGAAGAAGCCGAAAGGATGATTGTGGCCGGTTTCTTGGAAGTGTTTGCCAAAGAATTGCCGCTGGAATACGCGGTGGAATTAAATAGATTGATCAAAATGGAAATGGAAGGCAGTGTCGGCTAAATAAATATCAATTTATGCAAAATAAGTTTAAAAATATTTTAAATAAAATTTCGGCTTTAGAAAAAGATCTGGCTTTCAACAAGGAAGTTTTGGGTTGGCCTTGGCCGGAACTGACGGTTAAAAAAACCAGTCTTAAAAAAATAAAGCTAGCTGATTTTTTAGCCGGTTTTGCTGATTTAAAAAAACTTTACAGCCAAGGCGTTAAAATAAGATCGGCTCTTTTGCCCGATTATCAAAAAATTTATGCCTTTTTGGAAACAGCTTATCCTTTTTATAGCAAGATAGAACTGCTTCAAGCGCTTAATTCCAAATCGGATATAGTTATTGACATACCAAAAAATTCCCAGATAAATATTTCTTATAAAAATCCGGTTTTTTCTTTCTGGGGCAATGTTTATTTTTTTATCGGCTCCGGTTCCAGCGTTTCTATTTTAGATCGCCATTTAACGCCAGATAAATTTTCCGCCGGGTCGGTTTATTTGCTATCGGGCGACAACAGCCAAGTGGAATATTTATCTTTGGCCGGCCAAAGTTCTTACAATTTTAATCTTCGGTCTTACCCGGGCCGATCATCGGTGCACCGGCTTTACGCTGTAGGCAAAATGCCGGAAAAATATTATTATTATAATATAATGTCCTTTTTGAAAAATAATGACTGCCAGAATTATATCCTGTCTTCTTTGAGTTTTTTAAATAATTCCAAATCCATCATTAAATTGCAGAATAACCATATGGCCAAAAATACCACGGGCGATATTAAATTTAAGGGCATTGGCTGGGATAATTCCTATTCTAAAGTCGATGGTTTGATTAAAATTTATAAATTGGCTTTTAAAACCGATTCTTATCTTAAAGAAGATATTATTCTGGCTTCGGATAACAGCTACAGCAAAGCCGAACCTAATTTGGAAATTTTAAACAACGATGTCAAAGCTTCCCATGGCGCTACCATCGGCCATATGGACAAGAATGCTTTATTTTATTTAATGTCTCGTGGCTTATCCAAAGCTAGAGCCGAAAAACTGATAGCAGACGGATTTTTGAAAAGCTTGTCAAAAAATATTTTAAATCAGGAGCTTAAAAATGAATTTGAAAAGTATTGGCTTTAGATTATGAAAAACCTAGTTAACAAAAATAATTTTCCCATATTTTCCGGCCGTTTTAAAAAAATGGTTTATTTGGATAGCGCCGCCACCAGCCAAAAACCAAAAGAGGTGATAGCAGCGGAAAAGGATTGGTATGAGAATCATAACGCCAACATTCATCGCGGGGCTTATAAATTAGCCGAGGAAGCGACTGAACTTTTTGAAAATTCGCGCCAGAAAGTGGCTGATTTTATTTCTGCCCCATCGGCCAAATCAATAGTTTTTACCAAAGGCGCCACCGAGAGTATCAATTTGGTGGCCGGCGCTTGGGCGCGTTACAATTTAAAAAAAGGCGACACCATTCTTTTAACGGAAATGGAACATCACGCCAATATCGTGCCTTGGCAACTACTCTCTAAAGAACGGGGATTTAAAATAAAATATTGGCCCATCAGTCAAGCCGGCGAACTAATCATGTCTAATTTGGATGAACTTTTTTCCGGAGTTAAATTTTTGTCCTTGGTTCATATTTCCAATGTTTTGGGCACTGTTAACCAGATAGAAAAAATAATTTCTTTAGCTAAGAAAAAAGGCCTGGTTGTTTTAGTGGATGCCGCCCAAAGCGTTGTTCATTTGCCGATTAATGTGGTAAAAATGAAAGCTGATTTTTTGGTTTTCTCGGCTCACAAAATGCTGGGCCCCACCGGTTTGGGCGTTCTATACATCCAACCTGATTTATTTAATCAAATGAAGCCCTATCAATCAGGGGGAGAAATGATTTCCGAAGTCGGTTTTAAATCAGTAAAGTTTAAAAAAGTCCCCTGGCTACTGGAAGCTGGCACCCAACCACTGGCCCAGGTTTTTGCTTTAAACAAAACCATTGATTACATAAACAAAGTCGGCTTAAAGAATATTAAAGAACATTCCAGATCTCTAACTGATTATGCCTATTTAAAATTGTCCGAGATAGACGGGTTAACGATTCATGGGCCGTCGGCTAAAAAGCGCTTGGGACTTATCAGTTTTTCCACCAAAATTATTCATGCCCATGATTTGGCTACCCTCTTAGACCGGAAAAATATTTTCATCCGAGCCGGCCATCACTGCGCCATGCCTCTTCATGAGAAATTAAATGTGCCGGCGACGGCGCGGATTAGCTTTGGTATTTATAACACCAAAGAAGATGTTGATAAGTTTATCAAGGAACTTAAATCTATTTTAAAACAATGGAGCCAACCTATAAAAAAACAATTTTAAGGCACTACAATAATCCTTCCAATAAACTGGATTTAAAAAAGCCCACTAAAGTTTTTAGCGGAGCCAATCCTTTTTGCGGGGATAAATTGGAAATAAAAGTTAAATTAGATGGCCAGAAAAAAATAACTGATGTGTCTTGGTCGGGCGATGGCTGTGTTATTTCCCAATCCTCCGCTTCTATTTTTACCGACATGATCAAGGGCAAAAAATTAGCCCAGATACAAAAAATGACCAGTGCCAAATTATTGAAAGAATTGGATATTAATCTTTCGCCAGCCAGAAGAAAGTGCGCCCTCTTGCCGCTTTATACCATAAAAGAAACAGCCAATGAGGAAGAAGAATAAGGATTTATATGTCATTTGTGATAACATCAGGAGCTTATATAATGTAGGCTCTATTTTTCGCACTTCTGATGCCTTGGGAGTGAAAAAGATTTATTTAATCGGCATCACCGGAACGCCGCTTCAAGCCGGCTTGCAAAAGGTTTCTTTGGGCGCAGAAAATTCCGTGGCTTGGGAGCATAAAAAAAGAATCGGTTCAATTTTATCGCAACTCAAGAAGAAAGGCGTTAAAATTGTTTCTTTGGAATTAGCGGCCGGACAAAGTTTGGATATTAAGAAATTTAAACCCCAATTCCCCTTAGCTGTTATTGTCGGCAACGAGGTTGACGGGGTATCGAAAAATTTGCTAAAAAAGTCAGACGCTATTGTGCATATTCCTATGCAGGGGCAAAAAGAATCGCTTAATGTGGCGGTGGCTTATGGCATCGCCAGTTATCTTTTTTTGAATAAATAAGCATGACTATTGGACAATAATAATTATTAAGGTTAAAGTAATTAAAAAATAACGGGGTATAGCTCAGTTGGCTAGAGCGCTACGTTCGGGACGTAGAGGTCGTCCGTTCAAGTCGGATTACCCCGACCAGGTTTATTGCTTAAATAGGTATATCAGTTTTATTATTAATATTAGTGGGGACGACGGCAGAAGCGAAACAAATCGCCAAGCGATGCTGTTTCGCGTAGATGAATGCGACCATAAGGAGCATTCAGCTCTGCCGGGGAACGTCTGTTCAAGTCGGATTACCCCGACATGCAAAATTTTTCAAAAATATAATATGAATTATAAATTGAGCATTGTCGTACCGGTGTACAATGAAAAAGAAACTATTGATATTATGATTGATCGTCTTTTAGCTGTGCCCAAATTAAACACCGAGATGATACAGTATATTATTGTGGATGACGGCTCAAACGATGGCACTGTCGACCGATTGAAAAATAGCCGCTATCAGAAAGATGATAGGTTTATCTTTATTTTTCATAAAAAAAATCAAGGCAAAGGTTCTGCTATTCGCACCGGCCTAGAGAGAGCTCTAGGACAATATACTATTATCCAAGATGCGGATTTGGAATATGATCCCAGTGATATTATAAAACTCTGGCAAAAAGCGGAGAAAGAAAACCTTCTAGTGATCTATGGTTCTAGGAATTTAGACAAAAAAAATAAAAAAGGCGCCCCTCGCTTTTATTTTGGAGGAAAATTAGTGACGCTATTTGCCAATGTATTATACGGCCAAAAACTGACTGATGAGCCGACATGCTATAAATTGTTTAAGACAGATTTTTTAAAGTCTTTGCCACTGGCTTGTCGTCGTTTCGAATTTTGTCCGGAAGTGACAGCGCTTGTAGCTAAACATAAAATAAGCATACCGGAAATTCCCATTCATTATTTTCCCCGGGACAAATCCCAAGGTAAAAAAATAAATTGGCATGACGGCTTGGAAGCTCTTTGGACACTATTACGTTTGCGACTTTGTTTTAAGAGTAAATATTTTATAGCTTTCCTGATCTCTTTGTTGGCTTTTTCTTTATACCTTCTAACTTGGAGCAGATTATTCGTCGGTTATGAGGCAGAAACCGCTCAAGCGGCCAATTCGCTGTTATCCGGCCAATATGAAATCAAAAGAGCGGGCTTGGGAGCGGTTGCCCTTTATTTGCCGTTTATGGCTTTTTTTAAAATACTTCATCGGCCGATCAGTTTTAGTTATTTCACCCTAGTCCCGTTAATTTATTCGGCTTTGTCAGTCGGGATTATTTACTTGATCATCGAGAAATTAACGCTTCGACGCTACTTGGCTATTTTGGGTTCAATGTTGATTGCTCTTGGCTCCATAATCTGGCCCTATGCCAATATTGGCATGGAATATCAGGCTATGTTTTGGATTTCGTTGCTTCTACTTGGTTTAATCCATTGGGAAAAAAATATTTCTCATCCTTGGCTGGTGGGCATATTTTTCGCCTTTTTAACTATTGCCAAATCTTATGGCCTTATTTTTGGTTTGCCGATAGTTTTATTTATGTTGGTGTTTTTAAAATCAAAAAAGCAATTGAGACAATTTTTTAATATCAAGTTTTTATTTAAATTATTTTTTCCAGTCGTGGCTCTTTATGCCACAACCATGGGCTTGTATTACTTGTTTTATGGATCTGTTTTTGGCACTTACTTAGTGTCTCATGAATTTCAAATCTGGTCTTGGTGGGAGGGTTTCTATGGAATTTTATTTTCTTTTGGCAAGAGTATTTTTATTTATAGCCCCTTGCTTGTCATAGCGCTAATATATTGGCCGCAATTTTATAGAAAATATAAGCCGACATCTGTTTTTATTTTATCGTCTTTTGCCCTGCTGATGCTGATTATCGCGCCGTTTAGCTATTGGACCGATGAGACTTGGGGGGTTAGAAAGTTGGTGCCGATAATTCCTTTACTGCACCTGCCTATTGTTTTATTTTTTGATAATCTAAAACAGCGGCAAGTGGCAGTAAAATTTTTGGCGGCAGCGCTTATTCTGGTTGCCATTTATATCCAGGTTTTAGGCGCTTCCTATGATTATGGCAAACAGCTGACTTTACTTAGAAATAATGATTTGGACTCGCTTCAAACCATGCGTTACATTCCACAATTATCTCATGCTTATCTTTACCATAGTTTTATGATGTCTTATGCGGCTGAAAAATTATTAGGCCAAGAATACAATTTCCACTACTTGGAAAAAAGTTGGTTTAGGTGGACGCAGAAAAAGAACGAGGTTGTTTTTCATGATGTAAAAATCGGTTTGGAAGATTTTAATAAGCCGGATATTGTGTGGCTTTATAATACCGATCTTAAAAAGGCATTGATATTTTTTGGCGATTTGCTTTTGTTAGTCTTTTTGGCTGTTATATTGATTATAAATTATTTGAACGATCGTTTAAATCATGAAATAATCATTGATAAAGAACAACCGGTTTTTGATCATAAGTAATTGACCAGAATCAATTTAACTGTTATAATACCAAACAGCATTTATATTTTTTAAATTTTAACTACATGCAACAAGTCAAACATATCGCTTTTATCATGGATGGCAACAGGCGCTTCGCCAAGCAAAAAGGTTTGCCGACTCTGGAAGGCCATAGACGCGGTTACAATAAAATGAAAGAAGTGGGTGATTGGTGCATCCAAAGAGGCATAAAATACATAACAGTTTATGCTTTTTCGACCGAAAATTGGAAACGCAGCAAAGAGGAAGTCAATTATCTGATGCGTCTTTTGCAAACCGCCCTTACCAAGGAATTAAACGAATTCACCAAAAGGGGTATTAGGCTAAAGGTTATTGGCAGTCGGGAGAGACTATCTAAGGCGACAATTAAAGCCATTGATAATGCCGAAAAGGAAACTGCCAACAATAAAAAGGGCACTCTTAATATCGCCCTCAATTATGGCGGGCGTTTGGAAATCGCCGAAGCGGTTAAAAAAATTGTAGAGAAAAAAGTGCCGGCTGATAAGATTACCGAAGAGACTATATCAGAAAATATTTGGACCGCCGGCCAGCCCGATCCCGATATTGTGGTGCGCACTTCCGGCGAACAGCGTTTGTCCGGTTTTCTAACTTGGCAGGCGGTTTACAGCGAACTGTTTTTTGTGGCTCATCATTGGCCAGGTTTTACGGAAAAAGACTTGGATGGTATTTTAGACGATTATAATAACAGGCACAGAAGATTTGGCGGAAATTAATAAAGCCGGTGTATTACCGGCATCAATAGAAATGTCATCCCGAGCGATTTTTGCCGCAGGCAAAATAAGTCGAGGGATCCCTCCACTTCGCTTTGCTCCGGTCGGGATGACCAAGAAATAAAATATGAACCCGACCCCGCTCTAAAGAGCGGGGTATCTGGGCGGTTTCAAATGGAAGGTGTCGGCTCCGCCGACGTATTTTTACTCACACTGCCCTTCATCCCCTGGCTTAAAAGCCAGTGGTATTCTGGCAGCAACATTATAAAACTTAAAGCCGTCCTCTCGCTGTAGTGCGATTAGACGTATTTATGATATAATCTAAAGATATAAATTCATAACATATAAAACTTATGAAAAAGTTTCTGATCTACAGCCTATCAATCATAGCTGTGGTTTGGTCTGTCAACTTAATAGTTAACGTGCCAACAGCTTCAGCTTATGAAGCGACAAATGGCGATTTAATAAAAACTGCCACCGATT
>JAUSEE010000029.1 GCA_030650095.1 Candidatus Buchananbacteria bacterium
GAGTACTTTTTTTTATACTCTTCGGTAATCTTTTCTAAATTTTGTTTCAGCCGGTATCCATCCCGACCATATAGAAAAATTATCATAGCTAACGTGCATCCACTTCTACCCAAGTTGGCCCTGGTACAAACGGTATCTCCTTATGATTCTGATCGTAGAAAAATAGTTTTGCATGGTCGTTTTTTTTCTCCCAAGTCCCGGTAACCACTGCACCATTTTTATAAACTAGCAATCCGCCGCTCCCCACCGTTTTGACTCTTATGTAGTCCTTATTTATCGGCGACCAGGTTGTTTTCATTATAACAACATTCTTGGCTCCAACCTGCTTGCCGGTGTTTTTATCTATCTCTGGCTTGTTGGTGCGTGAACGAAAATACGAGTTAGTTTCCTTATTATACTTCCAGCTGACCTGAAACTCTTTGTTGAAAACCGGCTCCGGCTCAATCTCACCCTTACTTTTATCACCTTCATGAGGATAACTTATTTCCGAACCGTTTAATTTATAACCTAATTTTGAAGAAATTTCCTCAAGTAAATCAAAATTTGTGAAAGCATTGTGCGGCATCGGTATGGATTTTTTGCGATAATAAATCGTACCATCATATTTGAGGCCGTCGATATTATCTATGACCCCACTGTTTAATTCTTTAAGCGCCTCTTTTTCTCCGCCGAAATGAGCATAAATCGCATTAAACCCGAACGCCAGCGGAACAAAATCAAGCCGCGACGAACGTACTGAACCTAGCTCTTTGGGCCGATTGCACTGATAAATCGCCATCATCCGCGTAAAACCATTCTCAACCACCGGCATTTCAAAAACCATATCTGTTTCGCCTATACCCGACAACGGCCTTGCCTCCTTATCCGATGATAGCATTATCGCATACGGCCGCGCGTCATAATTCTCACACTCAACCCCAGCCAGCATGCTTTTTTCTTTCTTTACATTCTCGCCCCCGTTTTTATTTGAAATCTCTATATTATTCCCCAACTTAAACAACAAAACTCCGCCCACAACCAAAACCACTATCACCCCAATCCAGATATAGAGTTTTTTTGGTAATAATCTGATCATTTTTATTTAAGTTCTAAAGCAATCAAACCAAATTTCTTAATTTTTTGACGATAATTTGGATAACCATAATAAGCCCGCTCGAGCTCTTTAGCTGATAACAGATTCGGCATAATATCTTTGACCTTATATTTCTCTAGCATTGAACGGATAGTTTTAAAAATTCTGGCTCGTTTTACGGTTTTTTTAAATTTATTTTTACCACAGACCAAAATAATAACATCGCCCACCTTGATTTTATTATATCTTGCTGTCGCGGCCCTGGTTTCAACTTTCTTTTTTCCGTTTTTGATCGCATTAAAAATATCTTGATTAACCGCGCGGAATCTCAAAATGTATTTTTTCTTTACTAACGGCATTAGTGCTGATGTATCGGACAGAAATGTGCGGAGCGTCCACCGACCACTAGCCGTTTAATAACACCCCCATCGCGCTTTTGGCATTTCTCGCCGGTTAATTGGTATGCTTTCTGCATATTTTGATAATTGCCGAATTTACCTTCCAGTGTGCGGTAATCCTGTTGGCTGTCGCCCTTGGCGCCGATGGCCTTTTTTAAAACAAATTTTATGTATTTATAGATCGCGGCCATTTCTTTGTCGGTTAATTTCTCTACCCGATGCAACGGAGCGATTCCCGAATACCACAGAATTTCATCAGAGTAGATATTGCCGATGCCGGCAATCATAAACGGGTCCATCAACACCTTTTTTATTACTCCCCTTCTATGACGCATTAACTCCTTAAATTTTGCTAATGTAAATTTCGTATCAAGCGGTTCTGGGCCGAGCTTGCCAATCTCATTTATATTCTCAATTTTATCAGTATCTCCCAGAAATACTTTACCGAATCGCCTAACATCAGAGAGTCCTAACATATAGCCGTTACTTAGATACAAAATAAACCTGATAAAACGATTATAGGGATCAGATTTAATCGGCCCCTCCATTGCCGATTCTATTTTTTTACCACTGATTTTCCATTTTCCGTATAATAAATGACCGGAGATTTTCTGGTGGA
>JAUSEE010000038.1 GCA_030650095.1 Candidatus Buchananbacteria bacterium
GAAAAAATAGAGACGGCAATGGCGGGCAGGTCTGGGCGATTGAAAATGGAAGGTGTCGGCTCCGCCGACGTATTTCTCTTCACACTGCCCTTCATCCCCTGGCTTAAAAGCCAGGGGTATTCGGGCAGCAACATTATAAAAAAGCCCGTCTCTTGGAGAGGCGGGTTTTGGTTTTTAGTTGATGGTTTCTCGTTTCTGTCCGTCTGGCGATAATTCTTCCGGCAATAAGCTGTCAAGATAATCATCTATGGCTTCTTTGGCCTCGTCGTCTAAAGTGGCCAGGGGAGTAATATCTATCAAGCCGTCGAATAATTTGGAGATATTAATAAATATACTCAGTAAACTCCAATGAAGGGCCGAAAAGGAAGTGCTGAAAAAATCTTGGTTGTTAACGCTGGCCCCGTTGAGAAAGACAAAAAAATCGGCTGAAAATTCATTGCCGTCCATGTCGCTGCCGATAATAATGTCAAAATTAAACTTTAATTTTTTCTTGGCCGGGGAGGTGATGATTACTGCAGAGATGAATTGTTCCAAGATAGCCATTTGGAAAGGGAAAATCGTAATTTTTTCGTCTACATAAATGTTTCCCTTAAACCAGTTTTTCTGAACCGAAATCAGGTTATAACCGTCAATCGAACTCATTTTGAACATAGAAATCTCCTTTTGTAAAGTGCCTATTAACGGTATACCTCATTTGAAGAAGTTTGTAAATAAAAAACCGCTTAACGTTAAGTTAGCGGTTAGTGCCATGGTTGGCTATCATCTTCTTCATCATCATCGTCGTTTTTGAACATTTCATCAATCACTTGGCCCAGCTTGGTCAATTTTTCTTTTTCTGATTTGTCTACACCCTGTCCTTCAGCCACATCACTATCTTCTGTTTCATCACTTTGGCTATAGACAAATCCCATATCGCTATTGACCGATCGGTAAGCCTCTTGATTGTTAACACTTAAATCAAACAAGTCGCTTAAAGCATTATGGATGGCGATGAAAACGCTTTCAAAGGTGCCGCAAAAATCATAATCCTGATTTTTATTATAGAAGTAACCCGTTATATTTACTTCCTCGTCCTTGAGCCTTTGGATATTGATATCAATATTAGTTTCAGGGCCGCAATAAAACATCATTCTTTGGAAGAAATTTTCCAACATATCAATTTGAAAAAAAGTCAGATTGATTTTTTCTTCGATGTAAATTAAAGCCGAACCATTCACATGTTCAAAAGCTATTAAAACATATTCGTCAACATGCGTTATAGTAGCCATGTTTTTAACTCCTTTTTGGCTTATTAAAGAACAACTTGATAATTAAGATTATTATGGCAAAATATTAATTTTTAGGCAAGTATGGCAAAACATTGACAAAAACAGGCCCACTAGCTAAAATCAACCTTAGCTATCTGGTAGCTAGGAGGGTAATGATTATGTCTTTGAGCTTTGCTGATGAACTGAAACAAAGAATAGCGCCCAGGCAAATTTTGTTCTTTTTAAGAGTTGAGAAGAGGGGATTAGAGTTTCCCCTAACAGGCTTTTCGATTGATTATCGTCGGATTTTTATGGTGCCAGGCATGATTTTGGCTGTTATTGAAAAGAAAGATGATTATTTAGTGGTTGAATGGAACGGTCCGGCATTACAGGTTGAATATAAAGGCCATAAGACCATATCTCCTTATGAAGAACATGTTTCCTTTACTATGGATGTGGCTGTTTCTTTTTTGGCCGATGGATCGGTTATTCAAGTTGCTTCAGACGAAGTGGTTAAAATGGAAAACCATGTTCCGGCTGTGTTATATTAAGGCTCTGGGCGGGAAGAATTTTCTTCCCCCTTTTAATTCTTGCAAAATTATTGTTTTTTTGATAAATTATAATAGATTTAAGATTTACTCACCAATGATAAAAAATCCGTTCAAAAACATTTTTAAGCCAGGTCCGCGAGGTAAAATTCGCTGGTCTGTTTTTGCTATTTTTGTCTTGCTATTGGTTATGTTATTTATTGATGTTATCGGCTCAAATAACATCGTCGCTAAAAACATAGATAGCTTTATCAGTTCAACGCCGCTTGTCCGGGGCTTTAAAATTTGGCCTCAAGTGGAAGTGAATCCGGCAGATAGCACCAAAAACCTTGAATTTAAAACTATCCAGGAAATTGATTTGTCTTCCTATGGTTTTCCTTTTAAATTAGGCTTGGATTTGAGGGGCGGAGCCCATTTGGTTTATCAAGCTGATGTTTCCAAAATTAATTCTTCAGAACGATCGGATTCTTTGGCCGGGGTCAGGGATGTGATTGAAAGAAGGATAAATGCCCTGGGAGTTTCCGAACCTATTATCCAAACCAACCAGGTTGGAGATAACTGGCGGGTTATCGTAGAGCTGGCCGGAGTTACAGATATCAATCAGGCTATTAAAATGATCGGTGAAACTCCGCTTTTGGAATTTAAAGAAGAAAATCCCCAAGCCAGTACTTTAACTCCTGAACAGCAAGCCCAATTAACCAAGCTTAATGATGAGGTTAAAGACAAGGCCCAAAAGATTTTGGATCAGATTTTAGCCGGAGGCGATTTTGCCGCTTTAGCTAAAGAAAATTCAGAAGATCTAGGCAGTAAGGACAACGGCGGCTTTTACAGCGGCGTTAAGAAAGGCACATTTGTTCCAGAATATGAAGATGTTTTATTCAATAAATTGAAATCAGGCGAAGTCTATCCGGAGTTGGTTCAATCCCAATTCGGCTATCATATAATTAAAAAAGAAGCTGTTAGGGGAGAGGGAGATAATTTGGAAATTGACACTCGTCATATTTTATTTAAAACCAAAACAGCTGCCGATATCGGCGTGACTCTGGAGCCGGAATGGAAAACTACCAAGTTAACCGGCAAGCAATTAAAGAGAGCCAGTGTTGAGCTGGCGCCTAATTCCGGCATTCCCCAAGTCTCGCTGGAGTTTGACAGCGAAGGCACTGAATTATTTGCCGAGCTCACCAAAAATAACACCGGCAAGTTGTTAGCTATTTTCTTAGACGGCGAAGCTATCAGCATACCCAGAGTAAATGAACCTATTTTATCAGGACAAGCCGTAATCTCCGGCAGTTTCACTATCAAAGAAGCTAAATTGTTAGCTCAAAGGCTAAATGCCGGAGCGCTACCTGTGCCTATCAGTTTGGTTTCTCAAACTAAAATCGGAGCCACTTTAGGCAATGATTCCGTTCAAAACAGTTTGGTAGCCGGTTTTTGGGGCCTTATTCTGGTAGCTATCTTTATGATCCTTTATTACAGATTGCCCGGCGTGGTATCTGTTTTGGCTCTTTTAATCTACATTATTATTGTTTTAGCTTTGTTTAAATTAGTACCAGTCACCCTAACACTAGCTGGCATTGCCGGAGTCATCTTATCCATTGGTATGGCTGTTGACGCCAATGTTTTGATTTTTGAAAGATTAAAAGAAGAATTGAGAGCCGGCCGTGATTTGGTGACAGCCGTAGAGCATGGCTTTAAGAGGGCTTGGAGCTCCATTAGGGATTCTAATATTTCTTCGCTTATCACTTGCGCCATTCTTTTCTGGTTTGGCAGCAGCATCATTAAGGGTTTTGCCCTTACCTTGGCTCTGGGTATTATTGTTTCCATGTTTTCGGCCATTACTATTACCAGGCAATTCTTGAGACTGATAGCCAAATGGAAAATAAGCAAAATCTCTTGGCTTTACGGAGTTAAGAATTCACCCCGTTAAATAAATTTTAAATTTTTAATGAAAAAATAGATGTATTATGTTTATGTCTTAGAATCCAAAAAAGATAATAAGTTTTATATGGGCTTTACTAAAAATTTAAAATTAAGATTTGAGCAACACCAAAATAAGCAGGTTGAATCAACTAAAAATAGAACACCGCTCAAATTAATATATTATGAATCCTGCTTAAATCAAAAAGACGCCACTAAAAGAGAAAAATATTTAAAAACAACTTATGGTAATAAATATATTAAAAATAGGCTCAAATCTTATTTAATAGGGTAAACTATGAAATTTAATATCATCAAAAATAGAAAATATTTTTATACCCTGTCAGGCGTCCTAGCCCTAATCAGTATTTTAAGCTTGATTGCCTGGGGGCTTAAACCGGGCTTGGATTTTACCGGCGGCAGCCTTTTGGAACTTAGTTTCAAAAATGAACGCCCGGCTACCGAAGCCATACAAAAATCATTAGCCGATCTTAACTTGGGAGAAATAATAGTCCAGCCGCTGGGTGATAACAATAATATTTTAAGGTTTAAGGATGTAGATGAGGATACCCATCAAAAAATATTAAGTAATCTTAAGGAAGCATTTAAAAATAAAGAAACCGGCTCCGAAGAAGCCAGTTTGGTAACAGAAGAGCGTTTCGAATCCGTTGGTCCGGTTTTAGGCAAGGAATTAGAGAGTAAGGCTTGGACAGCCATATCTTTTGCTTCAATTATGATTGTTTTATACATCGCCTATGCTTTTAGAAAAGTTTCCAAACCGGTTGAATCTTGGAAATTCGGCTTAGCCGCTATTATCGCTTTGATTCATGATCTTTTAATTGTTACCGGTTTGTTTTCTCTTTTAGGCCATTTTGCCGGCGTGGAAATTGATGGCTTATTTATCACTGCGCTCCTAACTATTTTAGGATTTTCTGTCCATGATACTATCGTGGTTTTTGATAGAACCAGGGAAAATTTGTCTAAGCATTACAGCTCTAATTTTGAAGAAGTGGTTAATGACAGCATCAATCAAACAATAACTCGATCAATTAACACCTCTCTTACCGCCTTGATAGTTTTAACAACCTTATATTTTTTAGGCGGATCAACTATTTCCAATTTTGTCTTGGCTCTTATTGCCGGTATAATTTTTGGAACCTATTCTTCAATTTTTGTCGCCAGCCCGATTCTGGTAACCTGGTATAATTGGGACAAGAAGTTTAGAAAGAAATAAAATCATCAGATAATTTACACAAGCAGTTTATTTATCAGATGCCTTTTATTGTTATTTTTCCTATTTTAATATATTTAAATTAATAATTAAATTATTGTGAAGGATATTCTGCTACTTCCGACCTACAATGAGAAAGAAAATATTAAGAGTATAATTTCCGAAGTATTTTCTTTAGTGCCCAATTTGGAAATCCTGGTTATCGATGACAATTCTCCCGATGGAACAGCTAAAGAGGTGGAAGTTATGATGAGCGTTTATCCGGGTCTTAAAATTCTAAAAAGAAAAGGAAAAACCGGACTAGGTAATGCTTATAAAGAAGCCATGCTGCTAGTAAGCCAAGATAATGATATTCGTTCGGTTATCACTATGGATGCCGACGGTTCCCATCAACCTAAGTATTTGCCGGATTTTCTAGCTAGTATTAATGACTATGATTTAATTATCGGTTCGCGTTATGTCAGTGGCGGCGGTGTTGAAAATTGGGAGGGCTGGAGGCGGTACTTGAGTCGTTTTAGCAATATTTATGCCAAACTCTTTACTCATTTGCCCATCAATGATCTTACGGCCGGGTTCATGTGCATTAAGACAGATTTTTTAAGGCGCTTGGATTTTTCCCAAATCAGTTCTTCCGGCTACTGCTTCTTGATTGAACTTAAATTCAACTTAATACGTAATTTAAATGCCCGAGTTATTGAGCTGCCGATTATTTTTATTGAAAGATCAAAAGGTGCTTCCAAATTTTCTTTAAAAATTGCTTGGGAGAGTTTTTGGAAGGTTATCTCGTTAGGCTTTAAAAATAGCATCCATGCTGATAAAAAATAAATTTTTAGATAAATATAAGAATCTCTTGATTCTTTCTTTTTTATTGGTTGTTTTTAGCCTCTTGTGCCTGATAAATATTTTTAACAGCCCCAGTTTGATTTCCGACGAAGTTTATACCCTGGAGGTGGCTAAATTAAGCTGGCAGGAAATGCCCGGTATTTTAATACATGAAACCAATCCGCCCCTGTTTTATTTTATGGCTAAAATTTGGGTGCTGATTTTTGGCTCTGATAACGATATTATTTTTAGGTTAATGCCGGTTTTACTGGGCTTGATCAATATAGTCTTGATTTATTTTTTGGGTAAAAAATATTTTAATAGGCAAGTCGGCTTGATTGCCTCGTTAATCATGGTTTTATCACCTTTAAATATAATACATTCCACCGAGGCCAGGATGTATCCCCTGGTTATAACCCTAAGCCTCTTGCTGCTTTTAATTTTTCATAATCTGTTTTTTCTCAAAAAAGATAGCTTATTAAACTGGCTGTCTTTTTTTACAGTCACCCTGCTTTTGGCTTACACCCATCTTTTCTCGGCTATTTTAATCGCTCTTTTATTCTTTATGTTGCTTTTGTTTAGGCAGGAATTAAAAATAAACTGGCAACAGATAATCAAGGTCGTTATTGTTTATTTATTGGTTTTGCTTATTTTTAGCTTTTGGTTTTTGCCGTCTATGCCTTATAAATTCAACAGCGGCACTTCTTCGGCCTGGTATTTTAATCTGCCGCCGATTTCCAGCCTAGCTTATAATGTTTTCACCGATTATTTTTTTAGAATCAATGGCGGTACATTAGCCAGTTTCTCTTTTGCCTATTTGTTCTTTGATCTCTGTATTATATTTTTCATGGCCAGTAATTTTGTTAAGATAAAATTATTGTCCGCTCCAAGACATTTATTGCTTGAGCCTAAATTTGACCTAAAAAAAATATTTTTACTCTATATATATTTGGGCACCGCTTTGGTTATAATTTTTAGCAATATATGGACGATAAAGTTTTATCTGTTCGTTTTGCCAGTTTTCTATTTGCTGTTAGCCGCCGGCATAAGCGATGTTTTAAGGGAACACAAAAAATTAGGCCGGGGACTATTTTGTTTGTTCATATTTTTGTTGTTTATCTTTTCCATCTCCATAAAATTTGATCGCGGCAGATATTTTCCAGATCTGGCGAATATTTTACAGCAGGAAAATATTGATAACAGCAGTTTGGTTTTATTGGATATTAATATAGATACCTTGGCGTTATCAAGGTATTATAAAAACGACTCGGTTATTAAATCAATTAATTTTGAAAATGATCCTAAGAGTATAATCAGTATGACAGAAAATAACTGGCGGGAAACTTTCAATGAGGAAAATATTGATAAATTATCGGATGTAGTAGGTGATAAGAGAAGGGTATTTTATAGGTTTGTTAATAATCGTAAATCTTATTTGGTAATGGATTGGTTTTTTAGAAATGGCTGGCGTATGAGTAAATCAGAGGTAGATATTAACAGCGGTATCATTGTCTATCTATTTGAAAAAGACCAATAGTATTAGTTTCTAAATCATCTATGTTAAAATCATATAAAAATCGCTCTCACTAGAGCGATTTTATTTTTCTCTATGTTTGGATATATTTATGGCTATTTGTCAATTTAGGTAAGCTGGCCATAACACTTCTTTGTTGACAAATAGAATTATTTTTGATATAATTAAGATGAAAAGTTAAATAAACCACTTTTTGGCTGTGTTTAGCCAAAATATATCATAATCGTCATGCCGGTATGAGATTTTAATATTTTTTAATATGTCTATACTAGATCAAGTGAGAAAAACCCAATTTCAGGACAATATGGCCGGTTTTAATCCCATGGAAACAATTAATATCCTGCTTTCACGCTTAACCGACAAGGAAAGAGACGTTGTTAAACGTAGGTTTGGTTTAAGTGCAGGCTCTAAGCAAACCCTGGAAGAAATAGGCCAGCATTATGGCATTACCAGGGAAAGAGTCAGACAAATCGAGAATTTAAGCATTAATAAATTAAAAGAACTTCATGATCTAAAGGCAGAAATCCTAACTGCCGAAAAGGTTACAACTCAGCTTTTAGAGCAATACGGCGGCGTGATGGAAGAAGAATTCTTCTTGGAGAATATCTTGAATTATTTGGATACCCGTGAAGGCAGTGAAAACGCTTTGCTGTTTTTAGCTGATCATATTTTTTCCGATAATGTCAATAAAGTTAAGCAAGATAAGGATTTCAATCATCTATGGAGAATCGGCTCGGTTGATACCGACACTTTGAAAGAAGTTATCGGCGAAATAGTAGCCCAAATTGAAAGCTATGGCAAACCAATACAGCTTAAAGATCTATTGGATAATTTTAAAAATTCTGAATATTATTTAAAGAATAAGGAAAAATTTTTATCAGCCACCACTTTTTTGGAAGCGACCGAACAGGACATTGATAAGGTTTTGGAAAGCTATTTAAGAGCCAGCCGCCGAGTGAAATCCAATCTTTTTGAAGAATGGGGACTGACTTCTTGGGGCACTGTCCAACCTAAGAAAATAAATGATAAAATATATATAGTTTTAAAGAAATCGGGCCAGCCCATGCATTTTGTGGAAATCGCCAAATCCATCAATGAAACCAAATTTGATGAAAAGATAGCTTATCCGCCTACAGTCCATAATGAATTGATTTTGGATGACAAATACGTTTTGGTCGGACGAGGCATTTATGCTTTGAGGGAATGGGGCTATGAGCCGGGCAATGTGGCCAATGTGGTTGAACAATATTTAAAAGAAGGCGGATCCAAGACCAAAGATGACATCATTGATTATGTTTTAAGCAAAAGAAATGTTAAAAGATCAACTGTCTATCTGTCTTTGATGAATAATGACAATATACAAAAAACCACCGACGGCAAATACGCTTTCGTAGCCAGCAGCGTCGCCTTAGATAGCGTAGCATCAACAGAAAATAATCAATCATTATAATATTTTAGTTTCTGCTATCTGCTAAATTAGATAAAATTAATTTAGCAGGAACTAGTGACTAAATTATCCCCGGTAAGGGATAAATTGGCACAACTCAAAAGGTGACAACTTTATGGGTATAAATGGTATTGAAATAGAAATTGATTTTTTATCAATTTGGAATAAAATTTTAGTTTTTGGATCTCAAAATCCAGTTACCATAGCTATTGATATGTTCTTAAACGGTGGCTGGGTGGTTTTATTATTGCTTTTTATTTACGGCCTCTATACCGTCTGGCTGGATAGCAGAAGGGGGCAATTTGCCAGCAAAATAAAGCACATTCTTCTGGCTATAGATATACCAAAGAATAATATTCAAACTCCTAAAGCGGTGGAAAGCGTTTTTATTGCTCTAGCTGGAGCTCAAGGATCCGGCAATTTAGTGGATATTTATTGGCGCGGAAAAATTCAAGATAGTTTTTCCTTTGAAATAGTCAGTTTGGAAAGTTATGTGCAATTTTTAGTCAGAACACCCAAGCATTTTAGGGATTTAATCGAGGCGGCTATTTATGCCCAGTACCCGGAAGCGGAAATTACCGAGGTAGCTGATTATGCTGAACCGTATAAGGATGTTAAATTTCCCAACAATAAGTATGATCTTTGGGGAACTGAATTTCTTCTGGCCAGGGATTATCCCTACCCCATCAGGACATATTTGGATTTTGAGCACAAGCTAACAGGCGAGTTGCTTGATCCCATGGCTGGACTTCTCGAAATGCTTACTCGCATCGGAGTGGGAGAACAAATCTGGCTGCAATTTGTTGTTACTCCTCAAAAACCCGGCTGGGGCGAAAAGGGCAAAAAAATATTAAAAGAAATGAAAGGCGAGCCTTACGCTCCGCCGGCAACTATAGCCGATAAACTTCTAAAGCCCGTTGGTTTTATAAGTGACATTGTTATGGCTGTTACCAGTGAAGTCTTCGGACCGAGTGAACCGTCTAAGAAAAAAGAAGAAGATCAATGGAAGATGTTTAGGCTATCTCCCGGTGAGAGGATAGTTTTTGAGAACATTCAAAAAAAATTATCCCAACACGCTTTTAGAATAAAATTCCGTTTTGTTTATTTTGGCGAAAAAGATGTTTTCAATAAAGCCCGAGGAGTGGCTTCGGTTATTGCCGGTATCCAGCAATTTAATGTGGCCGATTCCAATGGTTTTATGCCCGGTCCTAAAACCAAAACATCAGCTGATTATTTTAGGGTTGGCAAACGTGTAGCTGAAAGACAGAGAAGAATTCTAAAAAATTATATAAAGAGAAGCAATTTTTATGGCGATAATGTAAAAAATATGTTTTTATGCAGCCAGGAACTCGCTTCTTTGTGGCACTTCCCGGTAATGAGCGTTAAAGCTCCAACCGTAGAAAAGATAGGTTCTAAGAGAGCTGTTCCGCCATCGCGTTTACCCTATGCCTCGACTCGTTTAGGAACTGTCAGTCAATCAGCCCTTGTGTCTGAAACTCCGATTACAGAAGTTAAACCAACTTTGCCCGAATCCCGGCCGGAACCAAAACCGCCAGCTAATTTACCAACTGTTTAAAAAATGGATCAAAACGATATAACTTTATTCGGCGAAACCAACTTTCGCAATCAAAAGAAACGCTTCGGCATCAAACGTGATGACCGTCGGCGCCATGTTTATATTATTGGAAAAACCGGTATGGGAAAAACGACCCTTTTGGAGAATATGATAATCTCCGATATTATCCATGGCGATGGCTGTTGCTACGTTGATCCCCACGGCGATACAGCTGAAAAAATATTGGATTTCATACCGCCCAACAGAATCAACGATGTTATTTATTTTAATCCATCTGATACGGAGTTTCCCATTGCTTTCAATATTTTGGAAGCGGTGGACGAGAAAAGCAAGCATTTGATAGCTTCTGGCTTGGTGGGTGTGTTTAAGAAGCAGTTTGCTGAAAGTTGGGGACCCAGGTTGGAATATATTTTGCGCAATGCCATTTTGGCTCTTTTGGATTATCCCGGCAGCACACTACTAGGTATTATGAGGATTTTGGTGGACAAGGCTTACCGCGAAAAAGTAGTGGAAAAGATAACCGACCCGGTGGTTAAATCATTTTGGGTTAATGAATATACCAAATGGAACGACCGGGTGCTGCAGGAAGTTATTTCTCCTATCCAGAACAAAGTCGGACAATTTTTATCTAATTTTTTGATCAGGAATATTGTGGGCCAAGTCAAATCAACTTTTGATTTGCGCGAGGTGATAGACGGCAATAAGATCTTGATTATGAATCTTTCCAAAGGCAGAATCGGCGAAGACACGATGCAACTTTTGGGCTCGATGATCGTGACCAAACTTTATTTGGCCGCTATGAGCCGAGTTGATATTTTGGAAAAAGACAGAAAAGATTTTTATTTATATGTTGACGAATTTCAGAATTTTGCCACCGACAGTTTTGCCGATATTTTGTCCGAAGCCAGAAAATACAGGCTCAATCTAACTATGGCTCACCAGTTTATCGAGCAATTGCCGGAAAATGTTTCGGCCGCTGTTTTTGGCAATGTGGGAACATTGATGTGCTTTAGGGTTGGAGCGGCTGATGCCGAAACTTTAGTTAAAGAATTCACGCCTGTGTTCTTAGAAGAGGACTTGGTTAATTTGCCGTCCTTCAGTATTTATTTAAAACTCATGATTGATGGCATTTCTTCTGATCCATTTTCAGCCAATACCTTGCCGCCGTTATTTGATGAGTACAGATCTAACAGCACCGAAAAAGTCATTAAAGTTTCCCGCGAAAGGTATGCCAACAGCCGCAAGGCCATAGAAGATAAAATTAATCGTTGGAGTGGCATGGAGTTAAGCGAGAAGATGGTCGCTACCAGCGAGGGCAGAATTGATTTTGAATCAGAAAGGGACAAACAAGACAAACAGAACCACAAGCCAGTGGAACATAAATTTGATAAGCCCAAACCCAGAATTGATAAAAAAGAGGAAGAAAAATATATCGTTGATTGTTTTGCTTGCGGAAAATCAACCGAGATTAATTTTTTCCCGGATGGCAAGCGTCCGGTATTTTGCAAGGATTGTTTGGCTAAAAATCGCAAGGAAAAGCAAGCGAAAATGGACAGTCAAATAAAAAGCGCTCCTGTTAAGAAAGAAGCAGAACGTCCCAGCCCAGAACAAAATGTCAAAACTATCAGTTTATCTGATTTGGGAAAAAGACCGTCATCCGATCATAAATAAAAAATACCCCTCATGTGGGATCTCATCATAAAATCAATCTATTTTGTGTTGCCGGCCTATCTGGCTAATATGGCACCGGTTATCTGTGATAAGCTTAAGCTCTTTAGGTTCCTAGCGAGGCCCATTGACGGAGGCAGAAAACTA
>JAUSEE010000039.1 GCA_030650095.1 Candidatus Buchananbacteria bacterium
ATGTTTGAGACATTTTCGACTTATCTAAAATAAGAGAAAATGGCGAGTTTGGAAATTAATGAGCCCGAAGCTGATTTTACCGGCGAAGTAATTCGCTGGCGAGTTTTGGGGAAACCTTTTGCGGCCAAAAGGTTTCAAGAATAAAAAGTAACAAGAGAAATTATATATTAGTAAGATTGCTTCTCCGCCCTGGGCGGATCGCCATGATAGCAATAATAGGCTCGCCATGAAAAATAAAAAGGGATTCCTCCACTGCGGTCGGAATGACAAAAAATAAATAACAACAAATAAAAAAGCCTGATAATTTTATCAGGCAAATTACTAATCTTTAGACTTTACGGTTGACCGTCCTATACCAAGGCAAACCCTCAACCATTTCTATTTCATAATCGGCAAAGATATTGGGGTAGCGCCTTTGGCAGATTTCTGCCACTTGGCCGAAAACCAGTCTAATTTCCTCTTCGGCTACCGGTTCGGTGCGCATCTCTATTAAGTGTCTTAGGGCGCGCATATTAGCCGACCAGCCGATGGAGGTGGAGAGTCCAATGGGAGCTATCCGGCGCATAGCCGAAGTGATGATTTTCTTTTGGGCAAAAGGCATTTTTTCGCCGTCAAGATCAAAATGCTCGGCCAGTTGCAATTGGAGTTCTTCCAACTGCTCGAAGGTTTTAACAAATATTTCTGTTGCTTGTTCGTCTTCCCTGATTACTGTTGGCAACCATTGACCCAAATCATCCAGCCGGACAAATCTCAAGCTTTCTTGGGAAATGGCCGTGCCAGCTCGGTGTCGAACCAGCTCGTGGGTAAGGACTCGGGAGACATCAGCGAAAATAAAATTAACTACAGTATGTTCTAAAACAGATCCATGTTTTACTGCCACGACATTTTGCAGATAAGTTCTGTTGCCTTCGCGTACTCTCTTGACATTCGGGTTTAGGCCGGCGCCAAAACTGCGATAGCATAACCTGCCCATTATTTCCTCTATTTTCTCGGAATCGGATGGAGCATCTGTTTTCCAATCAGGCGCTCCAATGTGTTTTAGAAAATCATTTATACCTTCTTCAACTGCCGTGGTTTCTCCGACTAAAAATATTTTAGGCTGTGTTTTGTGCATTTAGTCTTCTCCTGAAATAGTTGCTATTTTTTTGATGATTTCCAAGTGTATTTCTTCTATGTCCCTATTTCCGTCTATGATTACAAATCTATCCGGTTCTTCTTTGGCTATCTTAAAATATTCGCATCTGGCTCTGTCAAAAAAATTCCTATCGCAGGTTTTTTCAAAGTAGGCGTCTTTTTGGGCCGCCCTGTTTCTGCGGGCAATCATTTCATCAACGGTAATATCCAAAAAGAAAGTTATTGCCGGCTTCAAGCCTTGAAGGACAAATTTGTTCAATTTATTGATCATGGCAACGACTGTTGGATTGCCTAAAAAGCGGCCGCCGCCTTGGTAAGCGCGCGTGCTGTCATAGAATCTGTCGATGATATCAATTTCGCCCCTGGCTAAAGACGGTTTGATTGATTTAGCCACAAATTCAGCTCGAGCAGCCAAAAACATCAGCAGTTCGCAATAATCAGAACGGTAAAAACCTTCGGAGATGTCGATATCTTTGGGAAAATCTTCATGACCAGCAAAAGCTTTTATGATACTGCCTATGGCAATTTCCGGATGTTTAATCATAGCTCTCAGGGCCTCGCCATAGGGAGTGCCCCCAGGTTCTCTGGTTAAAATAGCCGGTTGATTTAATTTCTTAAAATAAGCCAAAAGCCTTTTTGATTGTTCGCCTTTGCCGGAGCAGTCTATACCCTCAAAAGTTACGATATAATTTTTCATTTAACTCTCCTTTTTATCTGCAGTATTACTTCTTTTATCTGTTTGATTAAATCGTCTTCACTGGTGTCATTTTTAACGGTAAATTGAGCTTGCTTGCCTACTTCTCTAATGGTGACTTCCGTGGGCAAGTTGGCATCATTTAAAAATTCTTCCCAAGTTTTGGTAGCATCGTCGGTATTTTCACCTCTTTTTCTAAGGCGCTGGTATCTTATTTGGGCATCAGCTTTGATTTTTATCAAATAAAAATAGGGCAGAGTGCCCAAAAGATTTATGTCGCCCTCTAATCTTATATTAGGCAGGCAAATCATGGCAGCTTGGCTTTTTTTAACCATATTTAAAACTGCCTTGGCTAAAATATCTTGCCCGAATCTCTCCCGCAGATCCACTCCCAGCCAAACCATATTTTCCCGGCTTTGGGGCAGATTTAAGATATCTAAAATATCCCTAAGCGGTTGAGAAAAACTGGCTGTTTCGGAGTTGAATTCTTTCTCTAAAAACTCCGCCACAGCGCTTTTACCGCTGGCAATTTCACCGACTAATCCCAAAACTATCTTATCTGTCATCTTTACTCTCCTTGTTTTAAAAGTACTGTTTTGTCATTTAAAATTATCAAAATAAAGACAATATGTCAAAAAAAGCTATAATTTATAGCTTTTTGACTGATAATTTTATTTTATGATTTTATCAATTTCTTTTTGAATATCGCTGAAAACTTCATCCTCTGACTTCTCGCCGTCAACTACTGAAATATTGGGATATTTTTTTGAGAGCATTTCATAATTATTCCAGACTTTTTTCAACTTGTCTTCGTTTTCAAATAGTTCCACTCCCAAACGATTAGCCTTTATTCTTTTGACGCAAGTTTTGGCCGAGGTTTTTATTAAAATAGTCAAATCGGGTATTAAGAATAAATCATTGATGTTATAAAGCCAACCGTCATCGGCTATATTTAAGGCGCCATAAGCCAAGGAAGAAAGAAAATACCTGTCGGTTATGACGTTAATGCCACCCTTAAGATTGGGTATTATTTCCTGTTCCAAATGGTTGGCCCGATCAGCGGCGAACAAAAGCTGAAGAGAGGCCGGGCTGGTTAATTTTATATCGCCTTCCACGTAAGCTTTGATTATGCCGCCAATGACATTGTTGGTCGGTTCGTTTGTCACTAGATAAGGTTTTTTGATTTTTTTCAAATAATTCTCTATTCTAAGAGTTTGAGTGGTTGAACCGCAACCGTCTAAGCCTTCGATGGCGATGAATTTGCCTTTAAATTTGTTTTTGAACATAATAATTTGATTATTTCTTCGCTATAACAATAAAATAGGTCGGCTCATAACCATTCTTAATGGGCAAGACCTCCGGTCCGCTGGCCTCGTCGTATATTTTAAAATGTATTTTATTAAACCAGCCAAGAAGATAAATAAATTTTCTGACTAAAAAATAGCTGAATATTTTTTTTATTTGTCTTTGGCCGTAGATGCTTTTAATTTGAAAATTATTCTTGGTTAAAATATCTTTTAATTCGTTCAGTTTGTATTCTCGAAAGTGGTATTTATTTCGTGGTTTATCGCGTCGAGGCGAGGTTACTAGCTTGTTGGGAGTTGAAATTATAAGTTGAGCGCCTTCTTTCATGGTTCTGTAAAGCTCTTTTAAATAATTATTCCTAGTTTTATCGTCTAGGTGTTCAATGGTTTCAAAAGATACCACTAAATCGAAATAAGCCTTGTTAAAAGGCAAATCATCGGCCGGCCGGCAAACAAATTCTATATGGTCATTATTAAATTTATTTTTGGCGTAATCAATGGCTTCGGACGATATATCCACTCCTATAACATGGTTGGCCCCGCCGGATTTGATTATTTGACTGCCATAACCGGTGCCGCAGGCGATATCCAAAACAATCTTGTGGTTGGAAAAATTTTTAGCGAAGTGATATCTCTGGAGATGATCTTCTTCAATTATTTTCCTGGTTTCTCCTGGAATGTATCTTTCTCCGGTGAATTTCATTTATTTTAATATTTTAGGCATTATTTCATTCACTTGAGAATATAAGTTTCGGCGATCTCCATTATTATCAATGGTGAATTTAGCCCCTTTAGCTATTTTTTTTATTTCTGTTTCGGTGGATAATTTGGAGTCTTTTAAAAATTGTGCCCAAGTTTTGGTTTTATCGTCTTTGTTTTGTGATCTTTTTGTAATCCGGTGATAGCGCACTTTGGGATCGGCTTTTATATAAATTAAGACGAAATTACTTAGTTTTTTAATATGAGCCATGTCAGATTTTAATCTAACATTGGGCAGGCAAATAAGCTTATTGGAACTGGCTTTGATTTCACTAGTGATTGTTTTAGACAACATGTCTTGGCCGAATTCCCGCCTTAAAATAATGCCCAAATGAGCCATATTTATTCTGGTCTGAGGCAAATAGAGCCGATCCAGAATATCTCTTAAGGGCTGGGAAAAGCTGATGGTTTTTGATTTGTATTTTTTTGACAAATAATCAGCCACCGTGTCCTTGCCGCTGGCCATTTCTCCTATTAAACAGATGATTATTTTGTTTTTGGCTTTTTTAATCATAATTTATCTTTAATTACATTTTATCACAAATGTTCCAGCTAACAAAAACAGCCCGCCAACGGCGGACTGTTTCTCTGGTAATAACTGTTATTTTGACAAATCAATTTTAATGCCTGGGCCCATGGTGGTTGAAAGATTAACACCCTTGATGTAATTGCCCTTGGCGCTGGATGGTTTGGCTTTATTTATGCTATCCATTAAGGTCGAAAAGTTTTCCAGTAATTTTTCTTGGTCGAAAGAGACTCGGCCTATCATAACATGCAAGTTGCCGGAATCATCATTTTTAAAGCCAACTTTACCTTTTTTTAGATTAGCTACGGCTTCAGAAATATTTTGAGTAACAGTGCCGTCTTTAGGGTTAGGCATTAAGCCTTTCGGACCTAGTATCTTGGCTACTGGCGCCAGTAACTTCATAGTTGAGGGTGTAGCGACCAAAACATCAAAATCTATTTTTCCTTTTTTAATTTCTTCAATCAGATCGGCTTCGCCTACCAGGTCAGCTCCGGCGCTTTTAGCGGCTTTTTGCTGATCACTATTGTCTGTTATCACGGCAACTTTAACTGTTTTACCGGTTCCATGAGGCAGAGTGGTTGAACTTCTTACCTGTTGTTCGCTTTTCTTAGGATTGATGCCCAATTTTACATGAACCTCTACCCCAGCATCAAATTTAACAGTGGAAGTGGCTTTGGCTAAGTCCATAGCCTCGGCTATGGAATAAGTTTGCTTGGGATCGATTTTTTTCTTGGCTTCCTTGAATCTCTTAGAAGCAGGATGATCTACTTTTTTCATAATGTTATTGTGTTTATACTGTCATTGCGAGGTAGCGGAGCGGACGAAGCAATCTTATGTTTAGGGCTCATTAGATTGCTTCGCAGGCTCGCAATGACATTTTAATGAAATATCATTAATGAATTCTTCATTAAGTCTACTTTTCAAAATGACAGTACAAACCAAGTTACGCGGTTTTGGCGAACTAATATTTTAGCTCTCCCGCCTTAATTAATTTATTCTTTATTTTTCGCCTTCAACATCCAAACCCATTTGTTTGGCTGTGCCGGCAATAATTCGGGCAGCCATTTTAACATCTTTGGTGTTTAAATCAGGCATTTTTATCTGGGCGATTTCTTCTAATTGTTTCTGGGTGATTTTGCCCACCTTTTCTTTTAAAGATTTGCCGGAGCCTTTTTTAAGACCTAAGGCCTTTTTTATCAATTCGCTGGCCGGAGGAGTCTTTAAAATGAAATCATAAGATCTGTTATCGTAAACCGTTATTTCTACCGGGATAATATCGCCTCTTTTGTCGCTAGTGGCATCATTGAATTTTTGGCAAAATTCAGCGATGTTTAAGCCGTGTTGGCCCAAAGCTGGTCCGACTGGTGGAGCGGGATTAGCTGAACCGCCGGGGATTTGTAGTTTTATTACTGTTTTTATTTTTTTTGCCATACTTTTATAAATTATAAATTCAAAATCTCAAGCTCCAAACAAATTATAATGACCAAAATCATAAAATAGTTATATGGTGTTTTGGATTTGTAATTTGATATTTATTTGTTTTTTGTAATTTTGAATTTGTTATTTTTTATATTTATATTTTCTTAATCTGTAAGAAGTCCAATTCTACCGGAGTTTCCCGACCGAACATGGAAATCATCACTTTTACCTTGCCTCTGGTTTCATCAATGCTGGCCACTTTGCCTTCCATACTTTTAAACGGCCCATCAGAAATTCTAACCGGATCATTTTTAGCGACATCAATCTGGTATTCCGGCTCGTTAACGCCCATTCTCTTTTGCAATGATTTTATTTCTTCATCGGAAACCGGGGTGGGAGTTGTGCCCGAACCGACGAAACCGGTTACATGGGGGGTGTTTCTGACAACATACCATGATTCATCGGTTACGACCATTTCCACCAGCACATAGCCGGGATAGATTTTATCTTCTACGACTTTCCTTTTGCCGTTCTTGATTTTGATTTTTTTCTCCTTGGGAATCAAGACATTGAAGATTTTATCTTCCATGTCCATTGATTCGATACGTTGCTTTAGATTATGCTCCACCGCCTCCTCAAGGCCAGAGTAGGTGTGCAGGACGTACCAACGCCTGCCCAGGTTTAATGTTTGTTTGGCCATATATTTGGTTAGATAATCTTTTCTATTACTTTAGTTAAAAAGAAATCAACTACGCCAAGAAAAAGGGCTACTGACAGGGAAATAAAGATAACCAGAATGGTATGTTGTTTAACTTCCTTTCTTGTTGGCCAAGTTACTTTTTTAACTTCATTTTTTGAGTCCACAATGTATTGGACTAGTTTATTTATTTGACTCATTTCGTTTAATTTTAGCAAAATAAAAGTATTTTAAAACCCCCTCTCGGGGGAAATTCAATTTACAAATGAATTATATACTAATTTAAAATAAAAATCAAGTTTCTTTGGTAACTACCCATCTTTCTCATTTTTCGTCGTCTTTAGCTATATTTTCAGCAAATTGCGGGTTGGGGGAGTAGAGCTTGTTTTTTATCTTCCATTTGCTGGTTTTAGGCTCATTATCCAGGTATTGGCCAATGCCGTCGTTATTGAATTTATTTTTAACTTTAACCTTGGTTTGGGACCATTTTAACAAGCTGTCAAAATTGATCTTATACACACCTCTTACCACGATATATCTTAACTCGCCATCTTTTATGGCTCGTCTAACAGTTTTTTCACTTACTCCAAAGAGGTTGGCAGCTTGTGACGGGGTAATTCTAATTGGCTGGGTTTGAGCCATATTTATGTTAAAAATTGTTGTGGATAAGTCGAGATTTGTCTAGACATGTCTAGACAAATCTTATCATTATTGATTTTTAATGTCAATATAAATATGAGAGATAATTAGGATAAATATTTTAATGTAATCGGCAAATAATATTCATAGAATATTTTTTTTGATTATTTATTAATTAGTATATTTATCATATTTTGTCAAGTATGATGTTATTTTTAGTTATGATTTTATTGTTGACATTATATTTTATTTCTACTATAATTTAATTTGTTTACTAATTTTACACTAATTGTTATAGCTGGCTGGAAACAACTGTAACAAATTACTAATTTTCTCGTCATAATAAATGATGAATCCCTTGAATCTAAAGATTCTTTTTTTGAAGGTAAAAAATCAGGATCCGGAAGCTTTTGGCAAGTTCTACGATTTATATGTTACACGTATATATCGTTTTGTTTTTTTTAAGATAAACTCGGTTTCTGACGCCCAAGACATAACTTCAGAGGTATTTTTGAAACTTTGGCAATACGTTAAGGCAGGCAAGGATATTAGGAATTTAAACGCCCTTACCTACATGATTGCCCGCAATATGGTTATAGATTTTTACCGCCGGAATAATAAACTTGATGATCCGATATCCGACGAGCACTTCAATATACCAGACGAACAGAAGGATATATTGAGGCAGCAAATCATGGATTCTGAATTAAACGATGTTTTAAAGGGGATTGAAAATTTAAAAGATGAATATAAAGAAGCTATCATATTGAAATATTTGGATGAGTTATCTATTTCCGAGATAGCTAAAATACTTAATAAGTCCAATGGCGCTGTCAGGGTGCTTTTGTACCGCGCCACCAAGGCTTTGAAAGAAAATATAAATGACCAATAAGGAACTAATAGAAAAATTAAACCAGGTTAAGGATTTCAGATCAGGCGGACAGCCCGACCATGATTGGGTTGTGTCCAATAAAGCCATAATGATGAGCCAACTCCAGCCGGCCAGCCAAAATGAATCACCAGTCAAGAAAATTGGTGAGGGTTTTTATTATGGCCAATATTTTAACAATATCTTTAGGCAAAGCTTTTTAAAGCCGGCTGTGGCCACTTTAGGTTTGGTTTTTATCATATTAGGTTATTCGGCCACATTAAGCGTTGCCAATGCCAGTTTGCCGGGCGATATGTTCTACCCGATTAAAACCACCAAGGAAAGGGTTCAATTAGCTCTTACTTTTCAAGAAGAAGAAAAGGTTAAGTTGCAAATGACTTTTGTTTCCAATAGAGCTGATGAATTACAACAACTAGTTAAAACAACCAGTGATATAAATGACAATACAGAAGCTGTCAAAAAAACAGCCCAGCAGATAACTAAAGATGTTGGCATTGTCAAAGATCATCTTAATGAAATAAATATAGCAACTGTTAATTCTGATAAAACCAAAGTTATTGAGGCCGCCAAAGAGATTGATACCAAGACTATGGAAGTGAAACAGGGACTAGTGGAAACTCACAGTATTTTATCCCAAGATGTTAAAAAAGAAGTTGGCGGCGATCTAAAACAAGCCATTAGCACCACTGAAGAAACAGGCACCAGCGCTTTAAATATCATTATTAAGAAATATGAGAGCGGGGAAACATCAATAGACAGCCAAGAAGTGGCTTCCCGAGTAGCTGAAAGAATAAAGGATGCCGAAGGCAATATTAAGGGAGCTACCAAGATTATTGAAAACGTCAATACTTCCACCCCGGTTATTTTAAAACCAAGCATTACCTCTTCTGGTTCCGCTTCTACAACACCAACATTAAATGAAATCAAGGATCAGCCTCAAGTGGCTCAAGCGGTGATTAGGGAAGCTAAGGATTTGCTGGATCAAAAGGATTTTTCTTCCGCTTTGGAAAAAATCACCGAAACAAATAAAATAACCAATACTGTAGAAGAAAATATTAGAGTGATAGTAAGTGAATCGGATAAGGCCGAAAATACGAATTCCACAGCTTCCACTAGCACAAGTAAATCATTATAAGATAGAATGTATAAGATTTCAGCCGAAGGCGATATTTCATAAGTTTATCGATGGCATCTGAAAAAGCCGGCGAGGTTTATCTGCCGATTAGGCAGGCCAAGTAATTTTAATAATTGGTGTCAGTAAGCAGGCTTGCCTGCCGGAGGCAGGGAGCCACCGCCGAGCACAGTTTTCGGCCAATGGTCGAAAAGAGCGCTTAGCGGTAGTTCCATGCACGGACATACCAATTCGGATGTTCATTAAATTTTGGGGCAGAAATGGAGCAATAGTTCTCTATCTGCTATTTGGTAAAGGTTGAACTGTTTTAGAAAGCAGGGCCTTTAGCCGGGTAGAGTTTAGGAAATCTCTTTGTAATCAAAGAGGTTCTAACTCTTGTTTCCATCCCATTTTTTAAAAGAACATTTTAATAAATAAAAATCTAATTCATTTATGAGAAAATTAGTAACTTACGTTGTAGTAGTTGCTACTATCGTTTGGTCTTTGGGACTAGCCGCTGTTGTTCCAGCTTCAGCCGCTTACACACCAGTTGCTGGTGATTTGATCAAAACATCAACCGATAGCGCAGTTTACTACATCGACGCAGGTGGCAAACGAAATTTGTTTGTCAATGGCGTTACTTTCTGGACATGGTACAGTGGCAGTTGGTCAGCTCTTAAAATGGGCAATAAAACACCAGTTGTTAAAATTCTATCCCAGGGAGATTTTGATGCCCTAACCAACGGCACTCATGTGGCTGTTAGAGCAGGCGTCAAATTAATCAAATTCCAAAACAGCCCTAAGGTTTATGTTGTTAGCACAGGCAATGTCTTAAGAGAAGTAAGCGATACACTCGCTAAGTCTCTTTTTGGCGCTGACTACGCTACCAAGAAATTAATCACCATCCAAAATGGTTTTGAAGGTGATTATACCAAAGGCGCAGCTTTAGCTAGCGGTGATAAGCTACCTGACGGTTCTTTAATTAAGTATTCAGGCAGCGAGGACATTTTCTACATCCAAGATGGCCTAAAGAGAATGGTAACCAGCGACGCTTTCATTGCTAACGGTTTTTGGGCTAGTTCAGTTGTGACTGTTCCTGCTACTATGGTTTATACCGCCGGAACTTCAATCACTGGTGAAGAAGCAGCACTTACAACTATTGTTGGTACGGTTGTTCCTCCAGGACCTACTGCTGGATCCGTAACTGTTGCTTTAGCTTCTGATACTCCAGCTGCCGGATTGGCTTTAACCAGTGCTCAACGAGTTGGCTTTACCAAAGTTAACTTCACCGCTTCTAATGACGGCGATGCTATTATTGATAGCATGGTTGTTCAGAGAACCGGTATCGGAGCTGATACAGATTTTTCCACTCTTATTTTAATGGATGCTAGTGGTAATGTTATTGGCAATTCACAAACTTTGAATTCAGTACACCAAGTAACCTTCTCAACTGATTTAACTATTCCAAAAGGCACCACCAAGTCTTATACCTTAGCAGCTAATATGGCTACTACTGGTTTAGGCGGCGGTAACTTGCCTTCTTTGTCATTAGTTTCAGTTGCAGCTAAAGGTTCAACCACTGTTGTTGGCACTTTGCCAATTGTCGGCAATGTTATGACAATTAACAGCGCTTTGACTATCGGTACTGTTACCGTTACTCAAGTTGGAGCTTCTTATAATCCAACCAATGCTACCAAGCAAGTTGGAACAGAGAACTATATTTTTGCTTCTTTGAAAGCCACTGCTAATTCAACTGAAGATATTCAGATTGAATCAATCAGATGGTACCAAGCTTCCACAACTGCTGACACCGATATCACCGGTCTTGAATTATTGCAAGATGGCGTTACTGTTGTCGGCACAGGCAGTTTAGTTGACAGAGAAGTGATCTTTACTTTTGCCACTCCAGTTAAGATTTTGAAAGGCAACACTAAAGAGTTCAGTATCCGTGGCGATATCGTCAATGGTTCTGGACGAGTAGCTTCTTTTGGTCCTAGCAAGATAACAGACTGGAAGGTTAAAGGTTTGACTTATAGTGCTTACCTTAACCCGACTTATGATGCAACTACTGAGCCAAATCTAGTCCCTGATCAAACAGAGACAACTATTGGCAGCGGTTCCATTACTTTCTCCAAGGCTGTTATCAATAGCACTAATGTTGCTCCATCTGTGGCTAACCAGGAGTTGAGCGCTTTTTACGCTCAAGTTATTGGTGAACCAATTGTTATGACCAGAATCGTAGTTGATGTAGCTACTTCCAGCTCTAAGATCACCAATGTTAAAATTGTTGATGAAAATGGCAATACTGTTGCTGGTCCAACTGATCCAGGAGCAGGCGGAGGTTATGCTACTTCTACCGATACCATCACTTTCCCAGTAGGTACTCACAAGTACACTATTAAGGGAGATTTAGTCTCTGCAGCTCAATGGGCAGCTAGTGCTTCATTGGCTATTAGACTTGATGGCGCACATTTGACGGCTAAAGGTCAAACTACTAATTTGACCATTACACCTTCACCAAGCACCTTCTTGTCTTTGGATACATTGACAGTTAGGACCGCTTCCTTGACGGTGGGAACTTCAGCTTCACCAGCCGCTCAAAGCGTAGTTAAGGGAACATCTAATTATGTTTTTGCCAACTTTACTCTTAGCACTTCCGGTTCAGGCGAAGATATAAAAGTTACCCAATTGACTATTAAGCACACTACCACTGCTGAAGGTAATTTTGACGATATCCAAAATATAACTTTATATGATGGCACTACCGCCTTAAATACCCCAGTTCAGGGCACTTCCGAAACTGCTGATAGCGCCTTTGGTTCTACAGCTACCACTACTATCACTCTTTTAACTGCCTTAGTTATTCCTAAAGATACGGTTAAGACTTTGACTTTAAAAGGTGATATTTCCGGTTCGGCTGCTGCTGTTGGCCATGCTTTCGGTATTGTCAGAGCAGGCAATGTTGTAGCTCAAGGTTCAGGCACAGGCACAACAGTCACTCCGACTGTAACTGTCAGTGATGGACAGCTTCAAACTGTCAATTCTTCTGGTACTCTAAGATACTACGCCGCTGGTAATAACCCTGGCAACCAAATAGTTGTTGGTAATACTACCGGTAATATCGTTGGTCAAATCACTCTTGACCCTCTATATGAGAGTATTGAAATCACCAGCATTGGCATGACCTTCAATGATGCTGCAGGCGCAAATGATGTGTCTAGCATTGACATCACTGACGGCACTAATACCTGGAATGTTCCAGTTAGCGGACAATATGCCACAGTTTCTCCAGTTGCCGGTTCACTTATCGTTGTTCCAGTTTCTTCTGGTGGAGCGCTTAAAACCTTAACTGTTAAGGCTAATACCAGCCGATCCGGTTTGAATCAAGCCGCTGTTTCCGGTGATAGTTTCACTATTACCTTCACTAACATCGTGGCTAAAGGCAAATCATCTGGTATAACTGGCGGTGATGGCGGTGACATGACTATTACTGGTCAAACCACTGCTACCAACAGCAACTACATCTATGCTTCTAAGCCAACTGTCGGTAACTTTACTTCCGCTTTAGGCACTGGCAATGGACGTACTCTGTTCCAATTCACTGTTTCAGCTGATGCCAAGGGTGATGTCGGTTTCTATAAAGTAACCTTTGATATCACTACCGGAGCTAACAGCGGTGTTACAACCACTAATTTGAGGTTTATTGAAAATCCAGGTAGCAGCGAGGTAGATCTATCTTATAGAGAAACCAATTATGCTCTGCCTGATTTTGATAGCCGTCCAGAACTTATCGTTGCTGGCGAAGGCGGTACTCTTCGTTACAACATCATCTTTAACACCCAAGCCTATACAGCTAGCCCAAGTTGGGAATATAGAACTGTAGGAGCAGGACAAAGCAAGACTTTTGCTTTGAGAGGCGATGTAGGCAAGAGTACAACAGGCAGCTTCAACTATTCTATTGCTTTGATTGGTGATGGCGCAGCCGCCGCTATGGGCGATGCGACCACGACCGATGCTTTAGCTAATGATAGTTTCATCTGGTCTGATTTGAACTATGGTAATAACACCGGTACTGCTACAGCCACCAATGAGTGGACTAACGGTTACCTCTTGTTTACTACCTCAACTCAATCAGCTAGTTTCTAATGTAGCTGTCCTAACATGGTTGGATAATTGTTGAAATAGAAAATACCGCACCCATTAATGGGTGCGGTATTGATTTTAAGCCGTTTTTTTTGTATAATTATTCTAAATATTATTGCGTTTATTATACTGTCATTGCGAGGAACGAAGCAATCTCGTGTTTGAAATGGGATTGCTTCCACCGCATCAAGTGCGGTGTCGCAATGACAATAGGGTGTCATTGCAAGGGAGCTTAAGCGGATCCTCGCGAAGGCGGGGAAACAATCTCATTTTAATATAAACTTATGAAATTACAACTGGAAAAATACATTATTTTAGCAATAAAAATAAGCTTGACAGCTGTTTTATTTTTGCCGCTTTTAGCTGATGGCTCCTTTTATTTCCCTTTTATCTTTTCGCGTGATGTGGCTTTTAGAATTTTAAGCGAATTAGCTTTTGTCCTCTATCTTTATTTGGCCCTGTCTAATACTGGGTATAGGCCAAGATTTAACTTACTGGCTAAAGTGGTTACCGCTTTTTTTGTGGTGTTGCTCCTGGCTTCTATTTTCGGCGTTAATTTTAAAGCTAGCTTGTGGGGCGATTATGAAAGAATGGGCGGATTATTCCATTTAGCCCATGTTTATTTGTATTTCTTAGTCTTGATTAATATTTTTAAAACCAAAGAAGATTGGCTCAAAGCCATCACAATTTCTTTATTTGTCAGTTTAATGACCTGTTTTATCGCCTTAGCGCAATATTTAGATACCGGTGTTATTTCTAAAGCCGGCAGCGGCGAGAGATTGTCCAGCAGCATTGGCAACGCTTCTTTTTTTGCCGGCTACCTGCTGATAAATTTATTATTGGGCTTCTATCTTTTTTGGAATAAGCAATTCAAAATAAAAATATTTTTTTATACTTTGTTATGTTTTGATGTGTTTTTGATTGGTTATGAAACTTATTCTCGCCTAACTATCGGCCGCGGTTTTCTCTTGCCTATGCTGTCTAATAAAATTTTTTTAGCAGCCGTTATTTTTATTCAATTAATGGCCGTTTTGGCTTACTTTTATAAAAATAAATATCAAGCTACTCGTCTTTTTCTGGGCGTTATTCTGCTATTTGAAAGTTTTATTTTATTTTCTACCCAGACTCGCGGCGCGGTCTTGGGTGTTTATATCGGCTTGATTATTTTGGCCATCTTGAATTTGTTTTTCAACAGATCTTATGAACAAAAAATAAAAAAGAGATTATCACTTTGGCTGTCTTTAATTGTTTTATTTTTACTTATCGCCTCGCCTTTGATTATCTATTTTAATCGCGATGCCAGTTTTATACAAAACCAGCCTACCCTAAGAAGATTAGCTACCATTTCAGCCACTGATATTACCACCCAGTCTCGTTTGGTAACTTGGCGTGGCAGTTTTAGGGGTTTAATGGACCGGCCGGTTTTAGGTTGGGGCGTGGAAAATTATAAAGACGCTTTCAATAAATATTTTCCTACGGAAATATATCTGGATCGCGGTTCGCAATTGTGGTTTGACCGGGCGCATAATGTGGTGGTGGATGTGGCTGTTAGTTCCGGTTTTGTCGGTTTGGCTGTTTATTTGTCGATTTATCTGGTGGCTTTTTGGCAGATTTTTAAAGTTTATAGACAAAAACACGATTTTAGCATTTTGATTATGGCGGTTTTGGTTGTGGCTTATTTTATCCAAGATCTTTTTGTCTTTGACACTTTAAATACGGAATTAATGATTTTTTTGGTCTGGGGCTTTATTGTTTTCTCGTCTCAAATGCCTCCAGACGATCAAATTGTTAAAAATAAAATATCGGACAATAAAAAATATTCTTTGGTTCCACTCGTTTTCCTTTTGGTTATTTTTGTCATTTTTACTTATTTGTTTAATATCAAATCGGCCCAGGCCAATCTTTTGCTGGCTAAGCAACTAGCTCTTCGTTCCCAAGCCGCTGCTCCTTATTACGATCCAAGGGTGGAAGTCATAATTATGGATTCGATCAATTTAAGCCCCATAGGCCGTTTTGAGGCCAGACAGCAGTTGGCTAATTATTTAATGTCTTTGGCTAAAAGTGATACCAATCCCCAGCAATTAGCCGATTTGGCCGAATTAACGATCGGTGAATTAAAAAAGAGCATTGACGAAGAACCACAAAATGTTAGGAATTATCTTTATTTGGCTACAGTTTATAACTCCATTTATAGCCTCAACTCCCAATATCCTAAGGATGCGGTTAAACTCCTGACCGATTCCATACCTCTTAGCCCGACTCGTCCTCAAATTTATTCAGAAAGATGCCTGGCTTATTTGAATCAGAAATTATATGATGAAGCCATAGCTGATTGCCAGAAATCTTTGGATTTAAGCCCGGGAGTGATGGAATCTCATTGGAATTTGTTCTCGGCTTACATTTCTGCCGATAGAAACGAAGAAGCTGACAAGGAGCTGGCTATAGCCAGAGAAATAGGGGATAAAATAGGCAATCCGGTTATATTAGATAAATTGATGAATGTTTACATCCAGTTTTCCAAATGGCCTAAATTAATTGATCTTCTGAAGCAGGAGATAATTAAAAACCCCAATGATGTCGGCTGGCATGTTAAATTAGCCGTAGCTTATAAAGAAAACGGCCAAAAAGATCAAGCCAGATTAGAAGCGCAAAAGGCTTTAGAATTAGATCCCAGCCTTAAGGAAGAAGTGGATATGTTTTTAAAACTTTTAAACGAATAATAAAATAATAAATCAACCAATATGAATCTATTAAAAAACAAATTTGTTATTATTGGGCTTATCTTCGTTGCTTTAGTGGTCATTCTTTATTTTTCTGGCTGGCAGAAAAAAGATGATCAATCGCCAAACAATGATAAAGTTACTTTAGAGAGCGTTTTAGATTTTAAAATAGTTAGGACTGATCTAACATCGGAACTCCAGGATAGATACAAAAACGAAATAGAATTAGCCAAAAAGGTGATTTTGGATTCGCCGGACAAGTTTAATTTCAATGCCCTTATGAGCATTGGCATGATTAAATATACAGTTAGTGATTACGACGGAGCTCGCGACGCTTGGCTTTATGTCTCCCAAGTTCGTCCTCAAAACAGTCCGGCGTATTATAATCTTGGTAATTTATACGCTGATATTTACAAGGATTGCGCTAATGCCGAAAAATACTTTAAAATGGCCATAGAAAACGATCCTAATGAAATTAGTTATTTAAGGAATGTTTTTGATTTATATAACACCAAATGCCCGGATAAGTCTAAGGCGGAAGAAATTCTAAAAAAAGCCCTGACTATCAAGGCAGACAATGTTGATTTTATGGTTTTAAGCGCCGAATTCTATCGCGATCAAGGCAATAAGGCCGAAGCGACTAAATTTTACGAAGCAGCCATAAAACTGGCTCCGCAGAATCAAGCTTTGAAAGATGAATACAATCGTTTTAAGAGCGGATTATAATAAAATTACCAATTAAAATTATAAATAACCAATAAATTACAATAACTAAAATTACCAGTTATAAGTTGTTTTTATATTTATAATTTAGTATTTGAGATTTATTTGGAGCTTGATATTTTGAATTTGTAATTTATACATCATTTATTATGAATAATAAATTTGTTACTAATTGTCTTAAAGCTATTATCTGGCTTTGTCTGACTGTTATTTTATTTTCCCCCCTTTATTTGGACAGTCATTTATTTTTTCCTTTCATTATTACTAAAACAATCGCCTTTAATGTGGCGGTGGAAATAATGTTTTTAGCCTGGCTATTTTTGTGTTTTAAGGATAATAATTACAAAATAAAATTTAATTTGGCCGTGGTTTTGATGGCCGTTTATATTTTGATAATATTCATCTCGTCTCTTTTAGGTGATAATTTTTATCATAGCTTCTGGAGCAACAACGAAAGGAGCGAAGGCATACTACTTTTATTGCATCTTTTCGTTTTTCTTTTAGTTTTAACCAATTTTTTCCGCCAATTTAAGAATTGGCTTTATATTTTTGACATTTTTCTGGCGGCCAGCTTACTGGTAAGCCTCTATGCCATCGGGCAGTTTTTTCACTTGTCTTGGCTGCCGGAATCAAGCGGCGGTATCAGGCTGGCCGGAACCATAGGCAATGCCGGTTATATGGCCGGTTATATGATTTTTGGCATATTTTTCGGCTTGGTTTTATTTTTTAATCGCCGAAATATTTATCTTAAACTTTATTACGCGGCGACAATAGCTTTGGAAATTTTCATTGTTTTCAATACCTATACCCGCGGCGGCATTCTGGCCCTGCTCTTTTCCGGCCTGTTGTTTGTCTTATATATTTTATTCTATTTCTTTAAAAATAAGGCTTTAAAAATTGCCGGTTTGGTGGTTATAGCCATAGCATTGTTATTAACAATATTGTTATTTCAGAATAAGGATTCTTCTTTTGTCCAAAATAATCAAGTTTTAGTTAGAATAGCCTCTATATCCACCAAGACCACTACTGCTCAAACCCGTTTGATGGCTTGGAACAGCGCTTTTCAGGGTTTTAAAGAAAGGCCAATTTTGGGTTGGGGTTATGAAAATTTTTATCAGCCGTTTGACAAGTATTTCAACCCCAATATGTATGAAGATGTCGGTTCGGTGGTTTGGTTTGATCGGGCCCATAACATCATTTTTGATCGTCTTTTAACCGGCGGTCTACTTGGTCTTCTAACTTATTTGTCATTATTGTTTTTGCCTTTTTATTGTTTTTGGCGCCATTATTTTGAAATAGAAAATAAAAACAAATACTTCATGCCCTTTATCTTCACTTTAGTAATTTTATCTTATTTTATTCAGAATCTATTTATCTTTGAAGCCCTGGTTACTTATATACCTCTGTTTTTGGCTCTGGCTTTTGCTTCACTATTTACGCCCCATTATAATTTTAAGGTTTTTAATGGTAGAAATTTTAAATTAGGCTTATTGATATTTTTCCTAGTCTTATTTTTACCTATTTTGTATTTAGTCAATATAAAGCCGCTTCAAGCTAATGTTGATTTGGTTACAGTTTTAACTGATTCCAAAATGAATGCTAGTCAGCGTATTGATTTGTTTAAATCTCTTTTAGCTAAAAATACTTATGGCAATCCGGAATACCGCTTGCAATTGTTTAACTTTTTAAACAATGTCATTTCTAGTAAGTCGGCTGATCAAGATGTTCTAGTGGATTTGGCTAAATTTACAGATATAGAGATAAATAAGCAGGTTACAGAAAATCCTTACAGCGTTAGCAATTATCTGCTCTTAATGCGTTTTAATAATTTTTTGTTTAATTCTACCGGCAGTATTGATTATGTGATGAAAAATATTGATGTTTTAGCGGAAAAAGCCAAGATATTGGCTCCTAATCGCCAGCATGTTTACTTTGAAATAGGCTATTCTTATTTTAATTTAGCCAATTATTTTAAAAAGACAGATAATGATGCTAAGTTTAAAGAAGCTTTTCAATTGGCTGTTAGCCAGTTTGAGAAAGCCGTGGCCTTAAATGAGAAAAGCGCCGAGCCTTATAAACAATTGGCTACTGTTTTATCTTTGGGCGGCCAAAATGAGCGAGCTATTGAAATGGCTCAAAAGGCTGGTGCGCTTCATCCTACTTATGCCACCTGGGCAGAAAGTTTTATTAAAGATCTTCAAGTTAAAGCCAAATAATTAACTGTTACTATAAGGAGTTCTTTTTGTCACTACTTAAGTACCAAGCAATCTCATTTATCTAATTTTAGCTAAAATAAAACTAATTACTAGTTTCTTATTTCTATTTTAGTGTTTTTATGTTTTAGTGTTTTTTGTGATTTAAGTTATCCACAACATTGATTTTACTTAATTTTACTTAATATGTGCTATAATTTAAGAAACATGTTAAGTTAACGATTTTAACTTCTCTTTACATAATTAATTAAATTTATTAATTTCTAATCTTAAAATTAAAAAGATTGGATAATAATTAAAAACTTTATGAACAAACAAGGATCACGTTCCGTAACTGCCATTAAATTTTTAGTAGTGGTTATAGGATCATTGTTTATGTCTGTGGGCATCATATATGCCGCTACTACCATAGGCACTAACATCAGTACCACCGGTACTACCACTTTGGGTGATGCCATAGGTGATACAATCACTGTTAATGGCCATATTGCGGCTGCTACCACAACCGGCAATTTAGTTGTTGGTATTGCTGAACTAGCAGCTCCAACATCAACATTGTCGCTTTATGGCACTCTCCATGTTTTCAGAGGCACAGTCACTACTTCCGATGCTCTTTGGGTTGGTTCGGCCGGAACAGTTAATACTCTAGATCTTCAAGGCGGCGATCTGTATGTCCAGAATGGCGCCGAAATCGATGGCAACGTAACTATTGGCGGTTGGGCTTCCACCACCGGTGATTTGATTATAAGCGGCGGAACTGTGGATGTTACCACTTCTACTGCTACCACAACCGTAGGTATATTTGCCAGAACCAGAACTGGTGGTGTTGCTACTTCTACTTTAGGAGTAGGCGACATGGATCATGCTACGGGCGTGTCAGTTGGTTGTTTAGAATTGGTTATGCCTGACGGTAATTATGGCCATTGTTACTTGCCAAATGGCGCAACTGCTTTAGTTTGTGCTGTAGGCTTATGCGTACCGAGATAATTAATACCTAAAGTAGGTCAAATATTATAAATATTATGAGAAAAATATCTTTAACAATTTTTCTGACGACACTTGCTTTGGTATTCGTTTTTTCGGTTGCTGTTCAAGCGGCCAATGATGATTTCACAGCCAGTGGCGATGTCACTGTTGAACTTACGGGCGGTAATGTTACTATTTTATCCGGTTCTACAGCTGAAAGCGTTATTATAACCGATGGAGTTCTAACTGTTAGCAATCCGGGGTCTACTTCTACGCCTCTTTTTCAATTGCAACCGGCTGGAGGCGGTACAGTTTCTATTAAAGCAACTATAGGCGGAGCTGATGCTGGATGTAGCGGTTCCACTCTTATTTTACCAACCACACCAGGCACATATACTATTGTGGCGCAAAATGGCCAATGCGGCGGTTCTGGCGGAGCAGGCAGTGGCGGAGGTGGAGGAGGAGGCGGTACGACTACACCACCACCAACTACTCCCACTCCTACTACTACACCCACTACCACACCTCAAACTTCACCTGCTAGTATTGGAGCTTTAGGTAGCGCTGTAAAGAGTATTTTCACTACTCTTAATACACTTACTAAATTTACCACTCCCTTGAGTAAGGAGGCTACAGATCTTAATCACAGCATTAAGGTTTCCAGTTTAGATACGGTTAACAAAAAGATGCAAGTTATTTTGCAATCTGATCCGGTAACAGTCGATTTGGCTTTAGGTGAAACTAAAAAAGTTGATTTGGATAAAGATGGCGTTTACGATTTGAGCGTTAAGTTTAATAACTTAATAGGTGAAACAATAGATTTAACCTTAGCTAATATTGTTATTTTGGAAAAAACCGGACTACATGTCGGTGATTTGATTAAAACTGCCAAAGACAGCGCAGTTTATTATGTTGATGCCAGTGGCAGGAGGAATTTATTTGTTAATGGTGTGACTTTCTGGACTTGGTATACCGGCAGCTGGTCTAGCATTGCTTATAAGGGCCAGGCTAAAACAATTAAAATTATGTCTCAAACTGATTTTGATGGTTTAGCTATGGGCGCTCATATTACTGTTAACCCCGGGGCTAAATTGATAAAATTCCAAAATAGCCCGCGTGTTTACACTATTACTTTAGGAAAAGTTTTACGCGAGGTGGTAAAGAGCGGTGGTGATGATGCTGTAGCGAAGGCGCTTTACGGCTCTACTTACAAGAGCAAGATTATTACCATTCAAAACGGCTTTGAAGGTGATTATACTAGGGGAGAGGCTTTAACAGTTAGTTCACCAGTGCCCACAGCTACGGCCGAAATAGAATCAACAGTTAATTAGTTTATCTATAACTCAAAAAGCGCTCCGATCAAAATCCGAGCGCTTTTGAGGGATTAGAGAGCATTTTATATATCATGAAAAGAAATTTTTTCCAGTTTTTAATCCTGATGATTTTCTTATTGTCAGGTTTTTTTATTTTAAGTAGGCCCGCTAGCGCCGTTTATGCCACAACTACCAATCCTTATTATAGCGGTTATAATTTTCAAGATGTTAGCGGTACTTTTGTGGCCGATGAGCGGTTTTGGTTTGATGGCGGAAATTACCGTTATTCCTTTACGCCTGCCAGGGACTTTTATACTTCTTGGATTAATTATGGAGATCGTATAGCCAAAGGACCAATTTATTCCACTTGGTTAAATGCCAGTTATTTTTTTAATAACGGAGGTGGCGGCGGTAGTGGCGCTTATTTTGTGGAAAATTTAACTGATTTAAACGGCTACAAATCGGGGGATAATATTTTTTTCTTGTGGGAAAAAGATCAGAGGTATGACACTTATATAATCCAAGGAGACATACCAAGCAGCGGTATCACAAGTGACAATTTATTCTTGAACTGGCATTTTAAGGATTATCCGGATGATCGGCTGGTTAGAGAATACAGCCATATTAAGTTTATGGTTAGGTATAACAATAATATCAATTATAGCCACGGGCTTAATTATATTGATTATGGCTATTTACCCGCTCTAGATCCGGTTGTTATTATTCCGGGGATTTTAGGCAGTTGGAATCTCGGCTTTGGCTGGGAGCTTGATCCGATACTTAATACTTACGATAATCTGTGGGCGTCTTTAAAATCAGCCGGCTACAAAGAAGGTGAGACCCTGTTTTCTTTTCCTTATAATTGGCGCTTGCCCAATGTTTACAGCGCACAGCTGTTAAAAGAAAAAATAGATGAAATTAAAAATATTTGCCAATGCGCTAAGGTGGATGTTATTGGGCATTCCATGGGCGGTTTGGTCGCCAGAGCTTATGTGGAAATGGGCAATTATGATAATGATATAGATCAGTTGATTTTTTTGGGAGTACCGCATAGGGGAACGCCCAAAGCTTATTTGACATGGGAATCTGGTGATTTAGGACAAACAACAAGAGATTTTATATATGAAAGAATATTTAAAGTTGAGTCAGAACTTAACGGCTATGGCAGTGTTTTTGATTATATTCGTCAATTACCCATGAAATCAATCGAAGAGCTTTTGCCGGTTTACAGTTATTTGAAAGATAAGGATATCAATAACGACTGGCAAATCAGAAATTACCCCAATGATTATCCGCCAAACTTATTCTTGAAATTATTAAACGAACCAAGCCAGTTGGCCAAGTTGAATGGTATTGATATTACCAATATTATTGCCGATAGCGGTGAAAGCAGTACTATTAGATATTTAAAAGTAATAGAAAAGGATTTTGTGGATGGAGAATGGGAGCATGGCTATCCGGACGGTTTTAATTCTATTTTTGGCGATCACGGTTTGGAATACGGGCCTGGCGATGACTCATCCCCACTAATTAGCAGTCAAGACTTTTCCAATTTTAATGATACTGTTATTTCCAGCTCTCATAATGCCATGGTAACCGATGCGCAAAAAATAATTATTAAAGAATTAACCGGCCAAGAGTCAGAGCAGGAGTTTAGAAAAAATATTTTTTCCAAATATCTGATGATCAGGATATTTTCTCCGGCTGATTTTGTGGTTGTCTCTCCCAATGGCCAAAGGGTGGGCAAAGATTTTATAAACAACACCAGTACCAATGAAATTGACGGCGCTTTCTATAGCGGGTTTTTAAATGGCTCGGAGTTTGCTCTTATTCCCGATCCGGTAGGTGGCGAGTACAGGGTAGAACTCCAGGGAACAGGCGATGGGGAGTATAAATTAAGCGCCAGCCTTATTGGTGATGATTCAGCCATAGACAGCGATTATGGGGGTTTGATCTCTTTAGGTGAGATGGATAATTACAGCGTTAGTTTAACAGCCGGAGACATAGCCGATTTAAACCCGGATATCAGTAGCCTAGGTGAGCTGTCTAAAGAAATAGAGGAGATGTATCAAAAAGGCTGGCTGAATCATTTTGGCAGTAAAAACGCTTTACTATCGCAATTAAAGAACGGTAATAAAAATAACAAGCAATTTGAGCAACTTAATAAATTTATAGATAATATGTTGGAAAAAGACAGGATTAATCGGCGCTCTTATGATATAATTAAATCAGCTTTAATAAATATTAGAAATAATTATTAATCTTATGATTTTAAGAAATAAAAATTGGTTGCCTTTGTTGTTATTTTTTGTGGCTATTATTTTATCTTATTTTTTTAGATCAATATTTGGTGTAATGAGTTATAATATTTTAAATCCAGTGATTGGATTAGGACCAGTATCTACTTGTCCCGAATGCGTTGATGGTTTTATATTAAGTTATTTATTTTTTATTACATTATTATTAAATTTAGTAATTAATAAAAAATACTGGTTAGTATTTTTATTACCAATAATGTTATTTATTAATCCACCATTTGGTTTTCTTTTTTTTGGTATTCTATTAATTATCATCGCCTGGCTGCTTGCTCAAATTATTCTGTTTCTCTACAAAAAAATCAAAAAATAAACATTGTTTTCATTAAAAAACTCCCATAGTTCGGGAGTTTTTTGTTAACTAAACCAAGGCGTAAGTCCTGGGTACTTTGTCCTCCTCTCGTCTCCATTTATTTGTCATCCCGAGCGCAGTTGAGGGATCCCTCCATTTCGCTTTCGCTTCAGTCGGGATGACAAAATAAAATATTAATCAAGAAAACAGCGGGCAAGTGAAGCTTGAAATATAAAATACCGAGCCCTTACGGACTCGGTTGTTATTGGTACTGCTGGAAAGTCTTTTGGATCATTTTGTCTTTAGAAAATTTTTCTTTGACATCTTTCTTGGCTTGTTTGCCCAGCATTTGAGCCGTTGGCTTGTTGTCAACCAAATATCTTATCTTTTCTGTCAGAGCTTTATAATTTTTAGATTCAACTAGTAGTCCGTTTTTATCACTTGCAATCATTTCGCCAATACCGCCCACGTTGGTGGAAACTATCGGCAGTTCTGCTGACATAGCTTCCAAAATAGAATAAGGGAAACCCTCTTTCACCGATGAAGAGATATAAACATCAAAACCTTTTAAATATTTTACGGCCTTGTCTTTCTTGCCCAAAAGTAAAAATTTGTTTTTTAGTTTTAAATCATTTATCAATTTTTCCAACTCCGGCCTTAAGTCGCCATCGCCGATAACTGCGCCGACAATATTTTCATCATTTAATTCAGAAATGGCTTTGATAAAATAGGCCAAGCCTTTGGTTTTATAAAAATTAGCCACCGTGCCGACAATAATCTTGTCCTGGGGCAGATTAAGTTCTTTTCTGGCTTCTTCTTTGGTTAAAAATGTTATAGCATCACTATCCAAGCCGTTGTGTATGGCTACCAATTTTTTGGGCTTGGCTATTTTATAAGCCAAAGCTGTCTGATAATCAAATTCTGACACGCAAATTATTTTATCTTTGGGACGCGAGGTTATTTTTTCCAAGCTCCAATATAATATTTTTTTAATCTGGCTCATTGGCTCGTTAAAAACCCAGCCGTGCGCCGTGTAGACGACATTGTAAGAAATTTTAACCAGAGAGTGGTTGGCCAACGAGCCTATCACACCGGCCTTGCTGCTGTTTAAATGGATAACATCCGGCTTTATTTGTTGGTATATCTTTCGCAGTTCAAAAACAGCCAGAATATCGTTAAGAGGGGAAATAGGCCTAACCAAGTGCTTTATTTGGTAAATAGGGATGTTTTTTTGGTTCAATTCGCTAATAAGCGACTTATCCTGGCTTTCGCCCACGGCGACGCTGATATCGTAATTTTGAGCCTCAAAACTAGTGGCTAAATCATAAATATAGCGCTGGGCTCCGCCCATTTCCGTTTGGGTAATCACATACAAAATCTTCTTCTTTTTCATAATTGACTTTTCATCTAAAATATACAATAATATTAAAGTATATTTGATTATTTATCAAGTCTTAAATGGCCATTTTATTAACCGGGATTGCCGGTTTTATTGGTTCAAATACGGCCCAGAAACTTCTGGCCAGGGGAGAGGAAATCATTGGGATTGATAATTTCAATGATTATTATGATCCCACGCTTAAAGAAAGAAGAATAAGCCAATTTTTGGGCGGTCACGATTTTAAGCTTTATCGGTTTGATATAGCCAACAGCCATGATCTGGCACAGGTTTTTGCCGAAAATAAAATTGATAAGATCTGTCATTTGGCGGCTCAGGCCGGGGTGAGGTATTCTTTTTCTAACCCTGATATTTATTTGCAGTCAAATATAATCGGCACCAATAATTTATTGGAACTGGCTCACAAATATGGCGTAAAGGATTTTGTTTTTGCTTCTTCGTCTTCGGTTTACGGCGGCAATAAGAAAGTTCCTTTTTCGGAAACTGATAATGTTGATCATCCGATTTCTTTGTACGCGGCGACAAAGAAATCAAACGAACTCCAGGCCTATGTTTATCATCATCTTTACGGCTTAAATTGTTTCGGCTTAAGGTTCTTTACCGTTTATGGCCCTTGGGGTCGGCCGGATATGGCTTATTATAAATTTACTGATAGTATTCTAAATGATCGGCCGATAGATGTTTTCAATGGCGGCCAGCATAAAAGGGATTTTACTTATATTGATGATATGGTCGCGGGTATTATTTCCGCTTTGGATAATTGTAAGGGCTATGAAATTTTTAATTTAGGCCATAGCCAGCCGGTGGCCTTGGAATATCTTATTTCTATCATTGAAGATAAATTAAATAAAAAAGCCATAAAAAATTATTTGCCGCTGCAAGCCGGAGATGTGCCGGAAACATATGCCGATATCACCAAGGCTAAAAAGTTTCTGGGTTATAATCCCCAGATAAGCATAGAGGAGGGCTTGGATAAATTTTTGATGTGGTATATTAGGTATATTGTCTAATATCATTTTGGCTGCAATTATTATATTTTGGTTAAATTTTTATAAAAATTTTTCGACTTAGAATTATCTAGGTCTCGAAATCTTTATAAAAATTTTCCTCAAAATCTAAAAATTTCGCTACAAAAGCATATTAGACAACATACCTAAGAATATTATAAAAATAACTAAACTATGGAAAGTAAAAAAATAGGATTTATCGGTCAGGGGTGGATTGGCAAAAATTATGCCGATGACTTTGAAAGTAGAGGCTTTGAAGTGGTGCGCTACGGCCTGGAAGAGCCTTATGTTAATAATGAAAGCAAAATTGCCCAGTGCGATATTGTTTTTATCGCTGTGCCTACGCCCACCACGCCTAGCGGTTTTGATGATTCTATTTTGCGGCAAGTGGTAAAAAAAGTTGGTTTGGGTAAGACAGCTGTCATTAAATCCACTATTTTGCCTGGCACTACCGATTCCATTCAATTGGAAAATCCGGATATTTTTGTTTTGCATAGTCCGGAATTTTTAACCGAAGCCACGGCGCAGTATGATGCGGCTAATCCGGTTAGAAATATTATCGGTCTAACCGAAGATAATGAAACTCTGCGCGCTAAAGCCGAAGAAGTGATGGCTGTTTTGCCACGGGCTTTGTATGAGCGTATCTGCTTGTCCAAAGAGGCCGAGCTGATAAAATACAGCAACAATAATTGGTTTTATTTTAAGGTGATTTTTGTCAATATGCTTTATGATTTGGCCAGCGCCTTGGGTTGTGATTGGTCGGTGATACGCGATTCTATGGCAGCTGATCCGCGGGTGGGCTCTACTCATTTGAATCCCATGCATAATTCAGGGCAAAGCGGGGGTGAGACAGGGCCGAAATTAAAGTTTAACGAACTTCATTTGGAACCTGTCCATAAATCAGGACGTGGCGCCGGCGGACATTGCTTTATCAAGGATTTTGCGGCTTTCAGCGAGCTCTATAACAAGACAGTCGGCGATGATTTAAGCCGGGAAGTCTTAAACGCCATGAAAAACAAGAATATTGATTTGCTGGTTAAAAGCCATAAGGATCTGGATCTTTTAATCGGCGTTTACGGCGAAGATATAATAAAAAAATAATTGTTACGTAGCTTGCTACATAACAAAGCGATACTCATGGAAAACCACAAACCAAAAATTTTAATTTTTTCTTTAGCCTACCACCCATATGTCGGCGGAGCCGAAGTGGCTATAGGCGAAATTACTAAGCGGCTGGGTAATGATTTTGAGTTTCATCTGATTACCGCTAACCTGGACGGCCAGCAAAGGGCTCAAGAGGAAAATTTTAATGGCATTGGTAAAATTTATAGAGTTGGCAAAAACAAATTAAGCAAATATCTTTTCCCTTGGCTGGCTTATAAAAAAGCCATTGAACTCCAGAAAGAAAATAATTATTCCATTGTTTGGGCGATGATGGCCAATCAAGCCGGCTGGGCGGCCCTAAAGTTTAAGAAAAAATTTCCGCAGGTTAAATATTTATTGTCACTTCAAGAAGGCGATAGCGAGTTGGATATTTGGCTGAAAACATTTTTTATCCGGCCGATTTATAAAGCGATTTATCGCCAAGCCGATTGCATCCAGGCTATTTCTAATTTTTTAAAAAATCGAGCTATAAATTTAGGAGCCAAATGTGAAATTGAAGTGGTGCCTAATGGAGTGGATATTGCCATAGCAAGCGAAGCCAAACAATCCCATGACATAAAAAAAATAATTACCACATCCAGATTGGTTAAAAAGAACGCTGTTTCTGATTTAATAAAATCAATTAATTTACTGATTACCGGTTACCAATTGCCAGTTACTCTGATAATTGTTGGTGATGGTAAATTAAGGCATAAATTAGAAAAGTTGGTTAATCAATTGAACTTAAAAGATAAGATTGAATTTTTAGGCCAGGTTGAGAGTGATCAGGTCTACAAATATCTAAACCAAGCTGATGTTTTTTGCCGGCCGTCGTTATCTGAAGGATTGGGCAATTCTTTTTTAGAAGCTATGGCAGTTAAGGTGCCGGTAGTGGCGACCGAAGTTGGCGGTATTGTTGATTTTTTAAAAGACAGAGAGACGGGCTGGTTTTGCCAAATTAAAAATCCTCAAAGCATTGCCGCTAGAATAAATTATATTTTAGATCCTAAAAATAAAGAAGAAGTTGAGAGAGTAGTGGATAAAGCTTATAATTTAGTGATAGAAAAGTATAATTGGAATAATATTGGAAGTAAGATGAAAAATATTTTTAATAAACTGACAGCGTCAGCTGTCATCCCGAGCGAAGTCGAAGGATCTCTTTCTAAAAAACCAAAATTCAAGGAAGGCAAATTAAAATCCGGCATTGTTTACCCGGAATTTTTTCCTCTCTCTAAAGATGAGACAGTTTTAAATGTCGGTTGTGGCGATGGCGTGCAAGCCATAACTTATCAGCATAATTTTAAAAAAATGGTTGGCGTGGATATAGACGGCCCCAGTTTGGCTATGGCTAAAGAAGTTGCCAGCTATTATAAAATTGATAATTTGGAATTAGTGGAGGCCAATGTGGAACAAATCCCTTTAACCGAGCAGTTTGATAAAGCCTTGGCTATTGATATTATTGAACACGTTATTCATCCTGATTTACTGGTTAAAGAAATTCATCGCTTGCTTAAAGATGGGGGAGAGTTACTGATAACTTTTCCGGCCATGCATGACAAGTGGGAGCATCTTTTCCAATTTGTCGGACGAAAAATACTGCGCCGAAAAAGCCGGACTGTTTATAAGGCCGGCTGGGATCCCAGGCAGCATCAATATGATTATCCTCTAAAGAAGTGGCTGGCTATTTTAGAGGCCAGTGGTTTTGTTTTGGTTAAATCGCGCGCTACCACCATGTTCCCCCCACTTCATTATTTAGGCTTGCCCAGGTTTTGGTTTACCAATAAATTAATCCATAAAATCGACCGGTTTTTTTGCCAGTGGTGGGTTTTAAAAAATTACGGCCAAGCCTTGGTGGCTGTGTTTAAAAAAGATGAGCCATCAGATTCAACTAAAAATCCGGCCAAGGGCAAAAAAGTATTAATTGCCACCGGCATTTATCCGCCCGATATCGGCGGGCCGGCCACTATTTTAAAAGCTTTGACCAGTGCTTTGGAAAATAATAATTTTGATATAAAATTAATAACTTATTCTAATGTTAACAAGCAAAAGGCTGACGGCGATAATATATTCAGGATTAATAGGAATAAGTTTTTAAATCAAGCCCATTATTTTTTGAAGATGTACCAATTGGCCAAATGGGCTGATTTGATTTACGTTACTGATACTTATAGCGTGGGTTATTTTGCTTATTTGATCAAAAAAATATTGAACAAAAAATACCTGGTCCGTTTTGTCGGCGACAGCGCTTGGGAAACGGCCGTAGGCAGCGGCTGGACTGATGATTATATTGTTGATTTTCAAAAGAAAAAATATGATACTAAAATCGAAAGATTAAAAGAGCGCCGCCGGAAAATTCTAGTTAAAGCTGATAAAATTATTGCTGTCAGTCATTTTATTGCCGGCGTGGCCGAGCAGATAGGAGTCAAATATGATAACATAAAAATTATTTATAATTCCATTGATTTTATTGGCAGTTCAATTAACGATAAAGAAGTTGAAAATATCAGGCATAAATACGGTCTAGAAACTAAAATAATTATTACTGCCTGTCGCTTAACTTCTTGGAAAGGCGTAGACGGACTTATTAAAATAATGCCGATCCTAAAAGAAAAATTCGGCCAGGTTGTCCTTTTGGTTTTGGGTGATGGTCCGGAAATGGAAAATTTGAAAAATTTAGCTAAAAAATTAGGCGTGGAAAATAAGGTTGAATTTTTAGGCCGGGTAAAACATGAGCAGGTTGCCAATTATTTCGTCGCCGCCGATTTATTTATTTTAAACACCAATTATGAGGCGATGTCGCATACCCTCTTGGAAGTCATGAGGGCGAAGACGCCGATTATCGCTACTACCTCAGGCGGCAATCCGGAAGTTATTGATGATCAAAAAAACGGCTTGCTGGTTTCTTATAATAATTTAGAAGAGCTGTCATCAGCGGCCATAAAGATATTAAGCGATAAGAATTTAGCTGATAATTTATCCGGCCAAGCCTTGGAAAAATTAAAAATATTCAATTGGGATAAAACTATTTTAGAAACAGTGGAATTATTAAATCAAATATAAATATGCCTAAAACCTTGCTTATCAATCCGCCTTTTAATATTGCCAAGGAAAACTATGACAGCTCTATTTCCGTCGGCCTTTTAAGCATTGCTTCTTATTTGGACGGCTTGGGCATAGATGTGGAAATTATCGATGGCGCCAGAGAGAAGGATTATTTGGAGAGGATTAAAAATAAAATAGCCGATTGCCAGTATGTCGGCTTGTCGGTTATGACGACTCAAATCGCCAATGCTTTGGCCATCAGCCGGCTGATTAAGGAAATAAATCCCCAGTGCCAAGTGGTCTGGGGCGGATCGCACTGTACTTTTTTCATAGATCAGACCATCGCCCACCCGCTGGTTGATATTGTCTGTTTTGGCGAAGGAGAAATCACTTTTTATGAATTAGTTTCCGGCCAGCCCCTGGAAGAAGTGAAGGGGATTGTTTATAAAAAAGATGGCCAGATAATAAAAAACCCGCCCAGAGAACTTCACGATCCCACTAAAACAAAATTATTTAATTGGGATTTAGTCTCGCCGGAAATACTAAATAAGTTAGAATTAATTCCTTCTTTGACTTCCCGTGGCTGCCCTCATCGCTGCACGTTTTGCATTAATGCCATTGCTAAAAATCGTTGGCGAGCTAGAACAGTGGATCAAGTTTTGGAAGATTTGGCCATTATAAAAAGCCAGGATTATTTTGCCGGCAAATCATTAAGATTTTGGGATGAGAATTTTTTTGTGGATATAAATCGCTCCCAGGGCATTGTCAGCGGCATGATAGAAAAGAATATAATCATACCATGGGAAACAACCGTGCGGGCCGACTATATTAAAGAAGGCATGATTGATGACGAATTTATGGCCAAGTTAAAAGCTTCCGGCTGCTATCTTTTGTCTTTTGGCGCTGAATCAGGCAGCCCGATAATTTTAAAGAAAATCAAAAAAGATATTGAGCCGGATCAAATTGTTTATTCGGCCAAAATGTGCTTGAAACATGGTATCATACCACAGTATTCATTTATGATAGGACTACCCGGAGAAACCAAGGCGGATATGATGCTAACTTTGAAAGTCATTGATCGATTGGTAAAGTTAAGCGATAAGGTGCAGATTTTGGGCCCCCAGGCTTTCCGGCCCTATCCCGGTTCGGAATTATACCAGGAATGTTTGGCTTCCGGCTGGCGAGCGCCTCAATCTTTGGATGAGTGGGCCCATTTGGTTGAAAATGAGTTGAGTTATTTGACGGTGCAAAATTTCCCTTGGGTTAAATACAAGGATTTTGTGGAATCAATGGAAGCCTATGTCCGGTTTGGCGCTATGAGTTTAAAGAGCGCCATGGGCTCCAGCGTGAAGGCTCAAAAATTGCTTAAATTAATTTTTGTCTTATTTTGCGAATTGCGTTGGAAATTAAAATTTTTCTACTTTCCGTTCGAATATAAATTAGCTAAAAAATTCGTTGTTAAATAATTATGAAAAAAACTAACGAGGAGTTAAAAAAAATAATTTTAGAGAAAGGTTTGGCTGGCCCAGCAGAAAATGAAAGAATTTATAAAAAGTTTTTTAAGGATTGGCCAGATAAAAATTCTTATATCTATAATAGATTTAATTTAGACTTTAAGGCTAAAATTCTGGATATTGGCTGTACTTATGGTCATAATCTTATTAATTTTGCAAAAGATTCTGTAGGCATAGAAAAAAATACCCAGGCAGCAGAATTTGCCAAGTCACTGGGTTTGAATGTCGTTGATATAAATGCCGAAGATGATTTAGAATTAATTCATGAACAATTTGATTTGATTTGGTGCACTGATTTTTTGGTTCATATGATAAGTCCCTATAAATTTTTATACGATTGCCGGCAGCTGCTTAAATCTGATGGACGGTTTGTTATTCAGATACCGTTAATGTCATTTTTAAATAAACATCGGGCGCATTGCCATTTTTATGCTTTTAATAAAAAAGCCCTTGTTTATTTACTGGAAATGGCTGGCTACAGGGTAGTTAAAACATCCGGGCTAATAAGAAGTTTGCCGGTGTGGCTTAATCATCTTATGGAGCCAATTTTACAACTCTGGGGAGGCAATATTTGGCTACTACTTGAAAAAAATGAACAGATACCTGTTAATTTAAGTAAAGTTTATTTGCCTAAGTGGTTTAAGGTTTAAATTAAAATAATCATGAAAGTTTTAATAATATCAATAGATAAAGGGCTGTTAGGTCGAGGCCAATTGGGGGATGCTCTAGAACGCCATAAAAAATACGGCGATTTTTGCGATAAATTGGATATAATCGTTATGTCTAAAAAGGGCTTTGATAAATATAAGATATCCGATAAGGTAACGGCTTATCCCACCAATTCTTCTGTTAAACTGAAATATATCCATGATGCCTATAAAATTGGAAAAAATTTATTTAAAGAAAATAATTATGATTTGATAATCACTCAAACGCCCTTTGTTGACGGTTTAGTCGGTTGGCGGCTTAAGAGCAAGTTCAAATCTAAATTATTAGTTCATTTTCATGGCGACTTCTGGGACAATATCAAATGGCTGCAGGAAAGCGGACTTAATTATTTTTTATTGCCCTTGTCTAAATTAGTTGTCAAGCACGCTGACGCTGTTAGGGTAATGAGTAGCGGGCAAAAAGAAAAAATAATAAAAGTCGGCGTTAGTGAAAAAAAAGTCAGGGTTATTTCTACCCCCATTGATTTGAGCAAATATTTAAGAATAAGTAATGAGGTTAACCATAGAAATATTTTGCACATCGGCCGTGATGATGAAGTTAAAGATTACAATACTTTAGTTAAGTCTTTTAAGTTAGTTAAAGATAAAATAAGCGATGTTAATTTTATTCAAGCCGGTGCTGATACTGATCGCGAAATAAAAAAGGCCATGGTTAAGAATAATTTTTCCGCTATCGATATCAGAGGCAAGATTAAACATAACGAATTAACTGATTTATACAGCCAAATTGATTTTCTGGTCTTATCGTCAACTTCAGAAAGTTTCGGCAAAGTTTTAGTCGAATCCAATGCTTCGGGCAAACCGGTTGTTTCCACCGCTACCACCGGTGCCAAGGAAATTATTGAAGACGGCAAAAACGGCTTTTTAGTTCCTATTGGCGACGCGGAAAAATTAGCCGAAAAAATTATTTGGTTATTACAAAACCAGGAGGAAGCTAAAAAGATGGGCGCATATGGCCGGGAATTAGCCAAAGAAAGATACAGCGATAACACCAATAAAATAATTAATTTTTGGACTGATATTATTAATAATAATTTATAGCATATGAAAATCGCCATGGTCATACCGGCTTATAATGAAGAACAGCATATTGAAAATGTGGTTAAAGGAGTCAAGAAAATTTCTTTAATCGATACGGTTTATGTGGTTGATGACGGCTCCAGCGACAAAACAGTGGCATTGGCCGAACAGGCCGGCGCGGTAGTGGTAAAACACGAAAAAAATTTAGGCGTGGGCGCCGGCATCAGGGATGGTTTTATCAGGGCCAAAGCCGATGGCATGGATATTATTGCGGTTATGGGCGGAGATGATCAAGATCCGCCGGAGCAGATTCCCAGAGTAGTAGAGCCGATTTTAAGCGGTGATTATGATTTAGTCCAAGGTTCGCGTTGGCTCAAAGGCGGGGACGTGGAAAATATTCCTCTTTTTAGGCGGGTTACTACCAGAGCCTATGGAATATTTATTCGGCTGTTTACCGGCTTTCCTTTTACCGATGGCACTAACGGTTTTCGCGCTGTCAGGGTTTCGCTTTTAGACAAGATAAACTTAAATCAGGAGTGGCTTAACCACTACGAGCTAGAGCCTTATTTGCTTTGCCAAGCTGTCCGTATTAACAAAGAGAGAGTGAAAGAAGCGCCGGTGACCAAGCGTTATTTTAAAGAAAAAGGTTACACTAAAATGGTGCCGTTGCGAGATTGGTGGCGAATTTCCAAACCGGTTATTTATTTGAGATTTGGGATTAAGAAATAGCTATGTTTTTTAGTTATTTTTACTACTATTGACAATTTACTAATAATTTGTTATACTAGCATTTGAGTTTTTGTACTTTAATAAAACCAATTTAAACAGACAAGGAAGGCAGGAGAAATGGTCCAGAAAAGCAAGACTTTTTTTATGCTAGCTAATGACGATAATGAATTTGACACAGAAATTTCTAAATTTTTGGCTGACGGCAAGAAAGTTATTCATCTAAGTTCTGCAATAGCACAGAGACAAAATGGCCTCCTTTCTGGACATGTTACTTATATAGTAACTATTATTTATGAAGATCTGCCAACAGAAATACATATGAGCGGTCCCGACTGTTTAAAAGCATAGAAATAATCATTAAATAAAAAAACCAGAGTGTTTACCACTCTGTTTTTTGTTTGAAAAAAATTATTTAAGCCTGGCTGGAACTCCAACAACAGTTGCTCCCATGGGCACATCTTTGGTTACTACCGCTCCTGCCCCGATAACCGCTTTTTCGCCAATAGTTACTCCGCCCATAATAATGGCTCCGCTGCCAATGGAAGCGCCTTTTTTTACCAAAACAGGAGAAAGCGTCCAAGTTTTATTTAATGTCTTTTCCATGTCAGGATGATTATCATTGATAAACATCACGCCGTGTCCGATGAAAACATCGTCTTCAATGGTGACTCCCTCGCAAATAAAAGTGTGGGATTGAATGTGGCACCTTTTGCCGATTTTAGCTCCGCGTTGTATTTCGACAAATGTGCCGATTTGGGTTTCATCATCTATTTCACAGCCATAAAGATTAACAAAGTCGTATATCTTAACATTCTGGCCAACTGTAACATTGTTGACATTCTTTTTAGGCTCGTTGATATTTAAGTTTTCTTTGTTTTCCATGTTTTTCCTTTTAAAAGAACATCGGTTCTTAAATTTGTATATGAGCTGAATTATTATCCAATGATTTTTGAATGGCGGCCAGCACTTTTACCACCGCCAGTCCATTTTCACCGTCGGTGAAAGGTTTTTTGTCATTCTTAAGGCAATCAATAAAATGGCTGATTTCTTCCTTAAGCGGTTCGTTGGATTTGATAGCCGGAATGGAAATATCGCCGCCATGGATATTGATTTGGTATTCGCCAAAAGAAACATCTTTGGTATTTTCAATGATGTTGGCGTTTTTATCAAAAACTTTTATTTTTTCCAATGGGCTGACATCATCAAATAAAATCATTTTTTGATCGCCGACGATGGTTACATCCCTTATTTTTATCGGATCCATCCAGCTGAAAATCATATTGACCACTATATTGTTGGTGAATTTCATGGTGGCTGAAACTACATCATAATTATTGTTGTTGTTTTGCAAAAAAGTTTCCCCGGAAGCGATCACCGAGGTTGGCATTTGGCCGATAAAATACAGAGCCATGGAAATATCATGAGGCGCTAAATCCCACATCACATTAACATCTTGTCGAATCGGCCCTAAATTCCTTCTTTGAAAATGCATATGGCGCAATTTTCCTATTTGGCCCAAATCAATAGATTTTTTAATGTAATCAACGGCCGGATTGAAAAGGAAAATATGGCCCACCATAAGTTTAACCTTATTTTCTTTAGCCAAAGCCACTAATTCGACAGCTTCCTCGGTGCTGTAACACATCGGTTTTTCCACAAAAACATGCTTCTTAGCTAAAATCGCTTCTTTGACAATCTGGTAGTGGGTCTTAGTTGGCGTTACCACGGCTACCGCGTCAACATCCTTATCGTTTAAAATATCGTGGTAATCATTTGTCACTATAGTCGAAGGATATTTAGCTTTTACTTTAAGCAGGCTGTTAACATCCAAATCGGCGCAGTATTTAAGCTGGCTTTCCGGATTGGCTTCTATGTCTCTGGCAAAATTAGGGCCCCAATAGCCATAGCCGATCAAGCCGAAATTAATCTTGGCTTTTTTTATGGTGTAGTCGGCAGTGGATTGATTGTTTTGGTAGAAATTTCTTATGAGACTTGTCACTTCATCAATTTGCTCTGCAGTTAATTCGGCAAACATCGGCAAAGAAATTATTTCCTTAGACAGTTGTTCGGTTACTGCAAAATCAGATTTGTTTAAATTAAGATTAGCATAAGCTTCTAGGGCATAAATAGGAATAGGATAGTGGATGCCGGCCTGGACGCCGTTGTCATTTAGATATTTCAAAAGCTCGTCTCGCTCTTTCGCTCTGATAACATACAAATGAAAAACTTGGCGGTTAGATTCGTCTGTAATCTCCGGCGTGATTATTTCTTTTAAGTCTTTTAATTTCTCATTATATAATCGGGCGTTATGCAAGCGTTTAATATTCCAATCATTTAAATACTTGAGCTTAACATTTAAAATGGCTGCTTGAATAGTGTCCAGTCTTTTATTGTAGCCGATGATATCATGATGGTATTTTATTTTAGAACCGTAATTTCTTAACATTTTTATTTTTTCATAAATGAGTTCATTGGAAGTTACAACCGCGCCGGCATCTCCGTAAGCTCCTAAATTTTTTCCCGGATAAAAAGAGAAACAGCCGATGAGTCCGTATGAACCGGCTGGTTTATTATTCCAAGTCGCTCCGTGCGCTTGGCAAGCATCTTCGATTACCGGCAAGCTGTATTTGTTGGCTATAAACATCAATTTATCCATATCAATCATCCGGCCGTATAAATGAACCGGAATAATAGCTTTGGTTTTACTGGTTATTTTAGACTCTAGTTTATTCAAATCAATGTTAAAAGTCTGGAAATCAGCATCAGCTAAAACAGGAGTGGCGCCCACTTGGGACACGGCATTGGCCGTAGCTACAAAGGTATTAGCCGGAACAATCACTTCATCACCCTCGCCTATGCCCAGGGCTTTTAAGGCCAAATAAAGGGCGTCGGTGCCTGAAGATACGCCTACGCTGTATTTGGCATCGCAGAATTTGGCAAAATTTTCCTCAAATTCAGCTACCGGTTCGCCTAGGATGAAGTTGGTTTTTTCCAAAACTCCGGCTATAGCCTCGTTAACTTCGTTTTTTAGTGTTTGGTACTGGGTTTTTAAATCGACAAAGGGGATCATATTAATGGTTGAATTTATCTTAATTTATTGGTAATATTAAGTGGTAAATATAGTTTATTTTGACAAATAAATTGGCCAAATAGCGGTTTATTTTTAACTCGCTTATTCTATCATAGCAGTTGGACAAAATCAATAGATTGGCTTTAACTAGTGATTTAGTAAATTATCAGTATTGTTTTATGGCTATAAATTATAAAAAAATCGTTAAATCACCATATTTTTGGCTTTTTGCCTTGGCTGTCGCTAACTTGCTTATAGCCCTGTTTTTTGTCCGCTACCCCTTGGAATTAAATGGTGATTCTCCCTCTTATTTAGGCGCTATGCAGATTATCCAAGGCCAGGACTATGATCACAACCTTTACGGCGGCGAAACGGAAAAAATGTTAAAAACCAGAATTTTAACCACTCCTTTGATGCTTTATTTTTCTATCGCTGCCGGACAATTTTTGGGCGGTGGATATGCCGGCATGTTTTTTATCAATTTGATTTTTTATTTTTTGATCATTTTGGTTTTCTACGAACTGGTCAAGGCTATTTATCAAAGCCATAAAGTGGCTTTAATTGCCAGCGTCCTATTTTTTGCCAATTACTGCTTCACTAATTACGGCCCAACTTACCGCACCGATATTGGCGGCTGGTTCTTTTTTCTTTTGACAGCTCTTTTGGCAGTAAATTATTTTAAGACCAGGCAAAAGAAATTTTTCTGGCTGGCTATCTTAGCTTCATCGGTCGGAGTTTTATTTAAAGAATACGGCGCCTTGGGCTTAACCACTTTGGGCATCTTGATTTTATTTTTGCCTCTAACTCCCTGGCAGAAAATAAAAGAATTAATTAAAACAGCAATTTTATTTTCCATTATCCCTGTTCTTTATTATATTTTTGTTTATCTTAAATTCGGCTTTTCTTACATTGATAGGTATTTGTATGCAGTTGACGCCACTATTTTAAACACAGCTGATCCGGGCATTAATTGGAGCATTATTTTACTTATTAAGGTTTTGGGCTGGCTCTTTTTAGCCGGCTGGCCGATTTTTGCTTATGGCCTTTATCAGGAATATAAGAATTTTGATTTAAAGAGGTTTAAGATTTTGCTGGCTCTTTTGCCGGCTTCCATCGCTTTTTTGGCTTGGCCCGGTTTAACCCAGAGGATTGCTTTTATTTTTGTGCCGCTTCTGTCTATGGTCAGCGCTTTCGGCTTATCTAAGTTAAAAAATAAATATGTCATAATTTTGATTTTGATTGCTTACGCGGCTGTTGGTTATCTGATTAGAAATTCATTCTTGCCTTGGGATTTATTAAAAGTAATTAATTTTTAAGAGCTATGTTGGATGTCTTATTTATAAATCCCACTTTATTTAAAAAAGAAAGTAATATTTGGCAAAAGATAGATTCGTCTTTTCCTTCCTTAGGTTTGGCTTCTATTGCCGCCTATGTCAGATCCAAAGGTTTTACGGTTAAAATTATTGATGCGCCGGCTGAAAAAATTTCCATTGAGGGCTTTGAAAATTATTTAAGGCATAATTTAGAGAACTTCAGAGCCAAATATGTCGGCTTTACATCAACCACCGCGGCGGTAAAAAATGCTTACGAGATGGCCAAAATTATAAAAAAAGTTTATCCGGAGACCATAATTGTTTTCGGCGGAGCCCATTGTGCCGCTCTGCCAGCCGAAGTAATTTCCCAATCCACTATTGATCTGGTGGTTTGCGGAGAAGGGGAAATTACCATGAGTGAAATTTTAGCTGGCCTGCCGCTATCAGAAATAAAAGGCCTGATTTATAAAAAAGACGGACAAGTGATTACTAATCCAGCTCGTCCCAGAATAAATAATTTAGACGATTTGCCTTATCCGGCTTATGATTTGCTGCCGATGGATAAATATTATCCGGCTAAAGGCTCTTATGAAAAATTGCCGGCCATTAGCATGTTAACCAGCCGTGGCTGTCCTGGCCGGTGCACTTTTTGCAACAAGACTTTGGGCACCAGTATGGTTTTTCGCTCGGCCAAATCGCTCATAGAAGAAATAAAAATGCTGCAAAAAGAATATGGGATCAAACAGATAATGTTTTATGACGATACTTTTACCACCTACAAAGACAATGTCAGAAAATTCTGCCAAATGCTCTTGGAAAATAAAATGGATATTTCTTGGTGCTGCTTTTCGCGCGTTGATTTCATCGATCTGGATCTTTTGAAGCTGATGAAAAAATCAGGCTGCCATCAAATCATGTATGGCATTGAAAGCGGCAATCAAGATGTCTTAAATTCCATCAATAAAAACATAGACATGAACTTGGTCAAAAAAATTGTTCAATTAACCAAACAAGCCAAGATAGATGTCCGAGGCGCTTTTATGATCGGCAACCCAATTGAAACCAAAGAGACTGTTTTAGAAACTTTGCGTTTTGCCATTGAGCTCAATCCGGAGATTGCTATTTTCAATATTACCACTCCTTACCCCGGCACGCAGATGTTTGATGAAGCCAAAAGCCATGATCTGATTATGACTTACGATTGGGATGATTATGACTTGTCCAAGCCGGTTATGAAATTGCCCCACATAACACAAGATGAAATTTCAAATTTATACCACTACTGCTATAAGAAATATTATTTTCGTCCCAAATATATTCTGATGCGCCTTAAAAGGCTGTTTACACACCCGGCAGAAATAAAATCGGCCGTTGATTCTCTTAATGCTGTTTTTTCTTTTTTAAAAAATTAATTTGCCAGCCATGAAATTATTAATGATAACCAGAAAAATTGACAGCCGTGATGCCTTAGCCGGCTTTGCTTGGAATTGGGTTAAAAAAATAGGGGAGAATACTAGTAAACTCTATGTCATTTCCTGGCAAGCGGGTGATGCCAGCGGACTGGCTAAAAACATTGAAGTTATTTTTTTGCCTAAGTCGGGCAGGATAAAAAAAGTTTTTACTTTGTGGTCTAGATTGATTAAGGTTTTGCCTAAAGTTGACGGCTTATTTTGCCATATGAACCCGGAGTACACTATTTTGTCAGCGCCATTGGCTAAAATATACGGTAAAAAAGTTGTTAGCTGGTATACTCATAAGCAAGTCAATTGGCGTCGCCGTTTGATGGAATTATTAGCTGATAAAATAATAACCGCTTCCGCCTCTAGTTTCAGGCGGCCGTGGTTTTCTAAGAAAGTTCTGGCAGTCGGACACGGCATTGATACCAATCTTTTTAAAGAAATAGAAAACAAAAATAAGCCGGCTGATTTTAAAATTATTTCTGTCGGCCGTATTTCACCGACTAAGGATTATGAATCAATTATCAAGGCTTTGGATATTTTGAAAGATAAAAATATCAAGTTAAAAATAATCGGCGATGTCATATTAGAATTCCAACGGCAGTATTTGGCTAGTTTAAGGCAAATGGTTAAAGCCATGTCTTTGGATGATCAGGTAGAATTTATCGGCTGGATAGCCAATCAAGATATGCCGGTTTATTACCAAGGAGCTGATTTGTTTATCAATATGAGCGGTACAGGCAGCGTGGATAAAGTAGTTTTGGAAGCGATGAGTTGCGGCTGCTTGGTTTTAACCTCTAACGAGGCTTTTGAAGAGATATTGCCAAGTGATTTTATGGTGGCCAAAAACAATCCGTATCAACTGGCTGAAAAAATAAAATGGCTGAAAGATTTATCCGACGATAAAAAAATAAAAATCAGGAAACAGCTTAGGGAAGAGGTTGTTAAAAATCATAATTTGGATGAATTGGCTGTTAAAATAATAAACCAGTTTAAATAATGAAGATAGGATATTTTACCGATAATTTTCCGCCGCGCATAGGAGGCGTTGCCACTTACAGTTTTCAGTTGCCTTACTTTTTTAAAAAAATCCACTCGGAAGCTGAAGTGGAAGTTTTTGTTTTTGGCTCCGGTATCCGGCCGGAAAATGCCGGTGATTTAAAAATCGATCTATTACCTCAAAAATCGATTTTTAGTTTGGCTGTTAATATTTTTAAAATAATTAAAAACGGTAATTTTGATGCGGTGCATACTACCACCTTTTTTCCAGTCGGTTTTTTTGTGGCTCTGTTTGCTAAGTTGTTTAAAGTAAAGTCCTGCCTCACGGTTTATGGCACGGAAGTCGTCACAACTAGTGGCAGTTTAATCACTAAAATAGTTCAAAGCTTTACTTTAAGATTGATTGATAAAATTTTAGCTTTCAGCAGTTCCACAAAAAATTTGATGCTCAAAAGGCATAAAATGGCGGAGAATAAAGTAAAAGTGATTTATCCTGGCATATCACAATTAGAATTAAGCCGGTCTTATGATGTAAGAGAAAAGTTTAATATCCAGCCGGATGATTTTGTGGTTTTGTTTGTCGGGCGGTTGGTTGAAAGAAAGGGAGCCTTGGATCTGATCAAAGCTATAGGCCAATTGCCAGACAATAATATTAAATTAATATTAGTCGGTGGCGGCGACAGGCAGGAGTTGGAAAATTATGTTAAAGAAAATAATTTATCAAGTTCGATTATTTTTGCCGGAGCTGTTAAGCGTGAAGAAATATTGAATTATTATAAATCAGCCCAGGTTTTTTCCATGCCCTCTTTTTTTGACGCTAAGAATGATGATGTGGAGGGTTTAGGCATTGTTTATTTGGAAGCCCAAATCAGCGGCTTGCCGGTTCTAGGCACCAGCAGCGGCGGCATACCGGAAGCTATTGGAGCTAATAAATCAGGTTTTGTGGTTGAGCCCAGAGATATTTCGGCCTTATCGAACAAGATTAAATTATTAAAGACCGATAAAGATTTATATGAAAAAATGAGTCAACGGGCGGTGGATTTTGTCAGTCGTAACTTTAGTTGGCAAAAAAATATAGAGAGCCATTTTAATATTTATCAAAATAATCAAAAATAATGACAGAAGAAAACAAGCCGATAATAGATATTTTGTTAATTAATTTTGGACGAGTTAATAAAGTCGGTATTTTTACCTTGGCCGGCTATTGCAGGTCTCAGAATTTTAAGGTCAAAATTATTGACGGGGGATATGAATCCATCCTGTCGCAATTTGAAATATTAAATCAGGATAATAAGATTTTATCCGTAGGCTTTACCGCCACCACTGATGTTATAGATTCTGTGTCCAAGCTGGCTACGGCCATAAAAAATATAAACAAAGACATTTTTTTGATTTTAGGCGGTTATCACGGGACTACATTACCGGAAGATATTTTGTCAAAAAGCGATTTTGATCTAGTGGTGGTACGAGAGGGCGAAATTACACTTTCTCAGATACTAAGTAAATTAAAAGAGAAGATATTTCCTACCCAAGAGTCTGGTTGTTATGAAAAAGTTAACGGCCAAATAATTTTTAACGGCTATCGGCCGTTTATAACCGATCTGGATATTTTACCCTATCCGGCCTATGATCTGGTGGATATGAAAAAATATTTTCATGGCATTAGATTGGAAAATGAATTAAAGAAGGTCGTGGTTCTCTTAATATCACGCGGTTGTCCCTTTGATTGTGTTTTTTGCGGCTCTAAAAATATGTGGCAGCGACGGTTTAGAATACACAGCGTTGATTATGTCATGGGGCTGATAAAATGGCTGATTGAAAAATATGACATCGAAGGAATTTCTTTTTTAGACGATGAACTGGTGACCAATAAGAAATACATTTCTGACCTTTGCGATAGATTTATAGCTGAAGGCATAAATAAAAAAATAAAATGGTCTTGTCATGCCCGCGTTTCTTCTGTGGATGAAGATATACTTATAAAAATGAAGAAAGCCGGCTGTATTTTGGTGCGTTTTGGCGTTGAATCGGGTTCGCCTAATATGCTGGCTTATTTAAAAAACAATTCGGTTAAGATCTCCCAATCTTACCAAGCCGTGGCTTTATGCCAAAAAGTCGGTTTGCCGTCTTTTGGCTCTTTCATTATCGGCTCTCCCGATGAAACGGTGGATGACATAGTCCAGACCATTGATTTTATACAAAAATCAGGCTTGGCTTACGTGGATGTTTTTAGCATGGTGCCTTATCCTGGCACTGATATTTATGATTTGGCCAAATCAGATCATCTAATTAAAGAAAACACCACCTGGGATGATTTTAAGATAGAGGGTGATAATTGCCGGGCTATTTTAAGAAGCCGTAATTTTGATTTTGATCAAATAGATAATCTTAAATCATATGTAAATCTTAATGTGGTTTATCCTTTAAATCATAAGATTCCCAGGCCTTTTAAATTAAATCATAAAGTAGAATTGGAAAAGGTTTTATCAGGTAATTTGTCTCATACTGAATTTTCTAAAGCCGGACAATATCAAATGAAATTAATGAAATTATATGATAAGATGATTAGAGTGATTAAAGATCCAAAACTGCTACTTGTTTATTTAAATAAAAAATTCATAAGTTAATCGATGTTGATAATTAATAAGCTAAAAATCATTATAAAAAATAATTACGTTATTATTTTAATTTTATTGTTAGCTTTTGTTTTGCGCATCTGGGGGGTGGCTTATGGCTTGCCCGGATTGTTTGTGGGCGATGAAAAATCAATCGTGGGCGGAGCTCTGAAAATGATGTATCAGAAAAATATTTTTCCAGTTTTAGAACCGAATGTTTTCCGTCTTTTGTATTACCCGGTCTTGGTTCCTTGGATTCTTTTGATTTTCTTTGTGCCTTGGGCTATTTTTGTTTATTTTTCAGGTAATTTTTCTTCCCTAGCTTCTTTGCGCGATTATTTTATCCTTAATCCGGAAAATTTTTTCTTGATCGGCCGAATTGTTAATGTCTTCTTTGCCGTGGCCATAGTCTTTCTTATGTATAAGGTGGGCCAAAAGATCTTTTCTAAAAGAATTGGTTTATTTTCGGCTTTGCTTTATGCTGTCAGCTGGCTGCCGATTCATCAAGGTCATTTTGTTAAGCATTGGAATGTCGGCGCTTTTTTTGGCTTATTAGTTTTGTATCTGGCTTTTTCCATTTTAAAGAGTCCCAGCAAAAGAAATTATATTTTAGCCGGCTTGATGGTCGGTTTGGCTGGATTTGCCGATTATATTTTTGCCATCTACGGCCTTATCTTAGCCGCCATCCATTTTCTATTCTTAAGGAATTCTTGGCGGGTAAAGTTTACCGATCGTCGTTTCTGGATTTTTGTTTTACTGTCCATTTCAATATTCATCCTATCTGTGGCTGCTTACCCCCAAGAGTTTTATCGTATGGCACTGGGGGAAGATTCAACTGCCACGGCCGCTAAGACCCTGGCTGGCTTCTGGCAAGTTATAAAGGAAATAATCCTAACTCTTTATCATTTGGAAACGGCTGTTCTCGTTCTGTCCTTGATTGGCGGCTTTATCTTATTTTTTAAAAACAGGAAGTTATTCTTTTTGCTTATTTTTATTCCGTTAATCTCTCCCTTTTTGTATTATTTCCTGCTTCATTTTGAAGCGCGTTATGTCTTGCTGTTTTTACCGTTTCTTGTTATAATAGCCGGTTATGGCTTGGACCAGGCAGTTAATTTTTTGAAGATAAAATCAGGTTTTTGGCTGTTTATCATCTGTTTGGCCTCAGTACTGCTGCCATTGAAAAATGCCGTTATTTTTGATATCATACTAACTCAAACCGATACCAGGATTTTGGCTAAAAACTGGATAGAAAATAACCTGCCCTACGGCTCTAAAATTGTTGTTAATTCCTGGGAATTTGATTTAATGAAGAACACTGAGTGTCTTTACGAGCAGCAGCAATTTAGGAACTTAAGTCTAAGAAGCCAGGATTATGTTATGTGGGAGAAAAATGATCCAGAAAGTTATTGTGTTTGGCCTCTGGATTTGATTTTAGATCTGCCCCCTAATATTTTAGAGTATCAATATTATATCATTGATTCTTATACCGCCAGACGTACTTCTGCTTTAGGTAAGAATTTAGAGCCACGACTTAAATTAGTAAAAGAATTTAAAGGCTCGCCTTATGCTATTGTAGAAACTTGGCCTGATAATTTCGTCCATCAGATACTGAAGAATCGCCAAGCCGGACCCGATGTCCAAATTTATAAGTTAAATACGATTAAATAAAAAATATGTATCTATCGTTAATAATTCCATTTTATAATGAAGAGGAAAATTTGCCTCTTCTGGTGGAAAAATTACATAAATTATTGCCACTGGTTGATAAGCCAACGGAAATTATTTTTATTGATGACGGTTCCACCGATAATGGCTTCGAAGTCTTAAAGAATTATATTAAAGATGAAAAGGATTGGCGTCTTATCAGATTTAGGAAAAATTTCGGCCAAACCGCCGGTTGGGCGGCCGGCCTAGAAGCGGCTCAAGGCGATGTTGTTATTTTCTTGGATTCTGATTTGGAAAATGATCCGGCTGATATTCCCTTGCTGTTATCTAAAATAGATGAAGGCTATGATTTGGTTTCCGGTTGGCGTAAAAATCGTTGGCAGGGCCAATTTTTAAGTCGCCGGCTTACCTCGCGCATAGCTAATTGGCTGATTGCTAAAATAAGCGGAGTTAAAATACATGATTTTGGCTGCAGCTTAAAAGCTTATCGCAAAGAAGTTATTAAAAATGTAAAGCTTTATGGCGAGATGCATCGTTTTATCGCTGTTTTAGCTTCTTGGCAGGGAGCTAAGATTGCCGAAGTGGAAGTTAGTTTTTCTCCGCGCAAATTCGGCTCTTCCAAATATGGCATGGAAAGAATTTTAAAAGTCTTTTTGGATTTGGTTGTCATTAAATTTTTAAGCGGTTATTCGACTAAGCCGATTTATTTTTTTGGCAAAGCCGGCTTTTATTCCATTATCATTAGTTTCTTGGCTTTTGCCTTGGCTATTTATTATAAATTCTGGGGCGGTAAAAGCTTTATCGAAACGCCATTGCCTATTTTGATAGCTTTATTTTTCATAGTCGGAGTTCTTTTGGTTTTAATCGGCCTACTGGCCGAAATGATCATGCGCATTTATCATCAGTCGCAAGATCAAAAAACTTATATAATTAAAGAAAAAATTAATTTTTATGAATAAATTGAATCTTGGCGCCGGCGGATTGCCAAAGCCAGATTATATTAATATCGACTGGAATATCTTAACTAATCCGGATGTGCAGCATGATTTAAATATTACTCCCTATCCTTTCTCTGATAATACTTTTGATTTGGTTGAAGCTGATCATGTTCTGGAGCATTTGGACAGGCCGTTTAAAGTTATGGCGGAAATCCATCGTATTTTGAAACCGGGTGGACAATTGATAATCAAAGTGCCTCATTTTAGCCGTGGCTTTACTCATGCCGAGCATAGCCATGGGTTTGATGTAACTTTTCCGCTTTATTTCAATAAAAATTTTATCAGGCATGGTTACTTTGGAATTGATTTTAAATTAAAGAAAATGGAATTAAGTTGGCTGGCATTTTTCCACTTGTTGCCTAACATGGGCTATGGCCAGAACACAATTTCATATTTGAAAACAGTAAATAAAGTCATTTCTAAATTGGCCAACTTAAATCCTAATTTTTGCAGTCGCATTTGGTGTTACCTAGTCGGCGGGTTTGATCAGATTGAATTTGATTTTATCTGCCTGAAAAATAATCAGAATACCGATAGCAATAATTAAGCATCAAACTATAAACATATGTGTGGCATTGCCGGCTTTCATGGTTCTGGCAATCATGAAATTATAAAAAATATGACTAGAAGTCTGGCTCATCGTGGTCCCAACGATGAGAATTTTTATAATTTTGAGAATCTTTATTTCGGCTTCAGGCGCTTAAGCATTATTGATTTATCAACCGGAGGCCAGCCTATGTCCAATGAGGATGATACGGTTTGGATAATTTTCAATGGCGAAATTTATAATTTTTTGGAATTACGATCTGATTTGGAAAAAAAAGGACATCGTTTTAAAAGCAAGACAGACACGGAAGTTATCATTCATCTTTACGAAGAAAAAGGAGAGGATTTTTTAGCGAGCTTAAATGGCATGTTTGCTTTGGCGCTTTGGGATCAAAAGCGTCGTAAATTGATTGTAGTCAGAGACCGGCTGGGCCAGAAACCGCTTTATTACAGTGTTGTAAATAACACTTTTATTTTTGCCTCGGAATTAAAAGCGATGTTCCAGCATAATCTGATAAGGAAAGATCTTGATTTTGATAATTTAAATAAATATTTTATTTATGAGTATATTCCAACTCCGCAAACCTTAATCAAAGGAGTCCATAAATTAGAGCCTGGCCATTTCTTGGTTTGGCAAAACAACCAATTGGTGAACAAACAGTATTGGGATGTAACCTTTAAAAAGCCGTCAATTGACACTAGCGATAAAGCCATGGTTTTAAAAACATTCGATGACCTGCTATCGGGTGCAGTTAAAAGAAGGCTGATAGCCGATGTTCCTTTGGGAGTTTTTCTCTCGGGTGGGATTGATTCCTCGACTATCACTTATTATGCTAGCCGCAATTTTGACCAGCAAGTAAAAACGTTTTCCATTGGTTTTGATGATAAATCATTTGATGAATCAATTTATGCCCAAGAGGTGGCTGATATTCTAAAAACAGACCATCATCATCTTAACTGTTCTCCCGCTGATTTGCTGGGGGCTATGTCTGATGTGGCTCAAATAAGCGACGAGCCTTTTGCTGATGCCTCTATTTTCCCCACTCATCTTTTGTCTAAGTTCACCAAAAATAGCGTTACCGTGGCTTTAGGCGGTGATGGCGGAGACGAGCTTTTAGCCGGTTACCCCACTTTTCAAGCCCTTAAGTTGGCTAAATTGATTAGGCATTTGCCGGTTTCTGGTATTACTGCTCTACAAAAAATGATTAATCTGCTTCCCGCGTCATATAATAATTTCAGTTTTGATTTTAAACTCAAAAGATTAATGTCCGGCTATGAATATAAAACAGAAATTCAAAATCAAATTTGGCTGAGTTCATTTAACATCAAAGAAAATAAAAATTTATTATCCAATGATATTTTATCAATCACAGATTTCAGCAAAAGTTTTTTCGAGTTGGATAATCTGCTTTCTAAGGTTAAAGGCCAGCCCCTAGAGAATAGATTAATTTATTTGTATTTAAAGCAATATTTGGCCGATGATATACTGGTTAAAGCTGATCGAGCTTCCATGTATAATTCCCTGGAGGTGCGGGCGCCGTTTATGGATTATCATTTGGTTGATTTTATAAACTCCCTGCCTTACAAGTTAAAATTAAATGGCTTTACTACCAAGTATATTTTAAAAGAGCTTATGAAAGATAAGCTGCCGGCTAATATCATAAACAGATCCAAAAAAGGTTTTGGCGTGCCGGTGGCTAAGTGGCTCAATAGCGAGTTAAAAGATTTTACTGATGATTTGCTCAGTACAAGTCATATTAAGAATCAGGGTATTTTTAATCCCGTTTATGTTAATAAAATTTTAACGGAGCATAGGCAGAAAAAAGTCGATCATCGCAAAAAAATATGGACACTCTTAATGTTTCAAGTCTGGTATAATAATTGGCTAACGCAATGAAAATAATATACATCGCTAATGCGCGTATTCCAACTGAAAAAGCCCATGGCTGGCAGATTATTAAAATGTGCGAATCTTTCTCTGACAGCGGCGCTGATTTAGAATTGGTTTTGCCAACGCGTATTAATACCAAAAAATTAAAAGAAACTAATCCCTGTGATTACTATAAAGTCAGGGATAATTTTAAGATCACAACTCTTAAGACATTTGATCCTATTTTTTTAGTTGATTTTGTATCCGGTTTTTATATTAAGTTTCAAATATTGTTTTTTATTTTTGGGCTTTTGTTTTATCTCTTGTTTAAAAAACATAAATCAGATTATATATTCTACTGTAGAGATGAACAACTCTTGCCTTTTTTGCAGATGTTTTCCAAAAAAGTTGTTTGGGAAGCCCATAATCTGCCCAAAAATAAAAAGAGCTATTTAAAGTATTGGCAGAAATGCCACAAGATAGTGGCTATCACCAAAGGATTGAAAAATGAATTGATGGCTATCGGATTGCCAACTGATAAAATCATGGTTTCGCCGGATGCCGTTGATTTAAATCAATTTCTATCTACTAGTGAATCAAAGGATGAATTAAGAAAAAAATTAAATTTGCCAATTGATAAAAATATAATTCTTTATACCGGCCATCTTTATAAGTGGAAGGGAGTTGAAACTTTAATTGAAGCCTCGTCTTTTTTAAGCGACCAAGAATTGGTTGTGATTGTGGGAGGCACCGCCAAAGATATTTTGGATTTTAAAAATAAAACCAAGAGTTTAAAGAATGTTGTGATTGTCGGTCATCTGCCTCAACATGAAATACCGGCTTATTTAGCCTCCGCTGATATTTTAGTTTTGCCCAATTCAGCTAAAAGCGATATTTCTAAAACCTATACTTCGCCACTCAAGCTCTTTGAATACATGGCGGCGCAGAAACCTATTGTGGCTTCTGCTTTACCCAGTATCACCGAGATATTAAACGCTAATAATGCTATTTTAGTAGAGCCGGATAATCCGCAAAAATTGGCTGAAGGCCTAAAATTAATCTTGCAAAACAAACTATTGAGTGATAAGATATCCAAACAATCTTATAATGATGTTCAAGCTTATAGCTGGCATAAAAGAGCGAAATCAATAATTGATTTTATTTCGCTTAATTTTTAAATAAAGGGCAGTTTAATATAAATTATGTGGTTAAAAAAACAGTTCAGGAGAGATGGATTATTTCATCCAACTAAAAATTATAACAAAATAAAAATCAGTGGCGATAAAGTAATCAATGTGGGTGCTGGCAGTCATAAAATTGCCGGCACAATAAGTATTGATCCTTATGCCCCAGCCGACATCAAAGCTTTTGGCAATAATTTACCTTTTGAGAGTGGTAGTATTGATATGGCTATTTGCGATGCTGTTTTAGAGCACGTTGGGAATCCGCAGGAAATAGTGGCTGAAATGTACAGAGTTTTAAAAATAGGTGGCAAGATCTATATCGGTGTGCCATTTTTACAACCCTATCATGCTGCTCCAGATGATTATCAGAGATGGACTGTCAGCGGCTTAAGGGTTTTATGCAAGGATTTTAACGAAATTGAGGTTGGCGTAGCAGTTGGAGCCGGATCATCGCTGGCTTGGCTGATTGTTGAGTGTGTCCAAATATTTACCAAAAATAAAATTATAAAAAATTTAACTAAAATAATTGTTAGTCCCCTAAAATACATTGATAAGTTTATTTTAAACAGGAGCATCAATGTAGCTAGTGGCATTTATTTTTACGGCCAAAAATAAGTAACAATTAAGTTAATTTTTTAGACTAATAAAACAGCTAATTAATTATTTATAAGTCATGAAAATATTTATCTTAAATCCATGTTTGTTTACTGGTAAATTAAATAGACTGGCTCGCAAGCGTCAGCCGCTTAGTTTGGCTTACATTGCCAGCCTACTTAGAACAGAGCATGAAATCAAATTAGTTGATGCTAATGCTATTAATTTAACCCTAGAAGAGACTATTAAAGAAATTAAGGATTTCAATCCTGATATTTTTATTTTAACCTCTACGCCCATTGATCGTTGGGAAGTGCCGTCTCACAGCCATATCAAACTTTTGATTAGTAATTTAGTCGAGATTATTAATAACATCAATATACCTCAGACGATCATAACTGGTTCTCATGGCACGGTGATGCCCGATTGGATTTTGCAAAATAGCCAGATTAATTTTGTCGTCAGGGGAGAGCCGGAATTAATTGTCGTAGAATTAGTCCAGGCCCTAGTCAGTGGTAGTGATATCTCTAAGATAGCCGGCATTTCTTATTGGCAAGGTAATAAGGTGATAAGTAATCCAGATGCGCCACGCAATGCTAACTTGGATGATTTGCCTTATCCCGCTTATGATTTACTACCCATGGATAAATATCGCTACACCTTTACCGATATTCCACAGCCCTTCGCCTTGATGATGTCTTCGCGTGGTTGTCCCTTTAATTGTATTTACTGTCTTAAAGAAATGATGAAGGGGCGTTATATTACTCGTACTCCGCAAAATGTGGTTGCAGAAATGAAGTATTTGGCCGAAAAATTTAAAATCAAGGGTATTTATTTTCAGGATTGGGAGTTTTTAATTGTCAAACAAAGAGTCATAGAAATTTGTGACTTAATAAAAGAAAATAATTTAGATATTAAATGGGGCGGTAATGCCAGAGCGTCTGATGTCACAGAAGACGTGGCTCTAAAAATGAAAGAAGCCGGCTGTGTGAGAATTAATATTGGTTTTGAAACTGGTTCGCAAAAGGTGTTAGATATAGCTAAAAAGCAAATAAAATTATCCGAAGTCAAACATGCTATTAGTGTTTGTAAAAAACTAGGCATTAATATGGGTCTCTATTCTATTTTAAACTTGCCGGGAGAGACCAGGGAAACCATCAAAGAAACCGAGAAATTTTTAGCCGATAATAATTTAAAGGTGATGTGCGCCGCTAGCTTGCCTGTGCCTTATTTTAAAACTAAGCTGTATGAAATGTTAAAAGATCAAGAAGGTAAGGATTTTGATTGGGATAATTTGGAAAAATTTGCCGGTAGAGTCGGAGTGGCTCAACCGCCCTGGCTAGCTAAAATATATCGTTTCCATTATAAGTATAAATATGTTATGGGCACTTATTATTTTTTGATGCCCAAATTTTACTTACAATTCCTTAAGTTAATTAAAGCCAAGGTGTCATGAAAATAGCGATTTTTTCTTTTGATTTTGACCGGACATATGGTACAGGTAATTTTACCTATGAGTATTGTAATGTGCTTTATAAAAAAGGTATTGATTTTGTTCTGTTTCTTCCAAGTGTACCTGGTGATGGCAGATCAACCAGTCGTGAAGATCTACCGTTTAGTGTTAAATATATTTTACCCAGGCCAATATTGAGTTTTAGGGAATCTAATAGACCAATGTGGATTATTTGGCAATGGTACATTTGGCAATATTTTAAGACCATCGACTTAACTGGCTTTAGTTTGGTTCATTGTCTTTTTGAATACCCGCTGTCTTTTATGGCTGCACGTTGTGCTAAAAAAAATAAATTGCCATTTATTATGGGGGCGCAAGGGACTTATGCTATAGCACCTTTAACTCAGTGGCCAGCCAAATATTTACTAAAGTGGTCATATAATCAAGCCAAAGAAATAATTGTTCCTAGCCAGTTTACTAAAGATAAAATTATAGAATATGCCAAAAAAGATTATAATATTTCCATTATCCATAATGGAATAGATTTTTCTAAGTTTGAAAATGAGCTTGATATTTCAGAATTAAAGAATAAATATGCAAATAAAAAAATATTAATCACAGTGGGCAAATTGATTTCTCGCAAGGGCCATGATTTAGTGATCAAGGCTCTAGCTAAAATAAAAGATCAATATCCAGATATTAAATATCTAATTATTGGTGATGGGCAGAAAGCAGATTTTCTAAAAAAAATAACAGAAGATTTAAAACTAAACAACCAGGTTGATTTTTTGGGAAGAATTGAGCATGATAATATAATAAAATATTTTCATTTGTGTGATATTTATGTGCATACGCCAAAATTTTCTAAAGATTTAAAATTTGAAGGCTTCGGCATAGTCTATTTGGAAGCTAGCGCTTGCGGCAAGCCTATTGTGGCTTCCGATGCCGGTGGCATTAGGGATGCTGTAATTGATGGCAAAACCGGTTTAATTGCCAGAAATGAAGATGTTGATGATATTGCAGATAAAATTGTTCAACTTCTAGATAATGACAATTTAAGATTAGAGATGGGTAAAGTTGGCAGGGTTTATGCCAAGGAACATGATTGGTCGAATATCGTTGATAAATTTATTGATAAATAT
>JAUSEE010000062.1 GCA_030650095.1 Candidatus Buchananbacteria bacterium
AGTTTTAGATGCCAGTAGCGGATCAGGCGCCAAACTGGCTGATTATTTTTTTGTCCGGCTTAACTCCAAAATAATAAAAATGAATTTTAAAGCCGGTGACAAGTTTACAGATCACGGCCCTAATCCCATATTGCCGCAAAACCAAAAGCCGGCTATTTTAACAGTCAAAAAAAATAAAGCGGATATGGGCGTGATTTTTGACGGCGACGGGGACAGATGTATCTTTATTGATGAAAGAGGTGAATTTGTCCATCCTTATTATATGAATTGCCTCTTATCGGAATTAATCTTAAAAAAATATAAAAAGACAGCCATAGCCATGGACGCCAGACTAAGAATAGGCTTAAGTGAGACAATTAAAAAAGCCCAGGGCCAGCCTGTAGTGTGCCGTTCCGGCTATGCCAACTTAGTAAAATTAATGCAAGAGCAAAAGATTCTGTTTGGCTGTGAAAATTCCGGACATTATTTTTTCAACTTTAAAATCATTGATAAAAAAAGCAACTACATCTTTGGCGATGCGCTCATGCCCATATTGCTTGTCTTGGGCCATCTAAAAGAAAATAACATTCACCTGTCCGAGGCTACGGCTAAATTTAAAAAACAATATTTTATTTCCGGGGAAATAAATTACAAGGGAGTTAGTTTCTCCAGCTTAGAAAAAAAATTAGCCCGAAAATATTCCAGCTACAAAAGCGACGATCTTGACGGCTTATCCATTTACAGCCCGGATTGGTTTTTAAACATCCGTCCCTCTAAAACAGAGCCTCTTATCAGATTGAATATGGAAGCTAAAAATAAAAGCGCACTCAGCCAAATAAAAAAAGAAGTGACTTCTCTCTTAAAATAAAAAACCGGAAATTGATATTTCCGGTCTATTTTTTTAATCCCTCCGAAGCTTGTGATAAGACTTCCTGTAATTTAATTCTCACCTGCTCAGAAATAAGTTTGATTGATTCGCTTCTGCTTTCATTTGAAAGATCTTTAATTTTAATCGGCTGGCCGATAACTATGACTACTCGCTTGAATAATTTAGGAAACCGGCTGCCAATGGGCAGAATATCTTCCACGCCTCTTATGGCGACCGGCAACACAATGCCTTGCGCATGATAGGCTAAAACAATCGCGCCCCGACGCCAGGTATTTAATTTGCCGGATTTGGGCTGGCGGCTTCTGCCACCTTCGGGAAAAATCATCATGGAGCCGTCTTGCAATTTATCAATCAAGAGATCAAACTTCTCGATAAAATCGCCGCTGCCCCGATTGATGGGGATGCACTTGGATAAATCGCACAAAAGCGTTAAGAACCAATTCTTCTTCATGAAATTGCCTTCCTCCGGCAAATGCCAAGGAATCAAAGACGGCCGTATCATGGCCTTGGGCCAATAAATAGCTAAAGCCAGAAACCAGCTATCAATCACTGTCAGGTGATTGGCTACAATCAGGCAATTTTTCTGCCAAGGAATATTTTTCTTGCCAATGATGATGGTCCTATTTAGGATATGGCAAAAGCACCAGAAAACTACACCGGTTAAAAACAAAATAACATAAGAAGCCACGGCCCTAAACTTGGAATAAATCATGGCTTATCACCTCCTTTTTTAAAGTGCCAACTAAATTTAACTGGCTAAACCGATTATCTCTTTTATTTCTAAAATTGTTTTGGTAGCAATTTTTTCAGCTTGTTTTTTGCCTTGAGCCAGTATCTTATTAACATAACTGCGGTTTTTTAGCAACTCCTGCTTCTTTTCTCTAAACGACGCAAAATGGTTATAAATCCCTGCAGCCATAACAGCTTTGGTTTCGCCCATTTTATCCGGCTTGAAATCACCGGCCATATCTTCTAAAAAAGATTCATAAATAGCTTTTAAATTCTCTATGCCTTCAGCGGTGCTAACGGCTTTTTTAATCTTATCCAATATTTTTTCCTTTGATTCATCTATGCCCAGAAAGTGTTTAGCGCCCAAAGATTTGGACATCTTTTTTTCCGGATCAGCTAAACTCATCACCCTGGCAGATTTGGTCAGAAGCGGTTTGGCCTCCGGCAAATAATCAGTTTGATATTTATGATTGAACCATCTGGCAATGTCCCTGGTTAATTCTACATGCTGGATTTGATCTTCGCCTACCGGCACCAGGACGCCTTTGTAAATTAAAATATCAGCGGCTTGAAGCACGGGATAATCAAACAAGCCCATATTGATATTTTTTAATTGGCGCGAAGCTTTATCCTTGAATTGCGTCATTCTTTCAAGTTCTGACACGGGCGTAATTGTGTTAAATACCCAAGCCAGTTCGGTGCAGGCCGGCACCTGCGATTGGATAAAAAAAACAGACTTCCGGGGATCCAAGCCGGCAGCCAGGCAGTCCACGGCTAAATTAAAAATCTGCTCTTTTTTTTCTTTGGGGTCGTAATTTTCAGTTATAGAATGATAATCGGCTATAAAAAACAAGCAGTCGTATTTGCCGCTGTTTTGTATCTCAACCCAATTCTTTAAAGCTCCTAAATAATTTCCGATATGCAACTGCCCGCTGGGCTGGATGCCGGAAACCACTGTTTGTTTATTCATAATAAGTGACTTATTATAAAGCCTTGATTTAATAAACCCGACCCCGCTCTAAAGAGCGGGGTACCCGCCTGCCTACGCCTACCTTAATTTATTAATTAAGGTATTGGGTTTGCGTAAAACTAATTTGTTTTTAAGAAAAAATAGGGACGGCAATGGCGGGCAGGTCTGGGCGGTTTCAAATGGAAGGTGTCGGCTCCGCCGACGTATTTTTCCTCACACTGCCCTTCATCCCCTGGCTTAAAAGCCAGGGGTATTCGGGCAGCAACATTATAAATAGTCTACCAAAATAATTGACAAAAAACAAGCCGGTATTTAAACTATAAGCAACGTCATTGAAAGGAGAGGAATTATGCAATTCCCAACCTGTCCTCACGGCCCAGAAAAAATGGATATCGCTTGCTTTAAGATGGTAGAAGGATATTTAATCATGGTTTATTACTGCGATACTTGCAACGATGAGTTCTTTAGAGAGCCAACTGAATCAGAAATAAATCAAGCTAAGAATTTGGCCCTAATCAAATGAAAGCAGGCAGTTTTAAAACTGCCTTTTTTTATCAAATGGCATTTATCAACAGAAAAACCGCCCATGTTCTTGATATAATTATAGTTTTAAAGTATAATTGATTGTAAAAGTTCCTTGAAAAGACTTTATTAATTAATAAAAAGATAAAAAGAAATGAAAATTTCTGCCTTACGCTTGCTTTACAGAAAGCAACAGGCGTGGGGACTGACAGCAAGTATTGACTTGTCTGGATGCGACCATGAACTCATTCAATCGCCGAAAGCGATAAAACATTTCGTAACAGAAATGATTACTTCGATTAACATGAAAACCCATGGCCCAATGCACTTGGAAAGATTTGCCGAGGGACATTTGGAAGGTTATTCAGTAATGCAATTTCTGGAGACGTCGTCTCTAACAATTCACTTTGATCATATGATCAAAGACCGGGCTTTTATTGATATTTTTAGCTGTAAGTTTTTCGACCCGATCAAAGCCGAGAAATTTTCCAAGGAGTATTTCAAAGCTAAAAAAGCCAGAACCAAAACACTCATCCGTTATTAAATATAACAAAACAAAAAACAGCCCCGCCTTGGCGGGACTGTTTTTTGTTTTAAAAAGTGATTATTTCCTGACTATCCATAAATCCTTCCAATGACCGGTTTTCATATCCCGTTTGATGAAAATCAAAGACAAACTGCCTAATAAATTGAAAATCATCACCAGGAAAAAAACCCATTTAAAACCCAGGTAATAAGCCAGGCTGCCGCCAATGGCGCCAGTGGCTGCCGCACCGATATCGGTTAAGGTGTAATAAACGCCCAATTCCGTTCCTTCTTTATTCTTATCCAAATGGCGATGGAAGATAGCCATATAGGCCGGGAAGGTGGTAGCTGTCACAATGCCGTAAACCGCTTGGATAAAATAAAGCTGGGGCACTGTTTTAACAAAAATATAACCTAGGGGGATAAGCGACATAATAATGGAACCGATGAAAACAACCCAGAAATCATCTTTCTCCCCTTTTATCTTATCAATTAAGGTGGCGATGGGAATTTGAGTCAGGCTTTTGGTAATCAAGAATATGGTTACAGCAATGCCGGCCACTTGGATATTAGCGCCTTCGATATAATCAGTTATGAAAACAGCAAAGATGGGCGCGAGGAGTCCATAGCTGCCAATGACAACCAAATCAGAAATAATCATCCAACGAATAACATTATTAAAATTAAGCATTAAATAATTACGCCAGCCTGTTTTCTTCCCATCCATTTTTTTAAAAGTTAATTATTAAACTTCAATAATAACCCCGATCATAATTCCAATGATGTTTAGTGATGATAAACTACAGCTCTTAAGAATCGCCTTCGGCTTACTTTCTTTTTGATCTATATTTATTGTGGAATTACAACGGGGCGAGATAATGTATTAAATGAAATTTTTTCCAATAATCAATAATATTTATTCGATGCCCCTACACTTCAATAATAACCGGCAAAATCATAGGCCGCTTTTCGGTTTTTTGGAATAAGAATTTGCCTATTTCATTCCTAAGTTTTTCCCTGATGATTTGTTCGTCGGGAGATGTTTTGGAACTATGATCTTTTAATATTTTTTTAGCCTTTTGCCTGGTCATCTCGATCAGTTTTTTGTTTTCTTTCATATAAACAAAGCCTCGAGAAATCAAATCCGGATTATGGATTAATTCGCCCGTCTTCCGGCTAATGGTGGCTATTATAACCAACATGCCGTCTTCGGCCATCATTTGCCTATCGCGCAAAATAACGTTATGGCTATCGGAAATGCCCAAGCCGTCCACAAAAACATAATCAGTGACGGCTTTTTTGGTGGATATATAGCCGCCTTTTTTACTGAACTCTATAATGGTGCCGTTATTAGGCACGAATATTTTATCTTTTTTAAAGCCACTAGCCAAAGCCAACTTCTCGGCTTCTTTAAGTATATAATGGTTAGCATAAACCGGGATATAATAATCCGGTTTAACAGTGTTTAAAATATAAATAATATCATCCCTATTGCCATGTCCGGAAATATGGATATCCATCAGATTGCCGTGGATAACATTATCGCACTGGCGATATAAATTATCTTTCAGCCTTTGGATTGTCCTTTCATTACCCGGAATAATAGAAGAAGACAGGACTACGGTGTCGTTCTTTCTTAATTTAATGCTCCTGTGGCTGCCATCGATGATACGTGATAAGACGGCATTGCTTTCGCCTTGAGCGCCTGTACACAGCACTACCACTTTGTTATCAGGATAATCAGCTAGCTGTTCGGTTTTAATAATTGTGCCTTTGCCTGCCTTGATATAGCCAAGTTTTTGGGCAATTTCCACATTCATCTTCATGCTATAGCCGTCTAAAGCCACTTTCTTGCCTAATTCCTGAACCATGGAAATAATCCAGCCGATTCTTTCAATTTGAGAAGAAAAGGTGCCAATAATCAAACGGCCGGGCGCTTCGGCAATTATTTTTCTTAAATTCTTTTTCATTTCTTCGCTATTAGTGCTGGGTTTGAAATTAATAGCTCCCAAACTTTCTAGCATCAATATTTTGGGACTGGGCAAACTAGCCAAATGCTTGTAATCCACCAGTGGCTGGTTGTTGTTATTTCTTTCCATCGTCCAATCACCGGGATGGATAACAGTTCCTGGCGGCGTTCTAAGTATAACGCCCACGGCATCCATGATAGAATGCTCAATTTGGAAAAAGCCCACCTGAAAAGCTCCCAATTTCAAGCGATCGCTGATTTTATTTATGACAATAGTTTTTAATTTTTTGGAGCTGTCTTTTTTATAATCTTCCAAACGGTGCTTGATCATAGCCAAAGTCATATTCATGCCTATAACCGTAGGATAACCCAGCTTTTCCAAAAGTATGGGAGCCGCTCCGATATGATCTAGGTGTCCATGGGAAAATATAACCGCTCTAATGTTCTTTTCGCGTCCTTTTAGATAATCAGAATTAGGGATTATATAATCTATGCCCGGCATGTCTTCTTCGGGAAATTGAATGCCCATATCCAAAATCACGATATCTCCACGATATTCAAATACAGTCATATTACGGCCAACCTCTTCACAACCGCCGATAGGTATTATTTTTAAAACATCTTCGCCGCCTCTGGCTATTTGTGGCCTGAGCTGCGGCGTTTTACTTACTGGAGCCGGCCTGTACCTATTGTCTTTGCCGGTATTTGAATTAATATCACCCAGTAGCTTATCTTCATAAGCGGCAACCGGTGATTTAGGAACATTTTTAGTTATTTGATGTTGGCTGGAAATATCTTGTGAATAGTTCCCAGGTTTTTTAGAAACTGTTTTCTTATACGGGTTTCTATGTCTGCGTCTTATATTCTTGCTGTTAGCTCCTATATTTTGACGACTTTTTTCTTCATTACTCATTTTATTTAATTGTTAATATCAGCTTTAAAAGCTGACCCTAAAAGGGATTTTAATTAATTTTATCAATCTAATTTAAGATTGATGCTTGTAGTTTAATAGGAAAATTTTCCTATTTTACTGGGCCAGATATCTGACCAACGGAAAATGGCTGCATCCTACGGCAATTTATCCGCTCTTATCGCTCTATTTTATAATTTATGCCGAAAGAGGGATTTGAACCCTCACGGATTTTAATCCACAGCATCCTGAATGCTGCGTGTCTGCCAGTTCCACCATTTCGGCTTGATTTTAGAAACGCGCTCGCCTGTCAGAAGGCAGATATAAATGCATTCATTATTTCCAAATACGCTTGGTTTTAATAAACCATTCAAAAAGATTGGAAAAGCGATCGGCTGGAACCGCTATATTATATAAATCAAATCCTTGGATAATCTTATCCTGAGGATAGGTATAAGTGGCGTTAAAAAGAGAGATAGCCGGCAACTCTTCAGCAATAATTTTTTGGAACTCCAAATATTTCTCTTTTCTTTCTTCCCAATTATTGCTTCTTCTGGCATCTTCCAAAAGCTTGTCAACTTTTTTATCGGTAAAAATAGCTAGATTCAATCCGGGATATTCATTCTGCGATGAATGCCAAAAAGGAAAGGGATCGGGATCGGTACCCAGATTTTCAGAAAATAAAAGCGATTCATAATTGCGCGTCTTAATGACATCCTGCAATATCTTTGATTTATCAACTATATCCAAATTGATGCTAAAGCCTACCTGCTCCAAAGATTTTTTTATAAGTTCGGCTGTTTGAACATTAACCGGCTGATCGACAGTAGTGAGTTTCAACTCCAAATACCAACCCTTTTTTTGGCGCATCTGTTTGGTAATGCCATCACTGGTGGTAGTAGAAATTGTCTGCCAGCCGTTTTTCTCCAAAAGCTGGACAGCTGCCTCCGGATCATAATCATATTTTTTTACGTCTGGATTGCTGATTATGCCCGGCAAGCTAGGGGCTTCGGCAATACGGCCTTCGCTGTTGAAAATATCCCTAACTATGGTTTTCTTATCTATAGCCAAAGCAATCGCCTGCCTGATGTAATCAGCGCTTAGTAGTGAATTATTGCTCTGGTTTAGAAATAAGCCTGTATACTGCGGCTGATCCAAATTATGATAATTCAAATTTTTGTATTTTTCCAAATCAGCCCGAAATTCTTTAGGCAAATAGGCAATGCCTTGTACATCCTTGCTCTTGAGAGCATCGACCAATGAATTAAAATCAACATAAAATTTAAAAATTAGCCTGTCCAAATAAGGCTTGTCGCCATAATAACCATTATTTTTGACCAAGGTGTATGATTTAATGACGCCAATTTTATCTTTACTGAACTTGCCAAATTTCCAAGCGCCGGTTCCTATAGGAGCCCGGTTAAGCTCGGTTAAAGTAGCATTGGCCGGTGGAATGCCATACCATAAATGTTCCGGTAGAATGCCGAAAGTCAAAAGACTTAAAAAAGGCGCGAACGGCTCTTTTAAGATAAACCGAACCGTATTATCATCAACTTTTTCGGCCGTAATGCCTATGAAACTTCTAGACAAAGAACTGTTAAACTCGGGATCTTGAATGGAAGCCACAGTAAAGACAACATCATCGGCATTAAATTTTTCACCATCATGCCAAAAGGCATCCTGCCCTAAATGAAAAGTATAAGTTAGCTGATCTTCCGATATTTCATAGCTCTGCGCTAAATCGGCAACTAACTGCCTATTTTTGTCATATTTTAAAAGACCGGAGAAAATTAAACTGGACAGATCCTTGTCCACATCGGTTTGGGCTAATATCGGATTTATAAATCTAGGTGAACCGACCAAGCCTTCAATATATTCACCGCCGGCTTTAGGCACGGAAACGGTAGCCAAAAAATAACCATTGACCAAAAATATAACCAAAGCGGCGAGTATAATAAGAGATAGGCCGCCGATTCGTTGGCGTTCGTGCTTTTTTAGAACTTTGGGCAAATAACGCAATTGTTTCAGACTGGGAAATTTTGATTTATTTAAAACACTCACCAATTGCTTGTCCCAATGGTGTTGCTTTTGAAATTTTCTTAAGCTTTTTTTCTGATGGGAGAAATAATCTAATATTTTTTTTCCCCAAGAAGATAATAGTTCCACTGTAACTTAGATCTGTATTTTAAAATAAAATATTTACAAAAGCGGTAATAAAAAATACTACAGCTAGTATAATAGTCAATTGAAATAAAACTTTTTCCACGCTTCTTCTAGAACGATAAACATTGCCTTCGCCGCCAAAAGCAGCCCCTAGGCCAGAGCCTCTGTTTTGGAGGATAATAACAATTATAAGGGCAATGGCAGAAACTATCTGGACAATATCTATGATCATAATTAAATGATTTAATTTAAATAATTAAAGAGCGTTTCCCTCCAAAAACGCTAGATATGTTATCTCTTATTACTATTATGATATCACACTTTAGCTCTAAAGTCAATTACTGGGATATTTAAAGAGATGTGTTATAATTAATTTATCTTATGTTAATACCCATAAATAACCAAGAAAACTGGCTAAATCGCTCAGCTTTATGGCTCAAAAAAAAGTGGACCGTAGCTCTTATTGTAATTATTATCTTGTTGATAGTTTTAATCGCTCTAATTTTCCTCTCCGGCGACCAGTCCAAAAATAACCAGCCGACTTTAATTAATATAACCAATAATCTCCCGGCTAGCGACCCCAAAAGGCAGATGGCGGAAAAGAGAGACCGGCCTCATTTTGGCAATGAAAATGCCAAACTGGTTATAGTGGAATTTTCTGATTTCCAATGCCCGGTCTGCCAAGCCCAATTTCCGACAATCAGGGAAATTGTAAATAAATATAAAGATGATATTTTTTTTATCTACAGGCAATACCCTATTATTAATGACAACTCCCCTGTGGTTTCCATGGCTTCTTTGTGCGCCTACGAACAAGATAAATTCTGGCCCATGCATGACAGATTATTTCTAAACCCCAGTGATAATTTTTCCGGTGACGACCTAAAAAATATCGCTAGGCAGTCCGGTCTCGACCTGGAGAAATTCAACAGTTGTTTGACATCGGAGAAATATAAAAATATGGTTACAGAGGATACCCGTGACGGATTTGACCTGGGAGTTCCGGGCACGCCGACTTTTTTCATAAATGGCGATAGGCTAAGCGGCAATATTTCCAAAGAAAATTGGGATATTATAATCAGCCAATCATTAAAATTGTTAAATAACCAGAAATAGTATATGGTGGAAATTAGGATACATGGACGAGGAGGCCAAGGATCGGTAACAGCTTCTAAGCTTATAGCCATGGCCTCTTTTTATGACGGCCAGTTCTCCCAAGGTTTTCCTAATTTCGGCGTAGAACGGCGCGGCGCCCCGGTAACGGCTTATGTTAGGATAGATGATAAATTCATCCGTCTGCGCAGCCAGATTTATAACCCCGATTACATCATCATCCAAGACCCGTCGCTAGTAGAAGCAGTGGATGTCTTTGCCGGCGCCAAAGAAGGAACAATAGCGCTTATTAATACCGAAAAGCCGGCCTCGGATTTTAAGGCGCCCAAAGGAGTGGAAATAAAAACCATAGCCGCCACTAAAATAGCTATGCAAATTATCGGTAAACCGATCATTAACACCATCCTACTTGGCGCTTTTGCCGGCTTAACCGGCATAATCAAAATAGAATCGGTGGGCCAAGCCATCACTGAACAATTTACAGACGAAGAAATAGTCAAAAAGAACATTGAGGCGGCTAAATACGGATTTAACTCCATAAAGAAAAAATAATTATGAAAATAAAAATAGTTTCTAAGCCGGGAACAACCGCCGAAGTTAAAACCGGCAATTGGCGGGAATTAACTTATCCAGTAATAGATCATGAGAAATGTATTGGTTGCGATTTGTGCGCTAAAATTTGTCCGGAAGGCATCTGCTTTCCCACGGGAGAAAAAAACAGCCAGGGACGGGTATACTATGAAACCGATCTTGATTACTGCAAAGGTTGCAGCCTCTGCGCCGAAATCTGCCCAGTGAAATGCATAAAAATGGTGGAAGAAAATAAATAAATAAAATCTATGTACCAAAAAATAATTATAACGATATCAATCGCAATAGTGGGAATAATTAGCGGCCTCGGCTTAATCAGCTACCTCAATCAAAAATCAACAGGCCAAAATAACAACAGCAATGTCCCTTCTGGCCTAGCGGCCGTTTTAGGAACAACTATAATCAATCAAAATACCAACATGTCAGAAAATAACACAGCTTCATCAACCCAAGCCACCATCAAAACCAACTTAGGCGACATCACGATTAAGTTATACCGCGAAGACGCCCCCGAGACAGTGGCTAATTTTATTAAATTAGCCAGCAGCGGATTTTATAACGGCATTAAGTTCCACCGCATCATAAAAGATTTTATGATCCAGTCGGGCGACCCTTTAACTAAAGACGATTCCCTAAAAGATCGTTGGGGCACAGGCGGTCCGGGCTATAAATTTGAAGATGAGATAAACAACCACAAATTAGTGGAGGGTTCTGTGGCTATGGCCAATTCCGGACCAGATACCAATGGCAGCCAATTTTTCATTGTCACTACCAAATCCACGCCCTGGCTGGACGGCAAACACACTAATTTCGGCGAAGTCATAAGCGGCCTGGATATTGTTAAATTAATTGAAAGCACTCCCACCGATCAATTAGACAGGCCCAGTAATGATGTGGTGATTAATGCCATTGAACTGCAATAATTATGCGAAAGATATTAGAAGGCAGTCGAGCTATTGCCGAAACAATCAACGCCTGTAAGCCAAGCGTGGTGTCGGCTTATCCCATTACTCCGCAAACGCATATTGTGGAAGAATTGGCCAAATTAAAAGCCGACGGCGACGGCCATTACGAATATGTGAGGGCGGAAAGCGAATTTGCCGCCGCTTCTATTGTTTTGGGCGCTTCGGCCACGGGCGTAAGAGTTTATACGGCCACTTCATCGCAAGGGCTGCTGCTTATGACCGAGGTCTTATACAATATCGCCGGCATGAGGCTGCCGATTGTCATGACCAACGCCAACAGAGCGGTTTCCGCGCCGATAAATATTTGGAATGATCAGCAAGACGCAGTTACCATGCGCGACAGCGGCTGGCTGATGTGGTTTGGCGAAACTAATCAGGAAGTTTGCGATTTGCATATTTTGGCTTACAAAATAGCCGAGAAACTGCAACTGCCGATAATGGTGAATCTGGACGGCTTTATTTTGACTCATGTGGTAGAGCCGGTGGAAATTGAAACAACAGAGAAAATAAAAAAATTCCTGCCCGATTATAAGCCCACCGAATTTTTAGATGTTAACAATCCCCTAACTCTTGGGGCTTTTGCCACGCCGGAACATTATTTTGAAATCAGGCAAGAATTGCACCAGGATATTATTGATGCCAAAAAAGCCATAATCAACAGTTGCAATGAATTCAAAAAAATATTCGGCCGAGATTTGAACCTAGTGGAATATTACGGCGATAAAAATGCCGATACGGTGCTAGTAGCCATGGGATCGGTTTTGGGCACCATTAAAGACGCGGCCGATGAACTTACAAAAGCCGGCCAATCCACCCAAGGCGGACCAGATGGAAAAATCGGAGTTTTAAAAATTGTGGCCTTCAGGCCTTGGCCGAAAGAAGAAATATTGTCACATCTGGAAAGGGCTAAAAACATTGCTGTTATAGACAAATCGATTTCTTTGGGTCGAGAGGGCATACTGGCTTCGGAAATAAAACAAACTGTAGGCGGCGAAAAAAACGTAACCAGTTTCATTGTCGGTTTGGGCGGCCGTGATGTAACTGTCCAAATGATCAAAAAAATATACGAGCAGGCTAAAAATAAAAATGAAGAGGCTGTTTTTGTCGGCCGATGATCACTTTTAATCTTTAAATATATGGCAGAAAAAATAACCAAAGGCATAATCCTGGCCGCCGGCTATGGCACCAGGCTTTATCCTTCAACTATCGTCACCTCCAAACTGCTACTGCCGGTTTACGATCGCCCGATGATCTTTTATCCTTTGAATGTTTTAATCAAAGGCGGCATAAAAGACATTTTAATAATCGTCTCTCCCGATCACAGCGGTCATTTTATCAATCTGCTGGGATCAATACTGGAAAAATACAAAATCCAAATATCTTTCAAGGTGCAAAGCCTGCCCAACGGACTACCCGAGGCTTTTATCTTGGGGGAAAACCATATTGATGAAAATAATGTGGCTTTGATTTTAGGCGACAACATCTTTGAAAATGATTTTTCCAGTGAAATAAAAAATTTTAAATCAGGCGGACATATTTTTGTTAAAAAAGTGCCCGATCCGGAAAGATTTGGGGTTGTTAAATTAGATGCTGGTGGCCAAGCCGAAAAAATAGTGGAAAAACCAAAAGACTGGGTAAGCGATAATGCTATTACCGGCTTATATTTATTTGATCATCAAGTGGTGGAACTGGCTAAAACGCTAAAACCGTCGGCTCGAGGCGAATTGGAAATAGTCGATGTCCATAATTATTATTTGCATAAAAAAGAATTGGCTCTAACCATATTTGAGGGTGAATGGTTGGATGCCGGCAGCCATGATTCGCTACTGGAAGCCAGCTTAACTGTTCGAGACAAAAAAATAACCGGCACCTTTGATCCGATGCTGGATGAAGCTATAGCCGAGTACTGCGAAAAACAAAAAAGCTTAATTAAAAAAAGAATCAGTTAATCAAATGGCTGGAGAAATTAAAAATAAACCCAAAGCGCCTTTGTCTTATATGCTAAACCCTGGCCATAGCGCTTGCGCCGGCTGCGGCATGATTATAGCCGCCCGTTTGATCTTGGACACGGCCGGGCCGAAGACCATAATCACCAATGCCACCGGTTGCAGCGAAGTAACCACCACTCAATACCCGATGACTTCTTATAAACAGCCCTGGATCCATAGCTTGTTTGAAAATCCGGCTTCGGTAGCCTCCGGCATTTTGGCCGCTTTAAAAATAAAAGGCTTGGCCGAGACAACTAATGTGATTGCCATCGGCGGCGATGGAGCCACTTTTGATATCGGCTTGGTTCATATTTCCGGCATGTGGGAAAGAGGAGAAAATATTTTATATGTCTGTTATGACAACGAAGCTTACCAAAACACCGGCTACCAAAGCAGCAGCGCCACCCCGCTTGCGGCTAATACCACCACTACGCCTCCCGGCAAAGAATCTCTGGGTTCTACTCTGCCCAAAAAAGACATGATTAAAATCGCTTTGGCCCACAACTTGCCTTATGTGGCTACAGCCACTATCGGCTATCCACTGGATTTGATAGCTAAAGTTAAAAAAGCATTGTCTATTGAAGGGCCTAAATACCTGCAAGTCTATTGCCCTTGCGTGCCTGGCTGGGGTATTGAACCCAAAGACACCCTAAGCACCTCGCAACTGGCGGTGCAATCAGGATTTTATCCGCTAGTTGAATATATAAGCGGCCAATTGGCCAAAGTGCAAAAAATAACCAAGAAAACTCCGGTGGAAGATCTGCTTAAACTGCAAAAAAGATTCAAGCATCTCTTTAAAACGCCTCAAGGCAAAGCGGAGTTGGCCAAAATACAAGAATTGGCTGATAAGAACATTAAAGATTTTAATTTAAGTTAAATTACCAGGAGAATGATCCGCATTTTCCAGAATACTTTACTGACTAAACATTTATTTTCCCACCATGCTCAGACAACCGTCTGGGCTTTTTGATTTAGTAAACAATTGGACTAATTTAATTAAATCAAATTGCGAGCGTTAAAAAATATTGTGCTAATTTAATGCGGGAGCGACTAGAAAATCATCGCAAGCGCAGCGTCAGATGATTTTCAGGAGAGAAGCATTAAATTTAGCCATGATTTTTTTCAGCGAGCGACTTTTCTTTTGGTTAGACTTTTCTTTTCCTAGAAAAGAAAAGGTAAGTAAAGATACAATTAGCTATATATTATTGAACACAATATAACCTTGACAAATAATTATATCTATGATATAATTTTAAGTTCAGTTCTTTGACAATCCGTTATTGTCAAAACAGTCAAAAGTTCCAACACCCAAAAGGCAAAGTCCGCCGACGCTAAAGCTATGGCGAGACAAAAGGAGAATCTGCCATGAGCAGAAAAGTCAGAGAGATCGTAACTCGTTTCCCTAATTTGGAATGCGGTTTTTTGGCCGGGCTTCTCGCCTATTGCGAGAGGGTCCGCCGGCATCTGGAAATCACTACCGGCAGATTGTTGTGGGATTTTATCTCCACGGCTAAAAAAATTGACAGCCCTGATGAAGACCCGGAAGTGGTTTATTTCAATGTGGGCCGCGGACACTTTGATCAGCATGGCAAACCGGAAAATGAATCTCTGTGTAAATTATGCTCGCTGGATTTGATCCGTGACTCCTACGATTTCCTGGTGGGTCGGCCTTGGCTTCGGGACATTTTTGGATTAGTCCGCGCCAACGATATTCGTGGCGAGAGAATCTCCAGCCACCCTTTCAATCTGCGCGAGTTGATGACCGCCCTCTCCTATAACTACAAAGATAATCCTCAATTGGTTTTGGATTGGCTGTCGCTGGCTTTCTGCGGCGTCTTTGAAGGCTGTAAAGCCGGCATACCAATCAAAAAGATTTTCAACCCGGAAGAAATGATCAAAGGAGTGGCTCTTCACTCGCCCCCGGAATTGGAATGGTTTGAAGAATTGCTCCAAGAAGCGATTTCCACCGTTAAACGGCATAACTCGTGGGCCCAGAAAGCGGTGAGGGCAGCGGAAGTCCGCGGTCGGAACGCTACCGTTTATGTGCCGTCGCTTAAGAGCGATATTAAGGTGATAGAAGTTTTCTGCGATTCTTTCAAGACTGGCGCGGCTGGACGCCAAGCCGGTTACCAAATTGTGATTCAGTGGAACAAAGACGGCCACTGCCAAATCCACGGCGGCCATATTAAAATTGAAGAGACGGTGGATATACAAACTATGAATGTTGAACAATTCTTAGAAAGAACCAGGGCCGGCGAATCTGGCGACGAGATTTTTAAAACCAGAATAACCAAGAAGTGGGCACACATGGGCGAAGTCGCCAAACAGTTGCGCTTTTTGGAAGCCAAGTTCCGCGGCCGCAAAATAAAAGAGGGCCAGGATTGGACCAAAAGCGGCATAATTATCTTCGCCGAAAACGACACCCCTATACCCTGGTATCTGGCAGAGTTTTTAACCAGCCTGTACAACGGCACCATGAGTTCTGCAGATATTCCGCCCACTGCCATTGGCCGAAAAAAGCTTTTTGAGGCGGTGTGCAAGTCCTTGCCCAAATGCCTGGCGGTTATCCAGGTAGGTAGTAACGAGAGAGAAGTAGTCGGACTGGCCAGAGTCTGATAATCAAAAAATTTATGCCCCCCAGCGCCAAGCGTTTGGGGGGTCTTTTATTGCCTTTGACAAGGAGATGGTAATCAGATATAATAAGTGTTGATTTAATTTAAAGCTATTTTCTATGAAAGACAAGATATCAATATCGGGCGCTCGAGTTAATAATCTAAAAAATATTAACGTTGATATCCCCAAAAATAAATTGGTAGTCATCACTGGTTTATCCGGATCGGGCAAATCATCTTTGGCCTTTGATACGATTTATGCCGAGGGACAAAGGAGATATGCCGAGAGCTTATCGTCTTATGCCAAACAATTTTTGGATTTAATGGATAAGCCTGATGTTGATAATATAGACGGCTTGTCTCCGACTATCGCCATTGATCAAAAATCCTCATCGGTCAATCCCCGTTCCACCGTCGGCACCATTACCGAAATTTATGATTATCTTAGATTGCTTTATGCCAAAGTGGGCCTTGTCCATTGCCACAAATGCGGCCAAGAAATCACCCGGCAAACCCCGGCTCAAATATTGGATAAAATAGCCGAACTGCCGCAAGGCACCAAAATCCAATTACTGGCTCCGGCGGTCTTAAACCAAAAAGGTTCGCATCTAAAACAAATAGAGGCTATCAACAGAGCCAACTACGAACTTCTGCGCATAGACGGCAGTTTTTACAATATAAAAGAAGCCAAAGAATTAAAACTGGATAAAAATATCAGCCACACTATCGAAATACTGATAGATACCATCACTCTTTCGCCGGAGATAAAGAAAAAAACTAAAAGCGATTTGGATTGGCAAAGGCTGGAGAAAGCGGTCGCCTTATCTTTGGATTTCGGTAACGGCTTTTTAAACATATCCCTGCCGGAAAAAGACCAGAACCTGCAATTTAACTTGTATTATGTCTGCCATAACTGCGGTGAAAATATCGCCGAAATAGAACCTCGGACTTTTTCTTTCAATTCTCCTTTCGGCGCTTGCGCCGATTGCCGAGGCTTGGGCATCAGATTGGTTCCGGATCAAGAACTTATAATTCCCAACAAAAGATTAACTTTAGCTGAGGGAGCGATCAAGCCTTGGTCCAGAAACTTCGCCTCTCAAAGCTCCAATTTCAAACTTTTGGAACAAGTCGCCAAAGAAAATAAATTCAGCCTGCATGTTCCGGTAAGCGAACTGCCGGCCAAAGCTTTGGCTATCTTATTCCACGGTTCAGCCGACAAAGTTTATGACGTTGAAGGCAGAAAAATAGAATTTGAAGGCTTGATAAAATTCATTGAAAACAAATACAAAGAAACCAAATCCGAATACCTGCAAAAAACTTTGGAGGATTACATGCGCACATCCACTTGCCCGGCCTGCGGCGGCCACCGCCTTAAACCAGAAGCCTTGGCAGTTACCATAGAAGGCCGATCAATTGCCGATGTCAGTGATTTAGATATTAATAAATTAGCTGATTTTTTTGAGGAGCTGAATAAAATATGGAAAGCCTCTTCCCGAGAAGGAAAAATATCAAAACAAATAATCAAAGAGATAACCAAAAAAATAAGCTTTTTGCAAAATGTGGGCTTGAATTATTTAACCTTAAGCCGCAGCGCCAATACTTTGGCCGGCGGTGAAGCCCAAAGAATCCGACTAGCCACCCAAATCGGCTCCGGTTTGGAATCGGTTACCTATATTTTAGATGAACCATCCATCGGTCTTCATTCGCGCGATAATTCCAAATTAATCGATACGCTTAAAAAATTACGCGACAAAGGCAACTCGGTCATAATCGTCGAGCACGACGAGCAAATGATGGCCGCCGCCGATTATCTGATCGATGTCGGCCCGGGAGCCGGCAGTCTGGGCGGAGAAATTGTGTCTTGCGGCACATTTGAACAGATAAAAAAGGATAAGAAATCAATCACCGGACAATATTTATCAGGCCAAAAACAAATCAAAGTGCCAGCCACTTTCCGAGACGGCAATGGCAAATTCATAGAGATAAAAGGCGCCAGTGAATTTAATTTAAAAAATATCGACGTTAAAATTCCTCTGGGAAAACTGGTTTGCATTTCCGGAGTTTCCGGCAGCGGCAAATCCACTTTGATGAGCGAGATTTTAGCCAAAGCCTTGTCCAATAAGTTTTATCGCACCAAAGAATTGCCGGGCAAGCACAAAGAAATAAAAGGGTTGGAAAACTTAGACAAGGTTATTGATATCGACCAATCGCCTATCGGCCGAACACCCAGGTCCAATCCGGCCACCTACACCGGCGTTTTCACCTATATCCGCGATCTCTACGCCAATTTAGCAGAAAGCAAAATCCGAGGCTTCAAGCAAGGCCATTTTAGCTTTAATGTCAAGGGCGGCGGCCGTTGCGAAACTTGTTCCGGCGACGGCATGGTGAAAATTGAAATGCAATTTTTGCCCGATGTTTATATTGAATGCGAAGAATGCCACGGGAAAAGATACAATTCTGATGCTCTAGAAATCCATTACAGCGGCAAGAACATAGCTGATATTTTAGATATGTCAGTCTCGGAAGCCAGAAAATTCTTCTCCTTACACCAGCAAATAATTGATAAATTATCTATTTTGGAAGAAGTTGGCTTGGGTTATTTAAAACTTGGCCAGAGCGCCACCACTTTGTCGGGCGGCGAAGCGCAAAGGGTTAAACTGGCCACCGAACTTTCACGCCGGCCCACCGGCAAAACTCTATATATCCTGGATGAGCCGACAACCGGCCTGCATTTTGATGATGTCAAAAGACTGTTGCAAGTCTTAAACCAATTAGCCGACAAAGGCAATTCTGTTTTGATCATTGAGCATAATTTAGATGTGATAAAATGCGCCGACTGGGTAATTGATTTAGGCCCGGAAGGAGGCAGTGGCGGAGGCGAGATCGTCGCCGAAGGCACGCCGATAGAAATCAGCCGAGTTAAAAGAAGCTACACCGGCCAATATTTGAAAAAACTTTTTTAAGCCTTAAAACAGCTCGCTCAAAGCGGGCTGTTTTTAATTTCATTTGATTTTTTCAAAAAACTATTATAAGATCTTCAAACAACCACAAAGGAGTCCTGGCATGGGTTTTAGGTACATTTTCCAATTTATGGCTATGTTGGTCGGCCCGCTGGTTACTTTCGCCAGTGTTTATGTTATTTTATTTTTAGGTGATTTACTAGTGGGTCTGCTAATAATTTTCTTTTACTGTAAAAATCTGGATATGTGGGATCCTTGGAGGCCGAAAGTTATAAAGCAATTCTTGACTAATGCCAAGAAGCTTGGCTGGTAATCATAACCGCTTAATTTAAGCGGTTTTTTTATTTTTCAATATTTTTTATTTTAATAATTTTTATTAGAAAAATAATACCTCTTGTTACTTTTTATTCTTGAAACCTTTTGGCCGCAAAAGGTTTCCCCACTTTTTTAGAAAAAGTGGGACAAAAATCGCGACAATTGAAAGATTTATAGTCGAATTAAAAACTTCGCACCGCTAATCTTGTCATCCCGCACTTGTTGCGGGATCCCTGGGATCCCTGCCTACGCAGGGATGACAGTTCAAACATGCGGAAATTTGGCTCATCTACTATTCGCCAACATTCGCCTTCAGCTTGATTTTATGACGGCTCATCCATTAGGCTGGCAGATCTATCTATATATTATTAATAAAATAAGGCGAACACTAAAAAATATTGTGCTAATTTCTCTTACCAGCGAACGTTAAGAAGACAATATTCTGTCGCTGTTTTGATTATTGTCTTTAGTGAGCTGGGGAGAAATTGGCCATGATTTTTTACGTTCGCGAGCTTTTGGTTACTTTTGGCGGACCAAAAGTAACAAGAGGCGTTATGCGTTAAATAAAAGGGATCCCTCCACTTCGGTCGGGATGACAGAAAGTAGGTTGGGATGACAAATAAATATTTATCTATTTGACAAAATCAAGCCTATTTTATAAAATAGATTATTGAATCAGCACCTTTTAAACGGCATAATTCCAACACCAGGGAGATAAAAATCATGCCCAGCCTTAAACAATGGTTTACAAAAAAAGACAAACCGGAACCGGCTAGTATTCATCCCAAAAATAAAACCGCCAGTCAAAAGCCAACTAGAACGGAAATAAAAACAGAGCCAAGGCCAATAGAGCCAAGGCCCAAAAGCCCCGGCTTGAATCGGGAAGAAGCTGAAGATTTGGAAAAATTAGAATTTGAAAGTTCAGGCATTCCTTATGAGCTAGTTTTAGCCGCCAGGGCCAAGAAATTTACGGACATTAATCCCCGAAAAATAATCGAAGACACTGATCTTATTAATTCTAAGTTATTTGACTTGGGTCTTAATATTAAAATAAACTATTTGGAATGCTTTGAAGCCCAGCTATTTTATTTAAATTACCAAAGGGAAAGAAATGCCAAAGCAGTTGAAGGCATCAATTGGCCCAATCACAACTTGATACATATTATTGCTTGGCGCGAAGCGGAAAAAATGATCAGGCAAAAATTCCAACTAGCTGAAAATCCAGCCGTTGGGGAATTGGCCAAAAGATTTCAAATAGAAGTTCAGAATTTGTTTAAGATCCTTTGGGACAAATCCCTTGATCACCAATTAAGGCAACGAGCCCAAATACGCCTAAGACAAGAGAGAAAACTGCCCAACAATGAGCTCCTTTTGGATGTGGATGTCATCGCCATGATGCAAAAAATCAAGGCCGAACAAACTGCCAAAGAAAAAAAATAACGCAATCGATCATCGGTCTGCGTTATTTATTTTTTTAAATTATTCTTCCTCGGCTCTCTTTTTCTTGACTTCTTCCCAGACTAATTTTTTTATTCCGGCAATAAGCTTGGGATTTTCCCTTAGATACCTTTTGGCATTTTCCCTGCCCACACCCAACTTTTCCTCGCCCAAAGAGTAAGAATTGCCATTTTTAGAAACTATGCCATAGACCACGCCCATATCTATCGTATCGCCGGAGATAGAAATGCCTTCATTATACATAATATCAAACTCAGTGCTCTGGAAAGGAGCAGCTACTTTATTTTTAACGATTTTCACCTTAACCCGATTGCCGATATTCTTATCGCCCTGTTTTATTTGGGCGCTGCGCCTAACTTCTATTCTCACCGAGGAATAAAACTTCAAGGCCGTGCCACCGGTGGTAGTTTCCGGGTTGCCAAAAAAGACTCCTATTTTAAGTCTAATCTGATTGATAAAAATCAAAACCGTATTGCTTTTGGAAATAGCCGCGGTGAGCTTCCTTAAAGCCTGGCTCATTAACCGAGCTTGCAGTCCCATATGAGAATCGCCCATGTCGCCTTCTATTTCCGCCTTTGGCACCAAGGCAGCCACGCTGTCCACTACAATAACATCAACCGCATTGGACCGGAGCAAAGTTTCCACTATCTCCAAGGCTTGTTCGCCGGTATCCGGCTGGGAAATAAACAAATCATTCACATTAACACCTATTTTTCTGGCATAATCCGGATCAAGCGCATGCTCGGCATCCACAAAAGCGGCGACACCGCCTGTTTTCTGCATCTCGGCCACTATATGCTGGGCCAAAGTCGTCTTGCCAGACGCTTCCGGACCGAATATTTCAACTATTCTGCCTCGAGGCACTCCCCCTACGCCTAAGGCGATATCCAAGGACAGACAACCGGTGGAAACAACTTCTACCTGCATAGCTCTGGATTCGCCAAATTTCATGATTGAGCCCTCACCGAATCTTTCCCTTATTTGATCAACGGCTAAACCGACAGCTTTTATCTTCTCGCTAACTTCTCCTCCATCCATATTGGCTTTTTTAGGCATAATTTATGTTAATTTAGTCTTTAAATAATAATCTTATCTCCTGCTCTATGGTACGGCTGTACCTCTTCTTCGCACTTATTTTAATCAAATTCAAACCTTTTTGCAAATCAATGATAGTTTCAAAATTTCCACCATCATCCACGAATATTTCTTTATTGTTAATTATCAGTTCAACTTCTTTTTCCGATCTGCCAGACAGTTCTATTTGCCTGGTGTTCACAATCAGGCCGTCATAAGGATAGTTTATTTCTAAAATCGGCGGAGAAAATATCTGCTCAACTTTTAAACCTAAGAAAAACAACACAGCGCCAATAACAACTATTATCGACAACTTCCTAATCAATTTAGGCCAGGAAGTAAAATATTTATTTTCTACTTTTTTGTATTTATTAAGGCTGTAAAAATTTTTATCATTTTTTAAAAGTTGCCATAAATTGGAAAAATCCAACTTTAAGTAAAGGCCATATTTTTTTAATATAGCTTTTAAATTTTTTTTATCCGGCAGATCCTTAAAATTATTGTGCTCCAAAGCTTCCAGATACCGAAAAGGGATATTAAGATCCTTGGCGGCTTCATCCAAATTTATATAGCGTTTATTTCTAGCTTCCGCCAGAATTTCGCCGAGAGTGCGAGGAGTTATTTTTCTAACCATAAAAGTTAATTAAGAAAAGAAGAAAGCAATAAAATAACAAATTAAGACAATGGAAAACCAAGATGCTTTCTTATTTTTTATAATGTTGCTGCCCGAATACCCCTGGCTTTTAAGCCAGGGGATGAAGGGCAGTGTGAGAAGAAATATGTCGGCGGAGCCAACACCCTCCATTTGAAACCGCCCAGATACCCCGCTCTTTAGAGCGGGGTCGGGTTCATTTTTATTACTTTCTTATTTAGGTCCATTCGTCTTCAGAAAAAACCTTTTTCTTTTTCGTTTCCGGCTTTTCGTCTTCTGTTTCAGTCTCATCTTCGTCTTCTATATCCTCTGGCTTATCGTTATCTTTTTGATCATCGTCGTCACTTTCTTCAGCTTCATTTTCTTCTTCTGTCGCTGCTACTTCTTCCGTTACTTCTTCTGCCTCATCTTCACCGGTAATATCATTAATTTCCTCCTCTGATTCGCTTATTTCACTGTTATCTTCAGCTTCATCTAAATCATTTTTGCCGGATAAATCTTCTTCGCTACTGTCATCCAAATCTTCGTCTTCGTCTTCTTCATCATCATAAAAACTATCATTTTGATTTTGTTCCAAGGGCCTTAACTCACCGGTTAAATCATGCTCGCGCGAGGCGAATTTAAGCGGATCAACTCCGCCCAATTTATCCAAAAAAACTTCTCTGGGCTTAGCGCCGTCAGGCGGGCCGATTACTCCTTGTTCCTCCAGCAAGTCCAATATTCTGGCCGCTCTGGCATAACCTATTTTTAATCTTCTCTGCAGTAGAGAAGCCGAGGCTTTGCCCGATTCCCTGATAATTTCTTTGGTCTCTCCTAAAAGGGCGTCGCCGCTGTCATTATAAAATCCTTTGCCGTCACTGCTGGAATAGCCAGACTGCCTTTCCACCACTTCCTCAATATAATCCGCTGGGCCCTGCTGCTTGATATAGTTTATTATATTGTGTGTTTCCCGGTCTGAAATAAATACACCCTGGATTCTTTTGGGCTTGCTGGTTTCCGGCCCGATATAAAGCATATCGCCCCGGCCGACTAATTTTTCCGCTCCGGAGGTATCTAAGATTGTCCTGGAATCAATAAGCGAGGCCACGGAAAAAGCAATGCGAGCCGGAATATTGGCTTTAATCAAGCCGGTAATAACTTCCACCGATGGCCTTTGCGTGGCTAAAATCAAATGGATGCCAACGGCTCTGGACATTTGAGCCAATCTGATAATGCCGGCTTCCACGTCGTTGGCGGCCGTAGACATTAAATCGGCCAACTCATCAATGATAAAAATAATGTAGGGCAATTTATCAGAAGCGTTTCTATTATAAGCGGCGATATTCCTTTTACCGGCTCTGGATAAAATATCAAAGCGCCTTTCCATTTCCACGGTTGTCCATTTAAGAGCATTGATTGTTTTTTTAACATCAGTTATAACCGGCGTTAAAAGATAAGGAATGCCATTGTAAACAGGCAGTTCTACTCGTTTGGGATCAACTAAAATAAATTTAAGTTCATCTGGACTGTTCTGATAAAGCAAGCTGGTGATAATGGAATTGATGCAAACTGATTTGCCGCTGCCGGTAGCGCCGGCTATTAAAAGATGAGGCATCCTGTCCAATTGGACCAGGTAAGGCTTGCCACTGACATCTTTGCCTAACACCATCATCAAATTGCTTTCCCGATTTTTAAACTGCGATCCGGCTAATATCTCGTTCATCGTAACCTTAGCCGCCATTTGATTGGGAATTTCTACACCCACCAGTGATCGGCCGGGTATGGGCGCTTCTATCCTAATGGGATGGGCCGCTAAAGCCAAGGCTAAATCGCTGTTTAAATTTATGATTTTGGATAATTTAACGCCATCGGCCGGACGAAAAGTATATTGGGTGACAGTCGGACCAATATTGACATCAGCCATATCAACTTCAATGCCAAAATTAGACAAGGTTTTTTTTATAATCTGCTGATTGGATTTAATATCACCGCTCGTGGGCTTGCCTGATTTGCTCACCAGTAACTCCAAGGGCAATTCTATTTTTTTGCCGAACTTTTTCGGTTTGATTATTTTAGAATCTTCTTCATCGTCAGCCTCCGATAAGCTGACGGCTTTTTTTTCAAATTGAGGCTCGGTATAATCTTTGTCTGGTGTTTGATCTTCTTCTTTGGCTAGACTTTCATCTTCGGCTTCAATTTCATCTTCGTCTTCGTCTTCTTCTTCCTCGTAACCATTTGGCTCACGCTTATGCTGTTGGACTAAAGTGGAAATCTTATTGTAAATAAACTTAAATAATTTCACCGGCCACATCAAGCCATAAAGAGAAGTTTCAAAAGTTAAAAGCAAGCCGATGATAAAGACAGCCAAACAAACAACCAGAGTGCCCCAGAAACCCATAAGTTTCAAAAGAGGCCAAGACAAAATCAAGCCGCTATAACCGCCGCCCAAACCCTGGCCGGCCGCGAAAACCGAGTTTTTTATATCAAACTGCAAATGCCATAAAGCTGTCAGCCCCAAAACTAAAAATACCGTTCCGGCATAATTTACTACCTTTATGCCATAGCTGTCTGAGCGGAGCATGAAATAAGCAAAAAGCAAGGCGACGACAGGGAAAAGCCATTTTAAAGCGCCCAACATCCAAGAAATAATTTTAACTACCACTTGGCCGAAAGCGCCTGATAAATCAAAAAGGCCTAAAAAACTCAAGGCTGCTAAAACAAATAAAAAAATGATGATAATGCCTTTTTTGGTTTCGTTGGATATGCTCCAATCCATGCCGAAACCACCCTCTGTGGACCTGGGGGTGGGATAATGCCTGTTTCTTATTTTCTTTCTGTTGAGTAATTTTTTTAAGACGGTATTGTTGCGGCGACGATAAGCCATAAATCAAAAAATATCAATTATTACCTACTAATTGTAATATAAAAATCACTTTTTATAAAGGGAGTAAAAATCACCATAAATAGCTGAAACCAATGGTTAAATTACTGGTTCGGTAACAGGAGCCGGCTCTGGCGCAGGAGCTGGTGCCGGATCTGGTTCCGGTGTTGGTATTGGCTCTGGTGCTGGAGCCGGATCTGGTTCAGGCGCCGGCTCTGGTTCTGGAGCCGGTGTCGGTTCCGGTTCAGGCGTTGGATTAGGCTCTGGTTCTGACGCTGGATTAGAATTTGGTTCCGGATTTGAAACAACCGGGTTGTAAGTACAGGAGCCGTCGTTTTCGGTGGCCGAGAGGTTATAATTGTTAGCGCTTGGATCGGTACAACCCATAACGGCGCTGTCTCCGGCAACTTGTGGGGTAGGAGTATTTTCAATGGTTCCTTGGACGGCTAAAGATAGCCAATCAAAGGAGATGTCTTTATTAATGGTCGGGCTCATATTCAATCTGAAACCTTTGGCAGTTTTATCAGAAATCCAATAATTCTTGCTTTCCAAATTATCAAGAGGCGTAACCACGATTCTAGGAGTGCCTAAATATTCAGTGGCAAAAATAATTTCTGTGCTGGTGGCAAAAGCGGGAATGGTAATGCCGCCAGCCTGATCCTTATTAACATAAATTTTGCCTTTGACATCTATATCGTTTTGGAAAGACACTTTAACCGCAAAATTAGCTTCGCCTAAAACAGTGATCGTGCCATAGAAAGTGGCGGCTTCTCTAACTACAAGTTCATCTTGCGTTTGATAATTGTTGTTCACAGCCAACAGGCCTACTTGGGCATCCAATTCCTTGACGGCGGCCATAGTGATGCCGATCCAATCCATTGAATTTATTCCTTGATCTTCGCCAATATCGAAATATTGATTGATGTAATCCACGAAGGGAGAAATGTGCCGTCTCTGATCGTCGGCGTATCTATTTGCTCCATCGACTACTTCATTCTTATACTGCCACTCATAAAGTGGCATAGCCCGCAATTTCTCAAGATAGCCGACGGGTTGAGTCCAATTATCCTTATACCAACTGTATGAAGGAGCATCTGTCCAAACTCCAGCCGTAGTCAAGCGAGCGCTAGAATCGTCCCAAATTGGCCAAGTGGTACCGGTAGTGCCAATGCTTATGCCGTAACCTGTTTGCGAGGCAAGTCCGAATCCAACCACACCCGATGTGTTTAATGTTGTAACTCCGCTAACAGCTCCACTAGTCACATCCCAACTGCTGCTATTTATATTCACTATATCTCCTCCATCACCGATAGTCAGTGTGGAATTTGTCGTCCATGTGCCATTAACAGTGTTGCTTGATAGTGTTCCGCCACTGACAGTAATAGTATCATCAACTTCAGCATTAGAAACAACAGAGCTTCCTGCAACTAAATTTGACGCTGTCAAAGTATCAGAAACTTGAGCATCAGCTATTTCTCCCGTTGAAAAAAAGCTAGTGGCACTATCGCCCGTTAAAGCGGCACCTGCTTCGGCATCACCAGCGGCGTAATTATTTGTTGTGTCGGTGCCTAATGCCACGGAGTTGAGGGCAATAGTAGCGACAACCGAACCAGGACCGGAAGCAGTAACATCGCCAGTCAAGGCAGTAATATAATTTCCCGTGGCTTGTTTGGCATTTAATTGTGTTTGAATGGCCGAAGTGACACCATCGACATAATTCAACTCCGTGCCGGTCGGCAAGACTGAAACTCCGCCGAGAGTAAAGGGGGTGGCCATAGTAAATGTTCCATCAACGCTTAAAGTTCCGCCATAATGTCCGTTGCCTTTGGTGAATAATCCAGAAGTGGAAGACGCCCAACCCCCAACTGTTAAATTACCAGAAGTGGTGGCGTTCCTGCCTACATACAAATCACCAGCGCCAATGGTAGAGCCAAAGGTACTAATGACATCTGTAGTACCAATATTGAGCCAGTTGGAAGTGGTGGCAGTGTTGACCACGAGATTAGTGATAGTGGAAGAAGCCGTGTTAACCAAGATGCCTCTGGTGGAAGTAGGAGATAGAGCCGTCGCATCAAAGGCGTACCAAGCGCCGGATTGACCGCCAGTAACCGTCAGAGCCCCGCCTGATATAGTCAAACCTAAACCAGTCAGATCAGTAAAGTATTCGCTGTTAACACCCAGGCCGGTGGTGTAGAAATTAGTGGTAGTGGCACTACCATCAATAGTCAAGTTGCCTCCGTAGTGACCAGAACCTTGAGTAAAGAGTCCCAGAGTGGTGGACGCCCAACCTAGAACAGTTAAGTTGCCTGAAGTGGTGGCGTTTCGTCCCACATACAAATCTCCTGCTCCAATGGTAGAGCCAAAGGTACTAATGACATCAGTCGTGCCGATATTAAGCCAACCCGAGGAAGTGGCGTTGCCATCAACACTTAAACTGCCTCCATAGTGACCAGAACTTTGGGTAAAGAGTCCTAAAGTTGTGGAGGCGTAGCCGCCAAAAATACCATTATTTTGTATATTTAAATTTCCCGCGGAAAATAATGCGTCAGTCGGAGCCGTGCCAATAGTCAAATACCCCGTTGAAGTGGCGTTGCCGGTATTTGTTAGGCCATTAACATCAAGCATTCCACTCATATTTAAATCATCCGAAAGAGTGAAATTGCCCTGGCTTACGCCCAACGCGCCGGCATTATTCCAACCGAAACTTTCTCCACCGGCATCGAAATAAATTTTATCATCGTCGGAATTTGAAGTTTGGCCTATAAATAAATCTTCACCCACATACATGAAATTAGTGGTTGTGGCATTTCTGCCCACATACAAATCTCCTGCTCCAATATTAGCGCCAAAAGTGCTAATAACATCTGTCGTGCCGATGTTGAGCCAGTTGGAAGTGGTAGCGGTATTGACGACGAGATTAGTAATGGTGGAAGAAGCCGTGTTGACTAAGATGCCTCTGGTGGAAGTAGGAGATAGAGCCGTAGCGTCAAAGGCATACCAAGCGCCGGAAGCGCCAATATTGGCTACAGTCAAAGCGCCTCCGCTGATAGCTAAACCGCTGCCAGTTAGATCGGTAAAGTATTCACTGTTAACGCCCAGGCCGGTAGTGTAGAAATTAGTGGTCGTGGCGCTGCCATCAATAGTCAAGTTGCCGCCGTAGTGGCCATTGCCTTGAGTGAAGAGTCCCAGAGTAGAAGAAGCCCAACCTAGAACAGTTAAGTTGCCTGAAGTGGTGGCATTCCTGCCTACATACAAATCCCCTGCTCCAATAGTAGAGCCAAGCAGTCCAAAGACATCAGTGGTGCCAATATTGAGCCAGTTAGAAGTGGTAGCATTGCCATCAATACTTAAATTGCCCCCATAGTGGCCACTACCTTGGGTAAAGAGTCCCAGAGTGGTGGAAGCGAAACCCAGACCATATAAATGTTCCGTTGTAGTCGCGCTACCATCAATTCTTAGACCGCCTTGGAATAAAGCAGATGTGGTAGCAGTAGAAACAACATGCAGAGTATAAGCCGGGCTATCCGTTCCGATGCCAACTCTGCCGCCGCTTGTCGGTTGCAAAAGAATTTTTCCAACTTCAACTGATCCAGCTCCACCCTCTAACACAACATTGCCCCCGGTGCCCGTAACCAGAGAGCCCTGTCCGCCGGCTCCACCGGTAATCGTTATAGCTCCGCCAGTACCGCCAAATCCGCCACCGCCAGTGCCATCGCCACCTAAGCCACCAGTGAGATTGATCGCACCGCCAATATTGCCAGTAAGCGCAGTTCCTCCTTTTCCTCCTGTTACAGTTAAGACTGATAAAGCGTCTGCTCCAGCACCGGCATTTGAACCCACAACATGCAACTTGGCCGCCGGAGTCGTTGTTCCAACTCCAACACTGTCAGTATCAGCCTGAACCACTAGAGTACTGGTGTCTACGGTTAGATTGCCACTAGTTGTAGCATTTCGTCCCACATACAAATCGCCAGCGCCAATAGTAGAGCCAAAGGTGGCAATGACATCAGTGGTACCAATATTGAGCCAGTTAGAAGTGGTAGCATTGCCATCAATACTTAAATTGCCCCCGTAGTGGCCACTACCTTGGGTAAAGAGTCCCAGAGTGGTGGAAGCATAACCTCCAAAAATACCATTATTTTGTACGTTCAAGTTTCCTGCGGAAAATAATGCGTCAGTCGGAGCTGTGCCAATAGTCAAATACCCCGTTGAAGTGGTGTTACCGTTTAAAACAGTATCGCCTTGGACATTTAAAGTGGTGGTGCTGTTGGTGATAGCTCCGCCTAAGGCTATCATGCCTAAGATATACATGTTTTGAGTTGTGGTGGCATTGCCCTGGACATAAAGCTTGGTAGTAGAGGCTGTGCCATCGTTGGTAATGGTGAAGTATCTGGTGCCGGCAAAGTAAGCGGAGTTGTCAATGACTTCCAAGTAGTTACCAGTGCCATTTTGGGAGATAGTGAGGGCGGTTGAAGAAGTGACGCTTAAGTTCTTGTTGGACTCAATCCAGACGCTGCCTTTCATATGCGTCCAATCAGAATTGGCCATATCGCCTAGATAAGAATTGTTTTCTACAGTTAAAGTAGAGATAGTGGAAACACCTACGCTTTGGGTGCCAGAGAGAGTGAGGTTGTTGGCAAAGACATCCCCTTCGGCATCAACTAAGAATTTAACACTGTCAGCTACAGCTAATCCTAAAAGATTAGAATCCCCCACAGCTGAAGCTGGGTTGATGTAGATAGAAGCGTTGTCGGCGTTAGCATTAGTTGTGCCCGGAGACCAAGAGCCGAAGGAATGAGGCAGGGTGGGTGAATTGGTGGAAATGGTAATGCCGTTGATGTAGAGGTTGCCGTCTATTTCCGCGTCATTAGCTACGTAGAGTTCGCCGGAGGAGAAATTCAAATGATTAACCGTGCCTGCTCCTACCATCAAATAGCTGGTAGTAGTAGCTTGGGTGATGCTTAATCCTTTGCTGCTATCCAAAGCTAGAATCTGTCCGGCGGTGGCGGTGGTGGTGGCATGCAAGCCGTCAACCGTATCGGAGTTGAAAGCGTAAGGCGAAGAAGTGATTCTTTTTCGAGGCGTGAAAGTTTCTTCAAAACCACCATCGCTATTGGCATCAAATTTAACAGAGAGGAAAAGAGAATTAGAATTGAAATCGACAGTAGAAAGCGAAGTGGAAGTGCCCAGGTTAACCGAGAAGATGCCCCGAGTTATGCTCACAGCGCCGGGAGTGGTAGTGGCGGTCCAAGTTTCTTCCCAAAGCAGGGTGCCTGAGGTGACATCATCATAGAGTTGGAATTGAAAGCCGTAACTGCCGGTGGTGACCGAGAGACCGGAAGAGTTGGCTATTTTGCCTTGATAAGTTATTTGTTGGTTGATGCCTAGGGCGGCTTGGGTAGTAGAAACTGCAGACAAATCAAAGACTATCCAAGCCGCTGCTAAAATCGGCACGACAAGCAAAATTAAAACCAGCACAAGATTAGTAGAGAAAAATCTATTTTTCAATTTCATGAGGTGGCTGAATTGTTTTAAAAATTTAATCATTTTTAATTATTTCTAGTCACTAAAATTATCTCGTTATTAGATAGTGGCCTTGTTCCGGCTTGGGACGTCCTGGTCAATTCCAGATCTCTTAAATTATAAGCCACCCAAGCCGTCACAAATGTTAGCGGCACGACAAGCACTAATAAGCCCAGCATTATCTTCTTGAAGATGCTATTTCTGGATCTGGGCTCGAATTTTTCTATGGTTAAAAAATTCATAATAAAATAAAAACTTGGTTATCTTTTCTTACGTCCGGAACTCGTCATGTTGCGGCGCAGAAATTTAATCAAGTCGTTTTCAAACACCCTATAAGTCTTATAACCTATTCTGGCGGCAGGAAGCTGGCCATCATTAACCCAACGGTAAACCGTTTTCAGGCTAACGTGCATTAATTTTGCCACTTCTCCGATTGTTAAAATCCCTTGGGGCATTTTTATTTTTTATTTAAATTAAGATAAATAACCAAAATATATAATTATTTATTTTTTGGTTCCTTGGCCTAATTCTTATGTTATTATAATTAATAATGTACTGAATTGTCAATTATAAGTTATCAACAGTTGTTAATTTAACTAAATATAACCTAATCATTCCTTATTGTTAATTATTATTATTATTAGTTATCAATTTAACTTATTATAACTCTATTATTCCTTATTATTAATTATTGTTCTTAATTGACAAAATATTTAAGCTCTAAAAAAATTCCACTAAATTAGAATGGAGTTGTATAAAAATAGGTTGATTTAGCTAAAAAAACATTATAAATACATCTTTGTCATTGCGATCCGCCCAGGGCGGAGAAGCAATCTCGTATTTGTTTGTCGTGGGATTGCTTCGTACCTCGCAATGACATAAAAGTTTAACCAAACTTACTCTCTGATTCTTGTTTGTTAATAACAGTTGCTTCAGTCTGTTCCACAACTGGAGACTCTGGCTTATCCCCTGTTTGGTTTATGGTATTAGTAGTAGAAATCATATCATCTTCAGAAGATGGGGGCGGAGTTTCAGTAGAATCATCTGGCGGTGATTGATTGCTAACACTTTTTTCGGCTTCTTGTTTTAATTTGTCAGCTATTTCAGCCAGAGGTGATTTTTCTGCGCTGATTGTTTCCTCCGAAGTTGGATTAATAACCTCCTCTTTCTCTTCTATTTTTATTTCATCAATATTTTCCACTGGCGCATTACTATCTCCTTTAGAAATATTATTTTCCAGCTGATTACTTTCTGGCGCGCTAGGTATCGGCTCCAGCTTAATATCTTGGCCAATGACTTCTTCTGATTTTTTATGAGTCAAATCAATATTCTCGGTCTTAGCTTCGCTATAGCCATCTTTGGCAGCTGAAATGTAATAGATATTATTGCCGGCCAAAAATCCATAGCGACCATGCCTATCGGTAACTTGAGCTTCAAGCATCTTATTGTATTCGGGCGAATAAATTTTAGCCACTGTGCCGGAAATAGGCTTGCCTGTTTTAGCATCTAGCACAATACCCCACCTATTAACTTTCTCTCTGGCCACCAACCTTCTAAACAAGAGATACAGTATTATATGAATAACGGCGAAAGAAGCCATAAGTACACTGGGGAAAATAGCAAAAGAAACCAAGGCGAAAATCGGGCCGGCCAAGCTGATATTTTTTTGGATAATATACCGGAAATTTTTTCTCCTAACTTCTTGATCTGATATTTTGGCATCCGGCGGATCAACTGGGATGTTGGCGGTAATAATTCCCTTTTGATCCTTGGTGATTGATATTAGCTCACCATGGTAGATATTGGTGAACTGCCTGTCCTCTGATGAATCTTTTAAAATATCAGAGGGGAACACCATGCTTTGCTTAACCACTTCCAAAATATAATCGCCTTCCGAAACTAAGAAATTATATCGCCCCTCTCTATCGGTAACTCTGGATTTTAATAATCTGCCTGTTGTTTTGTCGTATAATCTGATAACGGCCAAATCAATCGGTTTTTTGGTAATGGAATTGTAAACCACACCCCAGCCTTTTTTCTTGCGCCTAAAAAACCAAGCCAGCGGTTCGGTAAACAAATATTGCATGTAATTGATAAAGCCCCACCAAGGAATAGCTATAAAAGCGCTGATAGTGGCTAGGCTGGCTACAAAAGGGGCGGTATATTGGTTTACTTTTTCCACCACTGGATTATCTAATATATCCTTGATAATTTTTAAAATCTGTTCCAATAAGGTTAGGCCGATATCCTGATTGATGATGTTATTTCTAACATTAAATAATCTGCCATCATATATCTTTTGGCCATTGTCAAAGACAACTAATTTATACCTGCCGTTTTCCACCATAAAACCGTAAGTCCCATCCGGATTTATCTTGCTTAGCTGTATTATTAATTTATTATTTTCATTATACAGTAAAACCGAGATGCCAAAAATCCTGGTTTTATCTTCTGGCAATTTGGAAAAGACATGGCCCAGTGGATGAACGGTGATTATTATATTTTTTTCTTGGACTGAATTATCGGCATAGACAACCGATAATTTAACATAATTCTTGCCCAGGGTATTAAATCTGTTTAATTGAAGCAAGTATTGATTTGAACTGGTGTCATAGGTAAAAGGCCATGTCTCTCCGCCGCTAACGGCCGTAATTTGTTTAACCTCTTTGGGAAAATTATTAGGTACTAAAATCAATAATTCATGGCTGATTAAAAGATCAATATTGTCATTTAGCAAAAACAACTGCAGGCCGTTATTATTGGTAAAAAAATAATAGTTCGGTCCTACCAATCCGCCTGTCGGAACAGTAGGCACAGAATAGACACAGGTGCCGTTGTTTACGGAAGCGCTGGAATCATAATTTAAAGCTCTGCTGTCGGTACAACCAAAAACCGGATAAGTGCAACTGCCATTGTCTATGGTCGCTTGAGGATTGTAGTTTAAAGCCGAGCCATCGGTACAGCCGGGAATATCATTGGGGTCATAAGAACAGGTGCCATTATCCACATTGGCCTGAGGATTATAATTGACAGCCGTCGGATCGGTACAGCCCGAGACAATGCAAGAGCCATTATCGCTGGTGGCTTGGGGGTTATAATTACCAGCCAAGGGATTAGTACAGCCGGAAATTAGACAACTGCCATCATCAATAGTGGCCTGAGGATTATAATTATCAGCCAAGGGATTAGTGCAGCCGGCTAGCTGATAAATACAACTACCATCATCAATAGTGGCCTGGGAATCATAATTTATAGCTGTCGGATCCATACAACCAGAGTTTATATACTCACAAGAACCGTCATCCTGGTTGGCTGATGGGTTATAATTGACAGCAATTTGATCGGTGCAGCCTAAAACAACCGGCTGGCAAGAACCATCATCAATAGTGGCGCTAGGATTATAATTGACAGCCGTGGGATCGGTACAGCCATAGACATCATAGATGCAAGAACCGTCATCAATAGTAGCGCTAGAATTATAATTTAGAGCCAAAGGATCGGTACAACCGTAAACAGGAACTGGAGGTGGAGGTGGCGGTGGGGGCGGAGGAGGATTACCACCAGAAATTCTAGCATTGATATTTACATCGGCCGCCGACACAAAAGAAACGGCTGAAACCGCTAGAAAAAATATTAAGCCAATTATAAGTAATTTCTTAGAGAGCATTACGATGCTTATTTTTTCTTTTAAATACTTTAATTAAAGCTGCTACTGCCAGTAAAAATAATACAATCAAAGCTAGCGGCAGCCAAGGAATTACCCAAAAATAAATCAGTTCGGAATCTAAACTCTTGCCGTCGCCATAAGTTACAAGAGCTTGAGCGCTGAATCGTCCAATGGCAAAATGCCTTAACTCCTCGGCTAAATTAGAAAATAAATTTTTATTTTCATCTAAACTCCAAACTGTTTCAAATACTCTAATGGTGCCGGGCAAAATAGCGCCACTCTGGCCATTAACGGTTAGGGCTTCCACGGTCTGGCCCAGGAGATTTTTAATAATAATCGATCCTTGCGGCCTTTCATGGATGTTGCCGGAATTTCTTAAACGCAAGAAAAAATCTATAGGCAAACTGCTGTAAAAATTTCTGGTTGTCTTTAAATTAAAATCAATTATCTCTAGATTATTATTTACCTCGCCCTTGACCTCCAAGAGCACTAATTCTCCTACCCGGCTGGAAACAAGGGCCTGGTGGCTCTTTGCCGATTGAGGCCCAGAAGATGACTCCCACATGACCGCCAGATAATAACCGCCCAGGCCGGCTGTTTTGGGAATATCTATAACCACCGGAACAGAAATACTCTCGCCTGGCCTCAACACCAAGGAATTATTAGGTAATTTTATCCAATTAACCGACTTGTCAGAAACATCAAAAGGCAAAATCTGCGTTTGACCGTTCTCGCCTTTGGGCTCGAATTTTTCTATTGAGCCGTTTAAAAAAATATCCTCGCCGGTTTCATTATAAAGCTGCAATTGATATGTCTGTGATTGCCCGGGATCCAGATTAATATCAATTATAGCCGGGGCGATTGTCAGAGCACTGGCTGAAAAAGGCAAAAAAATAAAAATAAATAATAAGCTTAGTGGAAATAAAAACTTCATCATAATAAACTATTTAGAAATTAGCCGTAGCCGTATAAGTAATGGTGGTAGTGTAAGTGCCATTTTTTTCATCACCGCTGATATTGGCGATGAAATGTATATCGAAAGTGGTCTGGTTAATCTGACTAGTAGAACTGATAATTTCATCGCCACTATTGAAAGCATAGATATTTTCAGAATTGTAGGGTGAGAGCGAAGAAGCAATTGGAGCCGAACCGCTACTATAAATGGCATTAAAGCCAAATTGGCTGGTGCCTATGATGGAGGCGGCGCCCGTTGATCCTATTGGGCTGACCGTATTTATGCCGCTACAAGCCGAGCAGGTTAGAGTAGCCCCAGCATAGGTTATGCTAACTCCCGTATAAGCATTGGTTTCCACGATTAAAACAAGTGAACCAACGGCCGTGCCATGCTTATCTAGTTGGCCAAATTCTAATGATGACTGGCTGCTACTAAAGGATAAAACAGTTTGTCCGGTATAGAATTCCTGACTTCTAAAACCAGGCTTGAGGCCACTACTGGTGGAGGAAGAATTGTCCAAGCCGAATTCTCCCAGGGTGTCTTGTAAAATATAGTCGTTTGAAGATTGATTTTCGCCGCCACCAACCGAAATGGCATCTTGCCAAATCTGGTAATTGCTCGAAGTCATGGCCGCTTCCAGAAAATTAGGAAAAACAAAAATAGCCAATAAAAAACAAATTAAAAAATTAACTAATTTTGCCATACGCCAGGCTAGAAATATTATTTTAAGATGACTATATTATAACACAAAACAATAATTTCTAAAAAATTAAAAAACCCCGCCGGCAGCGGAGTTTTTTAACTGATTTAAGTGGAGTTTAAATATTCTTTTTAAATCCGGTACCAGCTGGAATCAAGCGGCCGATAATAATATTTTCTTTCAGCCCTGATAAATCATCAGTCTTGCCGGTAATAGCGGCATTGATCAAAACTTTGGCTGTTTCTTGGAATGAAGCGGCAGCCAGCCAGCTTCTGGTGGAAAGAGAAACTTTGGTAATACCCAAAAGCAAACGATCAAATTCAACTTCCTTTTTGCTTTCTTTCTTTAATCTCTTATTTTCATAAGCCACGTCGATATATTCAACTATTTCACCCGGCAAGAGATCACTGTCACCGGCCTCACGGATATAAACTTTGGAGAACATCTGGCGCACAATAACTTCAGCATGCTTGTCATTAAGTTTTTGGCCCTGGGAAGAATAAATATGCTGTATTTCACGCATAATATATTTTTGCGTAAACTCTTGTCCCTTAAGACGGAAAATTTCGTGCAAATCCAAACTGCCTTCGGTTAATTGATCGCCCGGCTCAACGCTGTCGCCATCTTTTATCAAAAGAGAAATATGTCCTGGAATAATATATTCCTTAACACCCAGTTCTTTGCCGGAAACAGTCAATGAATTTTTATCTACTTTAACTGTGCCGTCAACCTGGCTGGTTTCTTGTTCTTCGCCGTTGGTAAACAGGATTTGGCCTTTAACTATAGTGTCGCCGTTTTTAACTTCAATCTTCAAATCGGCTTTATTTTTAGGCAAAGGAATCTTTTTAATCAATTCATTATCATAACTTATCTGCAAAACTCTTTCTCTGGATGAAGTAACCAAAACCTTGCCTTCGGTATTTTTTATTTCCCGCTGGCCTTGAGTAATCTTAACCTGGCCTTTTATATCCGCCACAATAGCCTTGGCTTTGGGCGTTCTGGTTTCAAAAATTTCTTCCACCCGAGGCAGACCTTGGGTGATATCGCCTTCGGACGCCACACCTCCGGTGTGAAAGGTTCTCATAGTCAACTGAGTGCCAGGTTCGCCCACGCTTTGAGCGGCAATAATGCCAACAGCGGTGCCTTCTTTTACCAGTTTATTGTAACTTAGATCATAGCCGTAGCATTTTTGGCAAATGCCTTTAATGGTTTTGCAAGACAAAACGGATCTGATTCTGAGGCTGTCTAAATCGGCTTTTCTTAATTCGTCGGCATTTTCTTCGGTGATTAGTTGTCCAGCTTTAATCAAAACCTTTTTATTTTTTGGATTAATAACATCTTCGGCTGGATAGCGTCCTATTAGCCTGTCCACCAAAGCTTCCCCCATGGTTTCACTTTCCACTTTGGTTAATTCCAAACCTTCTTTGTCGCCGCAATCTTCTTCTGAAACAATCACATCTTGTGCCACATCAACCAATCTTCTGGTTAGATAGCCGGCAGATGATGTTCTAAGAGCCGTATCGGTTAAGCCTTTTCTGGCGCCATGAGTGGAAATAAAGAATTCCAAGACGTCAAAGCCTTTTTTAAAGTTGCTTTTAACCGGCAATTCAATAACTTCATAAGAAGGGTTAACCACTGGGCCTTTCATACCAATCATCTGGTTTAATTGTCCCCAAGTTCCACGAGCGCCGGAATCAATCATGGCCCTGATGGAATTGCCTTCTTTTAAAATGCCTTGGACATTGCCTAAAATATTATTATTAACCTTCAACCACAGCTCAACGATTTTATCATGCCTTTCATCTTCGGTTAAAAGACCCATTTGGTATTGCTGTTCTATTTCATCCAATTTAACATTACCCTCTTCAATTAATTTTTCCCGGTTAGGAATTTCACCCAAATCATCCATGCCGATTGATTGAGCGGAAACGGTTAAATATTTAAAAGCTATTTCTTTTATGGAATCAAGGGTGCTAACTGTTACCTCTGGTCCGAATTTGTATAAAATTTGTCCCAAGAGTTTGGAAAGGTATTTCTTAGTGACTCTTTCGCCTATAAATTCCAATTCACTGGGTAAAATAGAATTAAAGATAATCAAACCAATAGTAGCTATTTGGAGTTCCATCTTCTTAACTTTCAAACCTTTTTTAAGCATCAGCACCTTAATTTGATCATGAAGCGTGATTATGCCTTTTTCATAAGCCAACATAGCCTCATTAACAGACGAATAAGTCTTGGGCTTCTCTTTTTCATTTATCGTAGTCAAATAATAACAGCCCAAAACGATGTCTTGGTTAGGCGTAACAATCGGCCGGCCGTCTGAAGGCTTAAGCAGATTCTTGGAAGAAAGCATTATTTCAGCCGCTTCTTTCCTGGCGCCTTCGGTTAACGGCACATGAACAGCCATTTGGTCGCCGTCAAAATCAGCGTTAAAAGCGCTACAAACCAAAGGATGAATCCTGATAGCTTTGCCTTCGGTTAAAATCGGTTTGAAAGCCTGGATGCCTAAACGGTGAAGGGTGGGAGCGCGATTAAGCAAAACATAAGCTCCGGTCACCACTTCTTCCAAAAGATCCCAGATTTCATCATGTCCGGCTTCAATATACCTATTGGCGCTTCTGACGTTGTGGACAATGCCTCTTTTAATCAATTTAGAAATAATAAACGGTTTGAATAATTCCAAAGCCATTATTTTAGGAATACCGCATTGATCCAAATGCAATTCGGGACCAACCACGATAACGCTTCGTCCTGAATAATCGATTCTTTTACCCAGCAAATTCTGCCTGAATCGTCCTTGTTTGCCTTTCAACATGTCGGCAATGGACTTCAGCATTCTCTTTTGCCCGGTAGAAGCCACAACGGTTTTGCCATGCCTGGCATTATTATCAATCAAAGCATCAACCGCTTCTAGCAGCATTCTTTTCTCGTTTCTGGTAATAATTTCCGGAGCGTTCAATTCCTGAAGCTGTTTCAAACGATTGTTTCGGTTGATTACCCGGCGGTACAAATCATTCAAATCAGAAGTGGCAAAGCGTCCGCCATCTAACGGCACCATAGGCCTTAGATCCGGCGGGATTATCGGCACAACAGATAACACCATCCACTCCGGCCTGATGCTGTTTTTAATCAAGTGATTGAAAAATTTAATTCTTCTGATTAATTTATCCCTTTTAGCGCCGGTTGATTTTTCCAGTTCTTTATCCAAACCGGCAATGGTTTTGGCGATATCAATTTTTTCCAAGAGATTTCTGATAGCTTCGGCTCCGATGCCGGCTTCAAAAATATGTCCGTATTTTAAAGACAAATCATGGAAGGTATGTTCGGAAATTATCTTGAGAGGCTTCAATTCTTTTAATTCCATTTCGGCTACCGCTAAAGTATTTTCCAGTTCGGTTAATTTTTCTTCTTTTTGGGTGATAAGCTTGCCCACTTGTCCTTCGGCTGTCGCTGTGCCCTTTTCGGTCAGCTGTTTGATGCGATTATCAAAATCGCTTTCAATTTGCTTGCGGTATTGCTTGTATTCGGCTTTAAGTTGGGCCAAGGTTTCTATCTTTAAATCATCATTAACCGTGATAATGATAAAGTCAGCAAAATAAATCACTTTCTCCAGATTCTGGATAGACATATCCAAAGCCAAACCGATGCGTGAAGGCACGCCTCTTAAAAACCAAATATGGGAAACCGGCACAGACAAATCTATATGTCCCATTCGTTCGCGCCTAACCACGGCTCTGGTAACTTCCACTCCGCACTTGTCGCAAATTATGCCTTTGTACCTTATTTTTTTGTACTTGCCACAATAGCATTCCCAATCCTTGACCGGACCGAAAATCTTTTCGCAAAACAGGCCGTCCTTTTCGGGCTTTTGAGTTCTGTAATTTATAGTCTCGGGACGCAAAACTTCGCCATAAGACCAATCATGGATATTATCAGGAGAAGCTAAACGCAATTTGATTGAAGTAAAATCTTCTGCGATTCTGTGTTCCTGGGTATTTAGCATATGTGTATATTTAAGTCGAATTACTTATTCTTCTTTATTTGGGCGCGTCCTTATAATTGCGCTTGGATTCGCCATATTCTGATTCTGTCAGTGATTCGACCGTTTCACTGCCGCCGTTTAATTCCACATTAAGGCCTAGGCCTTTGAGTTCTCTAACCAGAACATGGAAACTTTCTGGAATATTTAAATTGGTGATGGGTTCGCCCTTAATGATAGATTCGTAAGTTTTTGACCTACCCACCACGTCGTCTGATTTAATTGTCAGTATTTCCTGCAAAGTATTGGCCGCGCCATAACCTTCCAAGGCCCAAACTTCCATTTCGCCGAACCTTTGTCCGCCGAATTGCGCTTTGCCTCCCAAAGGCTGTTGGGTAATCAAAGAGTAAGGTCCGATTGATCTTTGGTGGATTTTGCTTTCAACCAAATGGTTTAGTTTCAACATGTAAACATAGCCCACAGTTGTTTTCTTATCAAAAGCCTTGCCGGTTCTGCCGTCATAAAGCTGAATGCGTCCATCCGGGCTAAAGCCGGCTTTCTCAAGCTCTTCTCTTATTTTAGTTTCGGTAATGCCGTCAAAAACAGGCGTAGCTACTTTGTAGCCCAGTTTTTGAGCCGCCAAGCCTAAGTGAGTTTCCAAGATCTGTCCCAAGTTCATACGAGAAACAACGCCCAGCGGTGAAAGAATAATATCTACCGGAGTGCCGTCCTCCAAATGAGGCAAATCTTCAACCGGCACCACTTTGGAAATAACACCCTTGTTGCCGTGTCGGCCGGCCATTTTGTCGCCCACTTGGACTTTTCGCAGAGAAGCTACTGTTACCTGGATCATTTTAATCATGCCGGCGGAAAGCTTGTCGCCGTTTTCACGAGAAAATATTTTAACATCAATAACTTTGCCGGAAGAGCCGTGTTCCATATATAAGGATGAATCCCTAACGTCCCTGGCTTTCTCGCCGAAAATAGCTCGAAGCAATTTTTCTTCGGCTGACAATTCGGTTTCTCCTTTGGGCGTAATTTTGCCAACTAAAATATCTCCGGACCTAACATTGGCTCCGATTCTGATAACGCCTTCCTCATCCAAATCTTTCAATTTTTCTTCGCTGACATTAGGAATATCAGAAGTTACGACTTCCGGACCCAGCTTGGTTTCGCGCACTTCGCAAGCATAATCTTCTATATGAATGGATGAATATCTGTCTTTTTGGACTATTCTTTCAGAAATAATAATGGCATCTTCATAATTGTAGCCTTGCCAAGGCATGAAAGCGACCAGAATATTTTGGCCCAAAGCCAATTCTCCGCCTTCAGTCGCCGGGCCGTCGGCAATCGGCTGGCCCTTCTTTACCTTCTGGTTTATTTCCACTATGGTCTTTTGATTGATGCAAGTGGAAGCGTTTGATCTTAAAAACTTATTTAAAGAGTAAGTGTCAATTTTGCCTGATTTATTTTTAATCTCAATCTTATCGCCCGACAAACCGACAATTTCTCCATCCTCTTTGGCTATAATCACATGGCCGGAATCTTGGGCGGCTCTGGCTTCTACTCCAGTCCCGACTAGGGGAGCTTGGGGCTTAATGCAAGAAACAGCTTGGCGTTGCATGTTGGTGCCCATCAAGGCGCGAACAGCATCATCATGTTCCAAAAAAGGAATAAGCGAAGTGGCAATGGAAACAATCTGATTGGAAGCCACATCCATATAATCAATATTGCTGGAACTGGTAATGGTTGGTTTTAATTTAACCCGAGCTTCGATTTTATCTTTGACAAAATAACCGTTTTCATCAAGCGAAACAGTGGAAGTGGTGGTATTAACCCGGCTTTCCTCGAAGGCATCAAGGTAAACTATTTCATCAGTTACTCTGGTTCGGCCGTCTTTTTCTTTCACCACTTTATAGTAAGGAGTTTCAATAAAGCCGAATTCATTAACCCGAGCATAAGTGGACATGTGGCCGACCAAGCCGATATTCGGACCTTCGGGAGTGGCAATCGGACAAATCCGGCCGTAATGGGTAGGATGAACGTCTCTAACTTCAAAGCCGGCTCTTTCCCTGGACAAACCGCCCGGGCCCATAGCTGACAATCTTCTTTTATGCTCAAGCTCGGCTAACGGATTAACCTGATCCATAAACTGGGACAATTGGGAAGACATGAAAAATTCTTTGACCGCGCTGTTAACCGGACGGGCGTTAATCAATTTGCTGGGCGTTAAAGCGGTCATATCCAAAGTGCTCATTCTGTCTTTGATGATTCTTTCCATTCTGGCCAAACCGATACGGAATTTATTTTGGATCAATTCGCCGGCCGCCCTGATTCTTCTGTTGCCCAAATGATCAATGTCATCAGCATCTTCTTGGGTGATATTCAAACGGATAATTTCTTTTAAAATATTGATAATATCTTCTTTAAGCAAAACTCGATTTTCTTTGGTTATAGGCACATCGCGATCAAATCTTTGGTTCAATTTATATCTGCCCACTCGGCCGAAATCGTAGCGGGAAAAATTAAAGAACATATTATCAATCAATTGCTTGGCATTATCCGGAGTGGCCAAATCGCCCGGACGGATTCTTTTATAAACCTCAATCAAGCCCTCGGCTTCGGTGCTGGCGGCATCCTTCTTTAAGGTCGCTTCAATATATTTAACAGTGGAATCATTTTCTAGATCTTTAAATTGATCTAAAATCGATTCATCGCTGTTGTAGCCAAAAGCGCGCAACAGAGTGGTGGCCGCCACTTTTCTTTTTCGGTCTATCTTTACCCAGATGACTCCGTTGTTATCAGTTTCAAATTCCAGCCAAGAACCGCGGTTAGGAATAACCTTGGCTCCATAAAGCTTGCCTTCGTTGCCTAACTGGCTGCTAAAAAACACGCCGGCCGATCTGATCAATTGCGAAACGATAACCCTTTCAATGCCGTTGATAATAAAAGTTCCCCTGTCGGTTATCAGTGGAAAATCTCCCAAATAAACTTCTTGGTCAACGGATTGGCCGGTCTTTTTATTTAAGAGAGTCGTATTAACGCGCAGCGGCGCTTCATAGGTGATGTTTTTTTGTTTGCTGGTTACCTCGTCAAATTTTGGATCATCCAAAGTGTAGGCGCCAAAATAGACTTCCAAATCACGGCCGATAAAATCAGTGATGGGAGAAACTTCTTCGAATAATTCTTTCAACCCTTCATCCCAAAACCAGGCGTAAGATTTCTTTTGCAGTTCTATTAAATCCGGCAAGGGCAGAATCTTTTTAGCGGAAAAACTTATTCTTTCCCTGACTCCTGTCTTTGATGACGGAGTTGTGCTTTTTTGTTGTGGCATAATATAATATTGATTTTTTGTATTTTTATTCGAAAAGACGCAAAAAAGCTCATTTCTTTTTTACCCTACTTATATATCCGATTACATCCGATAATTTCAGGCGAGAAATGAGTTATATTAATTAAGATTGTATAGATTGTACACCCACTATCTTTTGAAGGTTATTAACCCAATGATTTCTATTGAAGTAGGGCTTTTAAAAATGATAACTAAAACAGTTATTGACATTTTAACAGAAAAAATACAATAAAGTCAAGTGTTATACAAATTTTTAAAAGGATGTCAAATATTCTTTATTTTTTATCTAAATTTAGCTAAAAACAAATTAATTACGGTTATTTTAGCCTTTAAAAATAAGTTTTTAAAATTAGCTATTCCCCTACTTATCCACAGGGTAAATTATGGTTTATCAACACTAATAAGCTAAAAATTACCCCTAAAAATGAACGAGTTGGCTTAACTAAAAATAAAACAGCCATTAACCCTGGCTGTCTTGAACAAAAAGATACTTGGTTTATTTTAAAAATAACTATTATTTATAAGCTGATTTTCTGGCATTTTCCAGAGCCCGCTTAACATCCCTACTGGGCGTAATCCATAAATCCCAAGTCCAACCTATTTTGGATAAAAGATAAATAAGCCACTTGCTGGGATCAAAATCAAATTTCCTGTGGCCATTTCTGTAATCCCTAGGAAACTGATGATGGAAAGAATGGTACATCTCGCCTAAAGCCACAAAAAAAATGGAGAAGAAATAATTATTCCGCGATTGATCGGGGCGTTTAAACAAATTCGTGCCGTAAGTGTGAGCAATGGAATTTATGGTCCAAGTCATATGCCATTCCACCGCTACTCTTAAAAAACCGGCCAGTAGAACTCCACCGATAAAATCATGCCAAAGACAAGCGATAATTCCCGGCCAGACAAAGCCGAAGACAATCACTAAAAATAAATAATGCTTATGCTGGAACTGAAAAGATTTTTTTTCCAAGAAGGCCACGTGGCCGGTAACGCTTTTATAAAACAACCAGCGCCAGTGAGCCCACCAAAAGCCTTTTTTAATATCATGCGGATCTTCTATTTTGTAATTGGTATCGGAGGCATGATGCAGCAAATGGGTATACACCCAATCACGAGCGCTGCCCTGCAGGGAAGCGGCGCCAAAAAGGAGCCACAGCCACTCGACGATAAAATTACATTTATAAGAACGGTGGGTAAAGAGGCGATGATAGCCGGCAGTAATGGAAAAACTGCACAAGAAAAACCAAACAACGGCTAGAATTAAACTCAGCCAAGAAAATTTAATAAAAATCAGATAAAGCGGAGCGACAATCAAGCCCACAAAATGGACCAAGGGAATGGAAATGGCATTAAAAACATTGATTTCCTTCTTAATAGACATGGTTGTTTTCTCCTGGTAGAAAAGCGGTTGGGGGTTTAAAGTTAAAAGGACTGACTAGAGTATAAAATGAAAAGTTTATTTTGTCAAAAAAAGACGCATGCACTTTTTAGTGATGCGTCTAAGACTATTTAGCCCTCTCAAAGAGAGATTCCAAATAAAGGATGGCTTGATAAGCTAAGTAAGAATTATCTTCTGACTTCATTAAATATCTGATGAATTCATAATCCCGACCCAGGGTGATAAGCGGTTTTTCAACATAGCCGGTGCGCGCTTGCAACTGCCTTAAATCAATATTGGCCGCCAGAGCGTTACATAAGCATTTACGCCCAATAGCTTCATCTGGCAATCCGCCCTTGGAGATAAATATGTCTATTGGCTCAGCCGGACAACGATAGCCGATTGAACCGTCTTTCTCCAAAAACAACTGACGCAGATGGCCGATATTGCAAACTCGCGGACGATTGCCATATTCCTCATCGCCAGACAATGATCCTGGCAGATGAGCCACTTTAAAAGGAAAACCGGTTGGCGAGGCTAAAATATCGTCATAAACTTTCAGCTCACCTCTAAAAGCCAGTCGACGCAGTTCGCGCTTGTAAATTTCATTAAAGCCCGATTCACTAGATAAGGCAAAAATAGTTCCGGCCTGAATACCGACAGCTCCTGATTCAAAGACATTATGAATGCCCTCAAGGCTGACAAAAGATCCGGCCAGCCAAAAAGGCAAACCTAAATCCCTGATTCTATTTAAATCCGGCTCGTCGCGCGGTCCGTATATTATCAGGCCATCGCTGCCCATTTCCACTTTGCCCCGAGGCGGAGCATTGTGGCCGCCGGCATCTTTCCTTTCAATAATCCAGCCGTAAATCTTGCCTGGCAACCTTTTAAGCATGCTTATGGCCAGAATATGCGAAGTGATAATTGGCACGAACTTGGGACGCTTAAGTGATTTTATTTTGTCGCCCACAATGCTTTTGGGATCAAAAACCATTTGGTAAATGTCGCCTTTTTTGGCGCCGAGGACATCAAGCTGATAAATAGCGGTTTCCATTTTTTCTAAACTGTCTAAGACCGATGGTATCTGCATGGGGATGCCGGCTCCGATTAAAATATAATCAACGCCGGCCAGCATGCAGCCAAAAATATTATAAACCATAGGCATGGGCAGTTTCGTCATCAAATTAACAGCGACCAGTCCATTATGAGATTCTTTAGCCAGCCAAACTTGGGCGAAACTGGCGCAAACAGTCAGTTCAATTAAAGGCGTTGAGGGCTTGATGGTAAACATGGGCACATTAGAAAATCCGGCCTCGGCCGATTTGCCATTTTCAATAAAATATTTTCTTAAAACGCGCTCGGCCATTTCCGGAATCGGAAAATGGCTTAAGGCTCGACGCCAATCGCCCTTTAAATCTCCCAACTGCAAATTGCGAACCATAACCAGTTCGGCGCAAGTGCCGGAAACAGTTCCTACATAGCCCAGGGACGAAACAGTTCGAGCCAGGTTATAAGTAGAAACTCCGATACCCATGCCGCCTTGTATAATCTTGGGATCAGACATTTAAATCACCTCCTTTGATGGATTGTTATTTTGTAATGTTCGATAGAAGAATACTACTTAAAAGAAGGAAAAAAGTCAATCGCTAAAAAAGCCTAAAACAAATTGTTTTAGGCTTTAATGATTTATCCGGAATAATGTTTTATCTTAGAAAATGAACCCGACCCCGCTCTAAAGAGCGGGGTATTCGGGCAGCAACATTATAAAAATTATTATTTAGCAGCAGCCAATATTTCCCTGGCCACTTGCCTTTCATCCCAAGGAATTTTCTGGCCGCCTTTAACCGCTATGGCTTGTTCGCAGCCTTTGCCTGTAAGAAGCACCAGGTCGCCTGCCACGGCCAAACTCATAGCCTTTTTAATGGCCTCGCGCCGGTCTAATATTTTAAATAGATTCTTATTAATCTCTTTGCCGCCGGCCTGCGCTCCTTCGGCCACTTCTTTCATAATTTCTTGTGGATCGTCATCATAAGGATCTTCATTGGTTATCACCACATAATCGGAGTGCGAGGCTGCTAGCCGCCCCAAAACAGGCCGTCTGGCCCTATCCCTCCCGCCGCCGCAAGAGCCTAGAACATGTATTATTTTACGGCTGTGATCAACCAAATTATGTTTATTGATGCTATCGTATAATTGCCTTAAACTTTCCGGTTCTGGCGCGTAATCAACCAGGACTTTAAAATTCTGTCCCTCGTTTATAAATTCCATGCGTCCAGGAATATTTTCTATTTTTTCTAAAGCCGATTTACAGATGCTGATATCAATGCCTTGCGATTGGGCCACAGTAATAGCTGACAAGGCGTTATAAACATTAAACTGGCCAAATAATTTTAAATTTATTTTAAAATCATAAACATCAAAAGAAACGCCCTGTTCGCCCAAGACGATATTGTCGGCTTCCACTTTGGCTTTCAATTCGCCATCTTGGCTTTTGCCTTTTAAGCCAAAGCCGTATTTGGCATCAGCCTGGTATTTTATGAAATCTTTAATATGCTCGTCATCGGTATTGGCCACAATGATTTTATCGATTTTTTTTCCGCCTATTTCCTTGTGGCCGTCATATTTTAATTTGGCAAAAAGCTCTTCTTTGGCTTTTTTATAATTTTCAAAACTGCCATGCGCTTCTAGATGTTCCGGCGTTAGATTGGTAAAGACAGCCACATCATAATTTACGCCCAAATGCCGATACTGCTTGATACCTTCAGATGATGTTTCAATAACAGCGTACTGACAACCGGCAGAAACCATATCACGCAATATTTTTTGCAATTCGTTTCGGCCCAACATGGTCATTTTTTTATCGTTAAGCCATTCCTTGTCGCCGATTTTAAACAAAGCCGTGGAAGTCGCCCCCACCCTATAACCGGCTTCTTCCAAAATCCGAGCAATCATAAAAACAGTGGTGGATTTGCCGTTGGTTCCGGTAACACCTATCACAATCATTTTCTGGCTAGGATTCAGATAAGCCAATTTGCTACCCAAAGCCAATGATTTATGATAGTTATCAAGTATTTTTCTGGGAATGAATTTTTTAATGGTTTGTTTCATAGCTGAAAATATATGGTAATGCCAAATTACCTTTTGCCTAAAATCTTCAGTGCCTCTCTGATTTTATCTCCCGTATCAGGCGACTTAACATGCGACAAAGCCTCCCTCACCTGTGAGGTAGAATAACCTAAACCAACTAGAGCTTCAAGGGCTTCGCCGAATTGATCGCTCCAAACGCCGGTCTTGGTGGTTTCTATGCCGCCAATCTTGTCCTGCAAACCGGCCACTATTTTTTGAGCGGTCTTGTGGCCAATGCCCGACACTTTGCTTAAAATATCGGCGCTGCCCATGTTAGCCGCTTCTCTTAAATCTTCTATCTTGGCTTTTTGCAAAATATTCAAAGCGCTTTTGGGGCCGACTCCGGAAATGGAGATAAGGACTTCAAAAAAATTAAGTTCTTCAACGGTGACAAAACCGTAGAGATCCAAAACCGCCTCAGCCACCTGGTTGTAAATAAACAATTCTATTTCTTGGCCGTTTTGCAGATTGTTTATCAATTGATCTAAAACATAAACCTTATAGCCGACGCCGGCCACATCAATAATTATAAAATTATCTTTTTTAGGTATAACGCTTTTATATTTTAGGCTGCCTCTTAAATAAGCAATCATATGTTGATAAATATTTATTTCTTTTTCCTAATCAGGCTCATATCTACTATATCATATTTAGAGCTGATTTCCACCTGATAAACATCTTCCGTCCCGCCACGAATCTTAGCCAGACTTTTTCCCTTTTCCGAAAAGAATTCCTTAAATTTTGTTTTATAGGTGTTGTTAGGGGTTATGATTTCCACTTCTTCGCCGGCATCAAGAGCATTGTGCGGACGAATATAAATAATTTGTTTTTGCGCTTTCTGTGATTTTTGTGTTTTTATGATTTCTCCGACAAATTCCCAATCGCTCATCGCTTTAGAAGTTTTAAACTCCTCCCGATTATAGCTTTCATTGCCTAAGAGAAATCCGGTCGTATAACCGCGGTTGTCAATTTTGTTTAATTCTTGCTCTAATAATTTTAAATTTTGTTTTTGGGCTTTTTGATTTTTAGTCTTTGGGGTTATTAAATCAATGGCTTGCCGGTAAGCCCTAACTGCCACGGCCAAATAGTAAATACTTTTTGTCCGGCCTTCTATTTTAAAAGAAATCAGTCCGGCCTTGATCAAATCTGCCAAGTGAGCCATTAAATTAAGATCTTTGGAATTCATTATATAAGTGCCGTTTTGATCTGTTTCTATGGGAATCATTTCACCCGGCCGCAACTCTTCTTCCAAATAAACTTTGTAATTCCAGCGGCAAGGCTGGGTGCATAATCCCAAATTAGCGCTGCGTCCGCTTTGCCAAGCCGAAAGATAACAGCGGCCGGAATAGCTCATGCACATGGCGCCATGGACAAAAATTTCCAATTCCATTTTAGGAACTTTTTTATGTATCTCGATGATATCTTTTAACGATGCTTCACGTCCTAAAATTATCCGGCTCACGCCCTGCTTTTGCCAAAATTTAACCGCTTCGTAATTAAGCGTGTTCATCTGGGTGGAAAGATGTATAGCCATTTGAGGCAAAATCTTTTTAACCATGGCCAAAACTCCCGGATCGGAAACAATTATGGCATCGGGCTGATATTTTTTTATTTGCTTTAAATATTGGGGCAATAATTTAAAATGGCGATTGTAGGCAAAAATATTAATGGTAATATAAACTTTCTTGCCTAATTTATGAGCATAGTCAATGCCGGCTTTGATTGATTTTAAATCAAAATCAGTCTTGGCCCTAAGAGAATAGGCCGGCAAACCGATATAAACAGCGTCGGCCCCGTACTTAAAAGCGATTTTTAATTTTTTTAAGCTCCCGGCTGGAGCCAGTAACTGCGGTTTTTTCATCTGTCTGGTTAATTGGTATGAAACTTGAAAATTATACGATAATATGGTAAAAAAATCAAGCGCCAAGACTTCCAAGGAGAAGAAAATGAACCAAAAACCTAAGTTAATAGACCCGGAGAAATTAAAAAATGTCTGTAAACTAGGGCTAGCCCAAGAAGAGTGCCACCTTTTACGGCGACTGGTCCACAACGGCTTGATAGTTTGCGCTCATAAAACCTACGTGGATATCGGTATAATAAAACCCAATTGCCAGAAAATGAACCCGACCCCGCTCTAAAGAACGGGGTATCTGGGCGGTTTCAAATGGAAGGTGTCGGCTCCGCCGACGTATTTTTTCTCACACTGCCCTTCATCCCCTGGCTTAAAAGCCAGGGGATGAAGGGCAGCAACATTATAAACAGCCAGCTCGAAAATAACCTTTCGAGCTTTTTTATTTATTAAAAACCTATAAAAAACATACCCCCAGCTGGAGGCTGGGGTATCTGTTTGACCCACTAGGCGGGCTAGTAGCTCACAATTATAGTAATAGAGTGGAATGAAAAAATAGGATATATTACTCCTCCCCTTTCCAAGGGGAGGCCGGGAAGGGGTTTTTGAGGCATCAGTATAAACCTCCCCTTGACCCCTCCTTAAAAAGGAGGGGAAATAAAAAATAAAAAAAGCGGATTAACAATCCGCTTAGTGGTTATCCAAGTATCCATCTTCCAAATATTTGGCAATACGATCAGAATCAAGGTTGAGTTGCTCAACAATATCCCGGCTAATGCCCATAAAATCGGGATCATTTTCTATAGCATATACAATTTCTGATTTGGTACGGTAATTAATCATAATTTTAATTACCGACCAATGATCGGCCCAAACAGCTGTGGCAACCTTAAGAAGTTCCGGCAAAGTATAGCCATGCTGAAAATATTCTAAGATAAAATTTTTACCATAGCCGGCGCCGTCAAGAGCTCTGATTTTTCGCTCCAAATTCCAATCAGAAATAGCTGAAATAATATCCTCTATGGGAAAATGCAACCGCAGAAGTTCAATAATCACAAAATCATTGCAACCGGTAATTGAGTAAGCCTCCATTGTTTCAGCTATATCACAATCACCATATACCAAAGATCGAACAATCCTCTGTGGTTCCCAATTACCGGCTTTCATCCTGGCGACAAGCGATGGCAGATCTTTATATAAATTAAAAATGAGTATTACTTTTTGCTCATCCTCAAATAATGATCCGTCTAAAGCCTGCCAAACCCGGTTGATATCCCAGGAAGCGAAACCAATGAATTCTAATATACTCTCAAAATCATAATCATAATCCAAATTCAAAAGTTCTAGCATCTGCCTATCGCTTAATCCAGCCTCGATAAGCACTGGAAAAATGTCGGCTATATTAGCTAATTTATCATAAATACAGACATGAAGTGAACTAATTAGCTCATTATGAACAAAGGGTTTTTCAGCCAAAAGCCGTCCGGCATTAACTAAATATTTTAAATATCTGGATCTTTCTTCGGCAGTCATGACTATCTCCTTTCAGATAGAAGTTTTAAAGGTGCTTACAGCCAAATTGCCATAAATAAAGGCAGCTGTCAATATAAAAACAAATCAGCACAGTTTGCCTAAAACCGTGCTGATTGGATATTAAAAATAAAAATTATTTATATTTTTTCCAGTTGAATCTTAATTTCTTCATTATTAATTTTAGATTGAGCGCCCTCGTTATCTGATTTGATGAATTCCGTAGTGAGAGTGGCTTGCTTTAATTCCTCTAACCATCTTTTATCAGTTAAAATATTTATAACCATCTGACTGTCACTCTGCCACAAGACTTTTATTTTATCCCCGATAGTCAAACCATTATCTTTCCTAAGGCTGTTAATTGTCCTAACAAGTTCACGCAGCAAGCCTTCGGCTTTCAACTCCTCTGTCAGTTCTGTGTCCAGTTCCACTTTTATTTCGGCTCCTTTTTTAAATTCCACTTCTTTAACATTCACTTCATCGGCTATTAATTCTGCTAATTCTTTTGGCAAATCATAACCGGTAACTTTTAATTGGGCTAGCGGTTGTCTTATTTTTATGGCTTTTTCCGCCCGAGCCGCCAGACCCATTTCCACAATTTTTCTGACACTGTCCATCTGCTCGATTATTTTGTGATCAGCTTTTTCGGCCTTAGGCCATTTATCCAAATGAACTGATTCTAATTTTCCTTTAGCCGCCAGATAAACTGATTCCGAGAGAAAGGGCATAAACGGCGCCATTATTTTAGACATTTCTATTAAGACAAAGTTAAAAGTGGAAAGAGCTTGTTTTTTGTCTTTCTCATCCCCCGATTTAAAGCGATCACGGCTGCGCCTTAGCCACCAAGTTGAGAACTCATCCACAAAATACTGTATCGGCCGAACTGCCTTAGACAACTGGTAGCTGTCCAACTCTTTAGTGACGTCATGAGCCAATTTATTAAACTTAGCTATCAGCCATTTGTCCAATATATTCTTGGAATTATCGGCTGGCACGATAGAATCGTCGGCATAGAGCTGATAAAATTTTACGATGTTACTAGTTAACATCACCACTTTCTGGAAAGCTTCTTTCACCCCGGTTTCTGAAAAATTAAAATTTTCCGCCGACATAACCGGAGAAGAAAGCAGATAAAACCGCAGGGCGTCAGCGCCGTATTTCTCAATAATCAAATCAGGCTCCGGATAATTCTTTAAGCGCTTGCTCATTTTAGTGCCATCTTCGGCTAAAACAATGCCATTGGCAACAACATTTAAAAAAGCCGGCTTATCAAACAAGGCTGTAGCCAAAATCATCAAAGTGTAAAACCAACCGCGCGTTTGATCCACGCCTTCGGCGATAAAATCGGCCGGAAAAGTTTTCTGGAACTTGTCTTTATTTTCAAAAGGATAATGCAATTGGGCGTAGGGCATGGAACCGGATTCAAACCAGCAATCCAAAACCTCTGGTATCCTTTTCATTGGGCTGGAGCATTTGGGACAAGGCAATAAAATAGAATCCACCACGTCCTTATGGATATCAACTGTCTTTTCGGCCAACTTTACAGTATCGGTATTCTCCAGCATCGGCGAATCAAAAATATTGGCTGGCTTTAAACCGGCTAATTTTCCGGCCAGTATCCTAATATTATCGCCATGTGAAACCAAGAGGACATTCTTACCAGCATGATTTTTATTTATCTCTTTCCAAAGGCTAAACATCCTAGCCTCTACTTGAGCCGAACTTTCTCCCTGGGGAAATTGAAAAGTAGATTTTCTTTGCCATTCTTTTAATAATTCTGCGGCTGTTTCATCACTATCAGACTGGCCTTGCAACTCGCCAGGATCAACTTCATTTAATCTATCATCAAAGGCCAATTTTATTTTAAGCTCATCGGCCATGATTTCGGCCGTTTGCTTGGACCTCAACACTTCCGAAGAAATGATTAAATAAATATTCAAATCTTTTAATTTTTTAGCTGCTTGTTTGGCTTGTTTTACGCCTTTTTCGGTCAAAGGATATTTATCCTTATCATTGCTAAAAACATTGAGTATGTTTTTTTCTGATTCGCCATGACGCATGGCATAGACATTGATCTCATCGATTTTAGATTTATCCAATTCCTCGATTGAACCGATAACTTTTATCTCGCCGCAATCGCTACAGCGCCAAACTGGCAGGGGCGTGCCCCAAAACCTGGAACGAGAAATCGCCCAATCACGCGCATCTTCCAGCCAATGGCCAAAGCGGCCGAATTTTAAATGCTCCGGCACCCAATTAACCTGGCTGTTGTTTTTAATCAGATCTTTTTTAATAGCGGTCACTTTCACAAACCAAGAAGAGGTGGCGTAATTTAAAAGAGGTGTATCGCAACGCCAGCAATGAGGATAACTATGCTCGTATTTTTCCTTGGAAAACAATAATTCCTTGTTTGATAAATATTTGATTATTTCCACATCGGTTTTCTGGGTATCTTCTTTGGGTTTAACTTCCAAGCCGGCAAAACCGTCGCCGATATCGGATTTAATCCGGCCGGTTTCATCAACATGCTGGATCAAGGGAAGATTTTTTTCGCTCCCCAAGGCCATATCCTCTTCGCCGAAAGCCGGAGCAATATGGACTACGCCCACGCCATCGGTCGTGGAAACAAAATCAGCCGAGACAATCGTATAAAGATTTTCCTTGTACTCTATGTCCTTGTCTAAAAAATAATCAAACAGGGGTTTGTATTTTTTGCCTACTAATTCTTGGCCCTTGAATTCAGAAATAATTTTATACTCTTGGTCTTTAAAAACTTTCTCAACTAAATCCTTGGCCAATATAAATATTTCTTCCTGATTTTTGTGATTTTGTGTTTTGGTATCTTTGTAAATAACTTTAACATAATCAATATCCTCCCCCACAGCCAAGGCCACATTGCCAATAAGCGTCCAAGGCGTGGTAGTCCAAGCCAAAACATAAGTGCCCGGCTCGTCTTGCAACTCAAATTTGGCTGTCACGGCCAGATCTTTGACATCTCTGTAGCCTTGAGTGACTTCGAAATTAGACAAGGTGGTTTCGCATCTGGGGCAAATGTGCATGGATTTATAGCCTTCATAAATCAAGCCTTTATCAAAAAGCTGTTTGAAGACCCACCAAATGCTTTCCATATACCAGGGCTCCATAGTTTTGTAATCCGCCTCCATGTCCACCCAACGACCCAGGCGGGGAATGGTTTTTTTCCAAATATCGGCATACCTCAAAACACTTAGGCGACAACTGTTATTAAACTTGCTGATGCCCATGGCTTCGATATCCTTGCGGCTTTTTAAATCAAGTTCCTGCTCAATCAGATTTTCTATCGGCAAGCCGTGGCAATCCCAGCCCCAACGGCGTTCTACATATTTGCCTTTCATGGTTTGATACCGCGGTACAACATCCTTAATGAAACTTGAGGGAAAATGGCCATAGTGAGGCGTGCCAGTGGCAAAAGGCGGACCATCATAGAAACTGAAAACCTCGCCATTTCTGGTGGCGGCTAAGCTTTTTTCGAATATTTTATTATCCTCCCATGATTTTTGGATTTCCTTTTCTTTCTCGATCAAGGGGTTATTTTTCGCATCAGTCATATTTTTATAATGTTGCTGCCCGAGTACCACTGGCTTTTAAGCCAGGGGATGAAGGGCAGTGTGAGGAAAAATACGTCGGCGGAGCCGACACCTTCCATTTGAAACCGCCCAGATACCCCGCTCTTTAGAGCGGGGGCGGGTTCATTATCTATTATATCACAGTTATTATGGCATTTTTTGATTCACCCTGTTAAATAAGATTTAAATATATTTAAATCTTATTTTTAAATTTTAGTTGTTTAAAAATTAAATCTTTTAAACGATGGAATATAAACGAAATGCTTATATTCGTATTATATAAAATTTAAAAATTATTAAACAGGGCAAATAAAAAACCGACATGCCACCAAGAGCCTTACAAGGCGGTACCATCTCGGGATTATACTTGTTTTAAAAGCTGTAATGGGCTAACCCAGTCGGTTCTAACGGCAGATTTGCTTTCTTCCGACAGCTGCTTTGATGATAGTCAAAGTTTATCCCGTTAAAATACTCAGTAATTGAATTTTAATCATTAAGGCTGAAACAGGATTGCCCCCAAATATAAACAATTAATAATATTATTTAACTTGGGGTCATATGCTTTTTATAAATTGTATTGTCACTTTACTAGATTACGGTATTTTAGTCAACTGCCATTAAGACGCTATTTTAATTTACTAAGTATTATAAAAAACGGGCTTAACCCGCTTCTTATTTTAAAATTATTCTATTCTTCCCAGCTGATGGCCTGCACCGGACAAGCGACTATGGATTCATCAACTTTATCCTTATGGAGAGCGTAATCAGCTTCCTTGACCACGGCAATAATCCTGTCGTCCTTCTCTTCCATTTTAAAAACTTCCGGACAAATTGATTCGCAAGTACCGCAACCGATACAGCTGTCGTTGACGATTGGCTTCATATTTAAAAAAGTAATTATTTATTAATTCTTGATCACTGATTTTATTTATCATTGGAAGGAAAAATTTTATTTATCTTATCAACTAATTTAGACGGCGTATAATCGGATTTTATCAAGTAATCTTTGGCGCCCAATTTCATGGCTTTTTCTATTTCATCTTTCTGGGTTAAATTGCTGAAAATGTAAACCAATGTCTGGCTGACAGATTTATCGCCTTTTATTTCCCTTAAAACCTCATAACCGTCTTTTTTAGGAATGATTAAATCCAAAAGAACCAAATCCGGCTTTAGAGATTTAACCAGATCCAAAGCATTAGATCCGTCTTCTATGACCTCAACTTCAAAACCAGCCCTTTTTAGAGCTGTACTGAATAATTCCACCAGTTCCGGCTCATCTTCAATTAGAAGTATTTTATATTTTCTAGCCATAGGCTTATTATACACCAATTAATTATACCTATAAATTACATTTGATCAAGTGGCTCGATGCCCAAAATGGACAGGCCGTTAACCAAAACCTTCCGGACAGAATCAACTAAGATCAATCTGGCCTCTTTGATATCCTTGGACGAATTGATAATGGGAAACTTCTGATAAAAAGAAGAGAAAAGTCTAGCCAAATCAAACAAATATTTAGCGATTATGCTGGGATCGTAATTTTTAGACGATTCGGCCACTATTTCCGGCCAGCTGGCCAGCTGCAACATGATTTCTTTTTCCAAATCGCTGTTTATTTTAGCATAATCAATTTTGGCCAAACCGCTGAATTTAGCTTTTTTAAGCACGCTGTTGATACGGCTGCAAGTGTATTGGATATAAGGGCCGCTAAAGCCGTCAAAGCTGAGTGATTCATCAATGTCAAAAGTTATGATGCTGTTATTGCCCACCTTTAACATATTGAATTTAATGGCTGACAAGGCTATCTTGCGGGAAACCTCTTCGGTCTTTTTTTCCGGCCACTCCTGATGCCTGGTTTTGGTTTCAATTTTAGCCCGGCCAAAGACAGAATTATAAAAATCTTTGAATAAAACCACATTGCCCTCTCGAGAAGCCATGGCTCCATCTTTTAGGGTGACGAATTCATAGGGTATGTGGACCATCTTCTTTTTAAAACCGATGACTTCCATGGTTTTAAAAAACTGCTGCAGATAAAAGCTTTGCCGGCTGTCTACTACCACAATGCTTTCGTCGATTTTAAATTTTTCAAATTTTAATTTGGCCAAAGCCAATTCTTTGGTGGAATAAAGCGATGAGCCGTCTGACTTTAAAAGCAGGAATTTTTTTAAATCGTACTTTTCCAAATCAATGATAACCGCTCCTTCTGATTTTTCGGCTACACCTTTTTTAAGCAGATCTGCCACTATTTTTTTGCCTGGCTTTTCCACTTCGCTTTCATAAAAAAAATGATCAAATTGAATGCCTAGTATTTTATAAATCTTATCAAAATCGTCCAAACTCCACTTTCTGGTCTTTTTCCATAAGTCCAGCCACTTCTTACTCTCTCCGCCGAAAGATTTTGGATCTCCGCTTTCCAATTTCTGCAAAATATCATCAACTTCTTTTTTGTAATCGGGATTGGCTTCCAGTTTTTTAGAGCCATTAGTGTAGACCTGTCCCAAAAACTTGCCTTTGTCCTCGGGCAAATCTTTGTCTTTATAAAATTTATCATAAGCCCAAAGGCATTTGGCCACATGAGCCCCCACATCGCCGATATAATTAACCGGCATAACCTTGTTGCCGGAGAATCTAAGCAAATTAACCAAGCTGTTGCCTAAAATGGCATTCCTCAAATGGCCGATATGGAATTCTTTATGGGTGTTGGGCTGGGAAAATTCCAGCATTATTTTCTGATGATTGATTTTTAATCGGCCATAATCATTTTTAGCTTTTTGTATTTCGCTAATGACACTTTTGCCTAAAACAGCCGGATCAATAAAAAAATTCAAGTAAGGCCCGACATTTTTCAGGGCTTTGATTATGCCGCCCGGATTTATTTTGGCCGATAATTCCTCAGCTACCTTAGTGGGAGATTTTCTGGTTAATTTTGACAGATAAAAACAAGGTACAGCCAAATCGCCCAAAGTGGAATCGGGCGGCACCACTATTTCTAATTTATCAATATCAAAATCAGGCTCAATGGCTTGGGCGATCAAATCTAATATTTGTTTTTTGATTTTTAAAATTGTGTATTCCATTAGCCTTATTCTAGCTTAAAATCACCCAATAATCAAACAAAAAACCGTTTCAGCTAAGAAACGGTTGCTACTCTCCGGCAAAAATATTCACTTTGGCAAAGTGACTGGGTTTAAATCAACTTTCTTTACAGGAATATTTTTTGAACCGACATTACCCTCTTGTGCCATTAAAAACTTGCAAAGTTCATGCCGTCCTCGGCTACAAGTGGTTCTAATTAAAAGAAGCAAATTATCCTTGGCGTGCTGTTCAATCCAACTATCATGATCAAGCAAGAGTTGGATATCATGCAAACTTACTTTCAAAAGCTGGGCTAATTCCAAATGATGCAAACCATGTTCTTTAATGAAGGTCTTAAAATCCACCAAGCCGGTAGCGCTCGGGGCCTTAGGTCCGGCCTTGATGACTTCATTAAATCCGTCAATTTCCCGGCGAAACAAGATATACTTTATTTCTACTGCTTTTTCACTCATGGACGCCTCCTTTTGGGGGTATAAAAGTGCTGATAATATGAATGTACGCCCATATTCTTAATAGGATATTTTTATCATAAAAGACTGATTCTTGTCAAGACAGTTTGACAATACCAGCTGGCTGGATTACAATTTTAAATGTAAACGATTGAGGCGCCCACCAAACGCCTGCTCTAACTTTAGAGTCATAAAAATTAATTTATGCCAAGTTTTTTACCAAAGAGCCTGCCACTTAAGACAGGAAATGCGGGTGGAACCGCGGAAGGAGAATAAAACCTTTCGTCCCGAACATATTTTTAGGTATGTTTAGGAGGAAAGGTTTTTTTAATAAAAAATAATTTAATTGTATGGATGATCAACAACTTCAAAAAATACGCCATTCAACTTCCCATATCTTGGCTTATGCGGTTAAGGAAATTTTTGGCTCGGAAGTTAAATTCGCCATCGGCCCGACGATTGACGACGGCTTTTATTATGATTTTGATTTGAGCGGCCAGACATTTTCTACCGATGACTTGAAAAGAATAGAAAAGAAAATGATGGAATTGATCAAGAAAAAATCAGATTTTAACAGAACAGAAACGGATATCAAAACCGCTCTGGAAAAAACCAAAGCCCAGCCCTACAAGCAAGAATTGATAAATGATTTGGCCAAAGAAGGCGAGAAAAATGTCAGCTTTTACCAAGTTGGGGAATTTGAAGATCTCTGCCGCGGGCCTCATGTGGAAAATACCAAAGAGCTGGGGCATTTTAAATTGCTTAAAATAGCCGGCGCTTATTGGCGGGGCGATGAAAAGAATAAAATGTTGCAGAGAATCTACGGCACAGCCTTTAAAACCAAAGATGAGTTGCAAAAATACCTAATCATGTTGGCAGAAGCAGAAAAAAGAGATCATAAAAAATTAGGCCGAGAGTTGGATTTGTTTTCTTTCCAAGAAGAAGGCCCGGGTTTTCCCTTTTTTCATGATAAAGGAACTATTATTTGGAATGCTCTGGTGGATTTTATGAGGCAAGAAATGAAAAAAAGGAATTATGAAGAAAACAAAACACCGATTATTTTAAACGAAGACCTGTGGCGAACATCAGGACATTGGGATCACTACAAAGAAAGCATGTATTTTACCACTATCGACGAAAAAAAATTCGCTGTTAAACCCATGAATTGCCCCGGCAATCTGCTAATCTATAAAACCAATCAGCATTCTTACAAAGATTTGCCGATTAAAGCTGGCGAATTCGGCTTGGTTCATCGCCATGAAAAAAGTGGTGTCTTAAATGGCTTGTTTAGAGTTAGAAATTTTACCCAAGATGATGCTCATATTTTCTGCACAGCTGATCAATTAAAAGAGCAAATAATCGAATTGATTGATTTTGTTGATTTCATTTATAAGACTTTTGGTTTTAAATATTTAATGGAGCTAAGCACTAAGCCGGAAAAAGCCATGGGTTCTAAAGAAACTTGGGACAAGGCCGAATCAGCCTTAAAAGAAGTCCTGAAAGAAAAAAACATTGAGTTTAAAATCAATGAAGGCGACGGCGCTTTTTACGGTCCTAAAATAGATTTTCATTTGAAGGACGCCATTGGCCGAACTTGGCAATGCGGCACTATTCAATTGGATTTCTCCATGCCGGAAAAATTTGATTTGGAATATACGGGCGAAGACGGTAAAAAACATCGGCCGATAATGCTGCATCGGGCTATCTATGGCAGCATAGAAAGATTTTTAGGCATATTGATAGAACATTACGCCGGCGCTTTCCCACTCTGGCTCTCCCCAGTTCAAATTATAGTTATTCCCATATCAGAAAAATTTGCCGGCTACGGCCACCAAGTTATGGAAAAATTCAAACGAGAAAATATAAGAGTAAAAATAGACGATAGCAATGAATCGCTGGGCAAAAGGATTAGAAATGCCGAAAAAGAAAAAATCCCCTACATCGTGGTAGTGGGCGAAAAAGAACAAGGCGAAAAAACTTTAGCTATCAGAAAAAGAGGAGAAGGCGATCTGGGCTCCAAAAAGATTGACGACTTTATGGCCGCCATAAAAACAGAAATTACTGATAAGAAATAAATTATTGGGTTTAAAAAACTCGGGTTAAAACCCGAGTTTTTTGTCTTGACAATTTACTCTTTATATGATAAGAATTAATTTATCAGCACCTTACAAGGAGAAGAAAAGTGGAAAATCATCAAACATTCTTAGATCGCCTGAGGCTAAAAGTTACCGATCATGAATTAGTTTTAATAGACTGGGCCTATATCTTTGCCAAATACGGGCACCGCAATCAAAAAAGAGATGATGGCACAAGATATTTTGACCACCTAAGATCAACAGCTTTGATTTTAATAGATGAGTTGCAAATCTTTGACAGCCAAATGATCATGGCCGCCCTCATGCACGACATGTTGGAAGACAGCTTTCTGTTAAACATGGAAAGAATTAAAGTTATTTTTGGCCAGGAAGTGGCTTATGCGGTAATGCTTTTAAGCCTGCCGGAAATGGACGAATCCATATTTACCTCCAAACAAGATCGTTTGGAGGCTTATCATCAGACTATTTTAAATAGTCCGCCCAAGGTTATGATTATCAAGTTATGCGATCGTCTTCACAATCTAAGAACAATGCCCAGTTGCACGCCGGAAAAAATAAAGCGTAAAGCTGAGGAGACTAGAGAGCATTATGTGCCACTTATTGATCTTTTGCAGAAAGATTATCCGCAAATAGCTGCAAAACTTAAAATTGAATACGACAAAGCTCTGGCCCAGCTGCCAGAAACAGTCTAAAGGAGACTGGTGATGAAAAAAGACACAAGAATATCTGAAAATAAGTTTAAACAATTACTCGGCATAAGCCTGCGCCGCCAGCGAAAAAAACTCCGTTTAACGCAAGATCAGGTGGCCAAGCATGCCGGAATTACTCGAAACTATTTGAGTTTGATTGAGAACGGAAAACGCACTGGCACTATTTGGACCATACACAGTATTGCGACTGCTGTGGGCATTGAACTATCGGCAATTATCACCTCTGCTAAAGAGGCTGTGCAAATTCCTGTCTCACAAATAAGAGAAAGACTTAAAAATATCTAAGAGAATCTACCAACCGAATTATTAATTTAATTCGGTTTTTTTATTGCGATTTTATTTTTTTTATTTTACTCTTATCAGCTACCGGCAAACTGAAAGAAAACTTGCTGCCTTGATCCTTGCCGGCGCTTTCCACCCAAATCCGGCCACCCATATTTTCTATCACCATTCTGGCAAAATAAAGCCCCAAACCGGTACCCTCGGTATAAACCTGCATCATGCCTTGGCCTCGGACAAACTTTTCAAACAACCTGGGCAAATCTTCGGGCAAAACCCCAATGCCTGTGTCCTGGCAATTAAAGACTATTGATTGGCTTTCCAGATGAAGCCCAACGATAATACTGCCCTTATTGGTATACTTAATGGAATTATCCATCAAATTGGATATAACTTCTTTAATCTTCTGTGGATCAACTAAAACTGGGGGCAATTCGGCATCGGGCAAAAATTCAAATTTTAAACCTTTCTTTTGGGCCTTTTGTTTAAAACCGTCAAAAATCGATTCTGTTATTTTAGCCAAATCAGCCGCTTGAAGATCAAATTCCAAACGCCCGGACTCAATACGAGAAATATTCAAGAGGCTTTCCACTAGACTAATAAGCCTTTCATTGGACAA
>JAUSEE010000004.1 GCA_030650095.1 Candidatus Buchananbacteria bacterium
AAAGCCGCAGTTAATAAGGGATATATCTTCGTTTCAAACACTTCGGCAAGCAGATTCAATGATTCCTTAACTTGATTTTGCTGATCCTGGTTGATACTCTTCCACCACTCATTATCTAAATACCAATAAACCTTCGGTGAAATTTTTATCAAAACTGCGGTGAGCTGGCTTCTTTTCGTCAAATCATAATCTGGCTCAATATTAAAAGACAGGCTCTGACCCAAAATATCTTCGGCCTTGCCGGGATCGGGATAAGCAATAAAAACAAAAATAATGATTAGAAATATAAACTTATTCATTCATCTATTGTTTATTTACTGCTGTAAACTCTTTAAAAATTCTTCCGCCTTGGAAGCCGAGTCAGGATTGATCTCTACCATTTTATTAACGGCTTCGCGAGCTTTATCAAACTGACCTAAATTTGCATAGCTTGCCGCCAAACCAGCCCAAAGCTGAACGTCCTTGGGCGCCTTTTCTATGGCCTGCAGGAAAATAGGCACCAAACTCGCATCATCTTGCAGCCCGGCATATATTTTAATAACTTCTTTAATATCGCCCAATTCTTCTTGCCAGTTAAAATCGGCTTTTTCGGCTTGTTCTAGCGAGTCTTGAGCTAGTTGATACTGCCCGGTAACCTCATAAGCCCTGACTAAATACCAATGGGATCTTCCATATAATGGCTCAAGTTCAACCGCTTTTTTCAATAAATCAATCGCCTCTTGAGCCTGTCCCATGCCCAGTTTAACTTCCGCCAAATACCAATAGCCCTGCTGGTTATTCGGAGAAATCGCTATGGATTCTTCAAATTTTTGCTGAGCTAAAATAAGTTTTTCCTGATTTCCAGAAAACTGGAAAGAGGCCGTATAAAGCCTGCCCAAAAAGAGACGGGCTCTTAAGTCCAGGGGATTTTCCTTAACGCTTTTTTCCATTTCAGCTTCAGCTATTTCAAAGGCCTTTTGAAAATCAGGCCTATCTTGCTCTCTGATTGAAAAACGAATAACGCTGCCGATTAT
>JAUSEE010000005.1 GCA_030650095.1 Candidatus Buchananbacteria bacterium
GGCTAGGCCGGCTGGTTTGGTCTGTGGCATAGTTTTGTGGGAAATATTATGCGCTTACGATATCATATTTACCGCAAACATGGAATATTCCCTGGTTACTTTCCCATATGCCTACCAGTTCAGTTTAGCTAGGACTAATCATATTTAGCATTTTTAGACCAAATTATTTTGCCATTTAAGAAAAAAATTCCCTTTTTGCCGCTATCAGTTTTAAACTTTACTCCATATTTTTCAGCAATAATAAACGGTCCTTCTATATAATCACCGTTTTCCGTGGCGGTACCATATTTCTTTTGCTTTTTCCATAAATCATTAACATCAATTAAAGTTCTTTCTTTAAATTTATTACTTAATTGATATTCCAACATTAAAGCAAAACCGTGTGATGTGCAACTATTTTTATTTCCCTGGTCGTGAACGGGAATGTTGTAGGGGTTGGGTATTATATAACTTTGATGTTTCGGAATATAATCCATTTATATTTTTTTCTTTTTATAAAATAATTTATTTAGCTCGCGAACCGGATACGCCGTGTTATATGATGTAATTAAATTTTATGAACGAAGCGAGTAATTAATTTGATAATCTCTATTTTAATTTGTTGTATATTCCGATTAAAGTGACCGCTATTATTACCAACAATAATACTAAAACATTGCTAAATATATAGCCGATTGCTGAGGATACGCCAAATATGATGGCAAATAATATTCCTAATAATATATCTTTGTATGTGATTGCAATAATTATAACAATCAATAGTGCAATTGCTCTTAATAAATTAGGAATATTTGTTTTAAAATTTTTGCCCATTATTTTAACTACTTGAGAAAATGTCTTTTCTTCATTTAGGCCATTCTTAGTGTATTGATATGCGGCAATAAATAGAAATCCTATGCAAACGACAAACGCTGACATCAATATATATATTGTAAAGCCATCTTCACCAAAATTACTATAAATATAGTCTCCTGTAAAAAATGATAGCCCAATAAGCGCTAACCCGCCAAAGACACCAGCAAAAAATTTTAAAACATTTATTACTAACTTTTTCATAAAATTAAAATAGAAATTATCAAATTAATTTTCGGCTAATGACGAAAAAATTTAATTATTTCACATAACGCGCGCGGGATATGCGATGCGTCCGGAGGCCAGTACTCTGGCCGACGGGCGTTTCGCATATCCCGCGTTGCGCGATGTCGCTCGGTCTGCCCGAGAGGGCAGGCGAGCGGCGAGCGCAACGAGGGCTTGCCCGCGCGCGTTGTGCAAAATAGCGAGCACCGAACGTTAGTGAGGGCGAGCTATTTTGCACAACGTATCGGCATATCTGACGTTTCGCCACCACCTTTATTTTTTAATAGAGTGGCGAAATGTGGCTTTAGCCCTTGCAGATATGCCGTGTTAAGTGATGTATGACGAGGGCGGTTTTAAATCAGAGAATTGGTTTCAACTTTTCTAATAATAAATCAAATTTTGTATAGCCAGCTTTTGCGTTGAAATGGCCTGCGTTTGGTACAAAATTTAGTGCCACATTTAAGTTCTTCGCCAACTGTTCGCCATTTCCCAATGAAACATATGGGTCATCATCGGATTGGAAAACTTCAAAATGATGAGCTTTTGTTGGTATGACTTTCCAATCGAATAAAAATCCGCTAAAACTGCTGTCTCGATCATAATTCAAAATAGGGCGAACTCCAATAGGCGTTCCCACAAAAATAGCAGCTTTGACCGGATGTTCTAACTTTTCCAATACGCGGAGAGTAAAAATGCCGCCCAAACTATGTCCAATTAAAATAGTGTCTTCGTTGATATATTGTTCGTAATCCTTGAGAACATCAAACCACTCAGCTATTTTTGCAGGGATGATTGGTGGCGAAGGAAATTGTGGCACTAAAACATTATATCCTTTTTCCTCTAACTCCTGTTTTAGCCAAGGAAACCAATTCTCTTTTGGATGGCCTTCAGTTCCGTGTATTATAAATATATTTTTCATATGGTAAGTGTTAGCCCTCGTCATATTTCACTTAACGCGCGCGGGATATGCGATGCGTCCGGAGGCCAGTACTCTGGCCGACGGGCGTTTCGCATATCCCGAGTTGTGCGATGTCGCTCGGTCTGCCCGAGAGGGCAGGCGAGCGGCGAGCCCACCGAGGGCTTGCCCGCGCGCGTTGTCCAAAATAGCGAGCACCGAACTTTTGTGAGGGCGAGCTATTTTGCACAACACTGCCGATAT
>JAUSEE010000045.1 GCA_030650095.1 Candidatus Buchananbacteria bacterium
CGATTAGGTTTTTTCTTAAAAACCTATCACCTAAAACCTATCACCTAAAACCTATCACCTCTAATTTGGGTTATTCCGGCGGCAATAATATCGGCATTAAAGATGCCCTAGAGCAAGGTGCCGATTACGTTTTTATATTAAATCCCGATACCATAATTGAAAAAAACGCATTAACAAAACTGATAGAAACCGCTGAATCTAATCCTAAAATTGGTATAGCTGGTCCAGTAATAGACGAAAATGGGAAAATTATTTACGGCGGTAAAATTAAGTGGCTAAAACCCGAACTTATTCATCTAGAAACTAGAAACCAGAAACTAGAAACTAACTTTTATATTCCGGGAGCAGCGATGTTAATTAAGCGCAAGGTTATTGAAAAAATCGGTTTACTGGATGAACGCTATTTCCTCTATTTTGAAGACGCGGATTATTGCGAACGTGCCAAACGAGCCGGCTATAAGCTTGCCATTGCGCCCGAAGCGCTTATCCACCATAAGCCGTCGTCATCAACTAGCACACTCGGAGCACCGCTTCTGCTCCGCTATCACTACCGCAACGCCCACCTTTTCAACTGGAAAAATGGCCCATTTTGGGTCAAAATCGTCTTGCCGTTTTGGTCAATTTTTATTATAATTAAACAGCTCGCCAAGATATTTCTGGGCAACAATCGTGAAATATCTAAAGCGATATTGGCCGGGGTATTAGATTTTTATAGAAATCATTTTGGAAAAATAAATGCTCAAAATCGGTATTGAATGCGAATCTATTGAAGGTCCTGAATCTTGGGGCGTTGGTAGAATCGTAAAAAAACTTCTTGAAGAGATTTCGCGCAGACCTGAACTCGCCAATGAGTTCAGATTTTTTCTTTATTTTAAATCGCACATTCCTAACTTGCCATATCTTAATAACCCTATTTTTGTTAAAAAAATTGTCGGAATATCATCGTTCAGTTTATATTACTACTTATTCCTGCCGATTAAACTTTGGTTTAGACGTCTTGACCTGATGTTTTTCCCCAATTATATGCTACCGATTATTTTCCGCGGCAAATCACTGGTGATACTTACTGAAGATATTTATTATGAGATTAATTCCGGCACCTTACCCTGGCGATATAAACTGGCTTACAAAATCTTCGCCGGTTGGTGGGCCGCCCGCCATGCCACAAAAATCATGGCTATATCAAAAACGTCAAAAAACGAGATGGGACGATTATTTAAAATCAACCCGGAGCGGATTATCGTGAATACTCTGGGAATTGATCCCCCTAAAAAAATAACTGGAAACTGGAAACTGGAAACTGGAAACTACATTCTCTATATAGGACAGGCCCTCCCTCGCCGCCACCTACGTGAAACCATGCTCGCATTTGAGCAACTCGTTTCTCAACCTAAAACCTATAACCTAAAACCTATCACCTGCCTAATCGCTGTCGGTAAAGACAAATACAATCCGCCAATAATTGAAAAATTAAAAAACGAGATTAACTCTCGTTTGGGTCGGGATGCTATAATTTATAAGGATTACGTTTCGG
>JAUSEE010000011.1 GCA_030650095.1 Candidatus Buchananbacteria bacterium
TCAATATTCATTATATTAGGTGGCAGCGGGTTTGGAAGCGGCGGTATAATAATAGGTATCTTATAATCGTTAAAAAAATTATCCGGAATACAAAATTTTTCTCGGATTTTTTTAATTTCCCTTCCAATAATTAAATTTTCAAAAATATATTCAATAATTGAAAATATTTTCTCTCTTGCTCGTCTGGCGGTCTCTCTTTTATTATTTTTACTTTTAGCCTTAGCCGAAACCGGCGTTTTCACCGCCTCGGCTTGATTTATTCCCTCCATATATTTGATTTAGTCTTAATTACTATAATATTTTATCATAAATAAGATGTTTAATCTATAAATTAATTTTGGCTAATAATTATAATCATTAGAATTAATTCAATGATCCTATTGAAGTCGTGGATTATATCGCCCTATCTGTCGTTTGACATTTTTTGTGCTTTATGTTAGCCTGTAATCAACAATTAAATAATCATAAATGACCTAACCCTTAATATTTATTATTAAGATATGGTCGAAAGTCATAGACAGTAAAGATGGTTTCCTGACCAGTTTTTTGCTGTCTATGCCGTTGCCCGAAAGGGCGATGTAAACTGCGTTGGGAAGCCTTTTTTGTTGGCAATATTATTTAAATATTTACTATAAAAAACATGAAAAAAATTATTGTTTTATCGATCGTTCTATCTTTTATTTTTGTATTTTCTGCCTTATCCGCAGATGCCGCGGTGCGGGTTCGCGGGTATTTTAAACCTAGCACGGGTTCTTTTGTTATGCCTCATTATCGTTCCAATCCGGATAGTTCACGATTTAATAACTGGTCGACTAAGGGCAATTATAATTTATTTACTGGTAAAAAAGGATATGCGAGTCCAGTTAAATCATTCAAGTGGTAATAAAATAGAACGAGATAATTTAGATGATTTTTTTAATTAAAATACATGAAAAATAAAATTATTTATATTCTTGGTGGTATGGCAGTAATAGCTATAGTTATAGTTGTGTTTATTTCAATAAAGCAATCGTCCGCCGATATTAAACCGCGAGTAAACACGCCAAGTTTAAAGACTAAACTTCAGCTATGCCCTGATGAATGGATAGATAACCAGATGCCTTCAACCGATCTAAAAAAATCAGAAACACAATATTTTATATTCAATGGCAAAAGGCGAGAGCTGAATGAATTTGATGTAGAATGGATACAAAAGAACTGTAGCCTCAAAAAGCAAGTAGTATATTAATTATTCTTAACTTTGTGATTAATAATTTGAATAAAAATATGAACATCAATTTGAAAAAAGTAATTATTTTCTCGCTGGCAATTTCATTAAATTTATCTTTCTTTCCGGTAGCTTCCATTAATGCTGCTCCGAAAGAAGATAATTTAAATTCAGCCCGTGAATTTCAGAAAAGAGCAACTATTAATAATGATGGCTTGACTAAGCAAAAAAAAGATTTAAGCAATAAAGAACTAGAGGTATTAAAAACGAAAACAATAGAAGGGCAATCGCTTGCTCCTGAAACGCAAGGCAAGAAATTAGATTTCGAAAAGGGATTATTAAATAGTGGCCCACAGAAAAAATTAAATTATGTTCCTGGAGAAATTATAGTTAAGTACAAAAATAATAAAATAAATCTGCAAACTGTTTCGGGCAGAGCGTCTGCTTTGAGTTTTAATAATTCTAAATTTTTGGAAAATAAAGAAGATTTAAGAAAGAATAACATATCAGTTTTGAAAATTAAGGATGCTAAAACAGTTGAGCAAAAAGTAATTGAATTAAAAAAAGACTCAAATGTAGAATACGCAGAACCTAACTATAAGCGTTATCCCAAAGGTATTGATACGAATGATACAAGTAAGGGTTTACTGTGGGGCTTAGATAACACGGGGCAGTCGGTCAACGGAGTTTCTGGCACTAACGATGCTGATATTGATGCGCCGGAAGCTTGGGCAACAAGTGAGGCAACTACTTCAGCTTCCGTTATAGTGGCGATTATTGATAGCGGTGTGGCTTATAATCATCCAGATTTACTTGGAAATATGTGGGATGGCTCAAGTTGTAAAGATGAAAATGGCAACTCCTTTGGTGGCTGTAACCATGGTTACGATTACGAAGATAACGATAAAACACCGTTGCCTACTACTTCATCTCATGGTACGCATATCGCCGGAACTATAGCGGCTACTAAAAATAATAATAAGGGCATAATCGGTGTAGCTCCGCAAGCGAAGATAATGGCTATAAAATATGGCGATGATATTGCCTCAGAAATTAAAGCTATTGATTTTGCTATTCAAAATGGAGCGAAAATAATTAATGCAAGTTTTGCCGGTGGCGATTTTTCGCAATCAGAATATGACGCAATTAATCGTTTCAAAACCGCGGGCGGTATTTTTGTTACTGCGGCTGGCAACGAGTCAACTAATAATGAAAGTGTCCACAGTTATCCTTCGGACTACAATTTAGATAATATTATTTCAGTTACCGCAACAGACCAAAATGATAATTTGGCTTCTTTTTCAAATTATGGCGCAACCTCTGTTGATGTAGGCGCGCCCGGTGTAAATATTTTTAGCGCAATTGCAGATACAAATTTATTAAATGAACCATTCGACGGGATTACTACTCCAAATGTGCCGAGTGAATGGGTTAAGGGTGGTGCTAATAATAATTGGGGAACATACGCTTTAGACAACGGTACTTTTTGGGGGGAAGTGTTATATGGTGACTATTCGCATACTCCTTACGTCAACAACGCAAATAGCACTATTACTATTCCGACGTACAATTTAAATGGTTCGGATAAGGTTTATCTTGATTTTTGGACAAAATGTGATACTGAATATTTTTTAGTAAATTCGGATTACTTTTGGACTGATTATATGACTCTGGAATTAAGTTCTAACGGAGTTGATTTCACTCCTGAATTGTATTGGAATGAAGCGTACATTGATTCAGATTATCCCAATAGCGCGGGAGGTGCAAGTTATCACTTTCAGAATTTAGAGATACCGGCAGAATATTATACTAGTAATTTTAAAATGCGATTTAGGTGGATAACGGATTCTAGTAATGTACCTGATATAAGTTACGATGGTTGCTTGGTTGATGATGTAAAAATTACTAAATTCAGCGATGGCTCTGATGAGAAATATGATTATTATCAAGGCACTTCAATGGCCACCCCGCATGTAGCAGGACTTGCGGCATTGATTGAAGCATACAATCCTAATCTTACATCATCAGAGGTAAAGAATATAATTTTGACGACAGGCGATAGTTTGCCAACTCTATCGGGAAAAACAGCCTCTGGCAAACGGGTAAACGCTTGGTCGGCGATAAAAAAGGCAAACCCCACACCGGATATTATCCCGCCGGTTATCACACTAAGTGGCGATTCTGAAGTTCTTGTCGCCCTTGGTTCAACATATACTGATGCCGGGGCTACGGCCGTGGATGATGTTGATGGGGATATTACATCAAGGATTATTATAACTGGATTACCAATTGACACTTCTAAAGTAGGGACTTCCACTGTAACCTATAATGCCACAGATACCACAGGGAATGCCGCAATCCCAGTGACGCGAATAGTTAATGTAAATGTATATCAGCCAAGAATCGGATTTACTGAAGACAACGTAATTCCTGCCAGTCAAATTATGCAAGCGACCGATGGAAGTGGAATCGTTACTATTAATTTTAAAGTTAAGGATAATTTTGCCAATCTAAATATAAGACTTGGTGGCTTTTCTTATAGTTTAGACGATGGATCTACGTGGACAAAAATAAACAATTATTCCGAGTCCTTATCACCGAATTGGTATAACGCTACGAGTACATATGTTTCATCTCTAAATTACTCGGCGGTTCCTTATCATTTTACATTTAATACAAAACATAGTGATGTCGCAGGATTCAGAGATGCGCGTCAGGATAATGTTCGCTTCAAATTTGTAGCAACAGATAATGTCGTCATGAGTCCATATGGAATAAGCGAAAAAATTTCCGTGGACAACCTTGCTCCAGTTTTGACCGAGGTTATACCTGTTTTGACTCCAACTAATAACAAAACTCCAAACTATACTTTCAATTCAAATAAGGCAGGCATTATCGCCTATGGCGGATCGTGCTCCAGCTTAACCACTACGGCTGTAGCTGATAACAACACAATAGCCTTTAGTACCTTAGTCGACGGAGCTTATAGTAATTGTACCATAAAGGTCACTGATGCCATGGGCAATGAAAGCTTGCCATTGAATGTTTCGGCTTTTGCAATTGATACCACCGCGCCTACAGCAATTGTATCCGGCAAGACTCAAGGAGAATTATTGGTAGTTACTTGGGAAATTCATAATGATCCATGGGCTAATTTGAATGGAGTTCAAGTTGATGCAAAGATAGACGGCAATTCAGTCTGGTCAGGAAGTTATCATGAAGCTACTCAAAATCCATATACCGTATCTTATGGTTATAGCTTAAGTATTGGTTCGCATACCGTTGAAACTGTGCTCATAGATCAATTAGGAAATATAGCAACATCTACACAAATACTTAGCAAGGCCGACAATATTGCGCCAGTTATTACTTTATTAGGAGAAAATCCGGTTAACATATATGCCGGCGATACTTATACAGATATCGGCGCTACGGCCTCTGATAACATTGATGGCAATATTACTGCCAACATTATCATGGTTAATCCGGTCAATACAAACGCAGTTGGCGCTTACACTATCACTTATAATATTTCCGATGCCGCAGGCAACCCAGCGACGCAGATAACCAGAACAGTTAATGTAAATGCCAGTCCAGCAAAAGCAATTACCGCTTTTAATTTTGCAACTCCGGCGGCTACCGGTGTTATTGATGAAGATACTAAAACAATTGCGGTAACCGTGCCTTATGGAACGGAAGTAACAGCCCTTGCGCCAACTATCGTTATCACTGGAGCATCAATTAGTCCGGCCTCAGATATCGTTCAGAATTTCACCGATCCAGTTACTTATACTGTCACTGCGGCCGATAGCTCAACCCAAACTTATATAGTAACTGTAACCGTAGCGGCTAATACAGCCAAAGATATTACTTCATTTAATTTCGCCGAGTTGACGCCAATTATTACTGGCGTTATTAACGGCTCTAATATAACTCTAAGTGTACGCTCTGACACCAATGTTACTACGCTTGTTCCGACCATTACCGTTACTGGAGAATCGGTTAGCCCGACTTCCGGAACCGCTCAGGATTTTACTAACCCAGTATTATATACAGTTACAGCAGCCGATAGTTCAACTCAAGCTTATACCGTTACCGTAGCGGTGGTTGCGAATCCAGACGCTCCGGTTATTACTTCAATAGCCACTGATGGCGTAATCTATAATGCTGAAAAAAATGCTATTCACATTATTGGTATCGCAGAGGCCAACTCTTTAGTAACGGTTACTTTGACCAACGGAGCTAATTCAAAAACTGGAACGCAGCAATTATCAGGAGGCGCTACAAATTATGATATCACTATAGATGGCGCCGCGGCTCTTCCGGCTTCTTTAACAGACGGGACAATTAATGTTTCAGCTACCGCCACGAATTCCGTTGGAGGCGTTTCTACCTCTGCCACAGCGACTGCCATCCAAGACACCGTGGCTCCAATCGTAACCAAACTCGGTGACGATTCTGTAGATATAGTTTTACCTATAGGGGTTACTAACTTAGTTTTCAGTGAAGAATTAAGTGCGTCTAGTAAAATAGCAGTTCAAAATTCGTTAACCGCTGGAGCTGATAAAATATTAACTTATACTTGGTCTGGTGCGACGCTTGTAATTACAACAACTGAAGCAACGACTTTTGCTAATGATGTAATAGTTCCAAGCGTTTCAGATCTTGTCGGCAACACTTCAGCCAATTTATTAATTGTTGATTCAGATTTAGCTGCGGATCAAACAACCCCTGATGATACTGGCGCCGCTACAGTTAATAATACTACCCCTCAAGTTGTAATTACTCATCCAACCCAAGCAACAACTGTTTCAATCAGTAGTGGCACGACTGATCCAAAAATCGATGTGAGTTCATTTATTACTGATGGCGCAGGAATATTGCCAGCCATTACTATTACATCAGCGAATGCTAATAATGCGAATGTAGCAATTCCGGCTTCAACCGCCGTTACCAGCGCTGATGCTAATTGGAATGGAGTAATCGCCGCCCCGACGGTTACCACTGTAACTTTGCCGGACACTTCAGGATATACAAAAGCATTAAGCACGGCGATAGAAATAGGATTCACTGGCGCCAAATTATCTTTTAATAAAGCAGTTAGAATTTTACTTCCAGGCCAAGCTGGCAAGAAGGCAGGTTATATCAGGACAGGAATAACCTTTACCGAAATTACTAATATCTGCGCGGCTGATAACCAAACCATAGGCGATGCCTTAGTGGCTGACGGAGATTGTAAAATTGATGCAGGTTCTAATTTAGTAATTTGGACCAAGCACTTTACTAGTTTTGCTACCTATACGCAAACTGCCATACCTCCTACAACCCCTCCTAGTGGCGGCGGTGGCGGGGGTGGTGGGGGTGGAGGAGGGGGCGCCCCTGCTTCAACTGATACTTCTGCACCAGCCAATGTTTCAATTATTATTAATGGCGGAGCCGCTACTACAATCAGCAAAACAGTTACTTTAACTTTGTCCGCCAGCGATTCCTCAAGCATTCAGATGGCGATAAGTAATAATTCCGATTTTAGCGGAGGAAGCTGGGAAAATTACAGTACTTCTAAGTCATGGCAGTTATCAGGTGAAAACGGAATTAAAACAGTTTATGTTAAATTCAAGGATGCATCTAATAACACCTCTGGCGTAGTTTCTGACTCAATTGTTTTAAATGCTTCAAATATAGCTGAGATACCAAATATAGGGCCGCAAGTTTTGGGCGTAAAAATAACTGACGACTTTGTTGGTTATATCCAGGTTGAAAAAAATCTATTAAATAAAATAGATAAAGCATTAACCCAGCGTATGGCAGGAAAAATTTTACTGCAGGTGCAAGACCATGGCGAGGCCTGGTATGTTGATATGGTTTCACAAAACCGATTTTATTTAGCTGATGGAGCAAAAGCTTACGGCGCTTTGCGCAAGTTTGGTTTAGGTATTACTAATAAAGATTTAGCTAAAATCCCAGTTGGTATTGAAAAAAGATTTTTAGATGTTGACACTGATGCTGACGGGCTGGCTGATAAATTAGAAGAAGGCTTGGGAACTGATAAGAATAAGAAAGATACGGACGGCGATGGCGTTTCTGATTATGATGAAGTGATAAAAAATCAAACCAATCCGTTAGGTGCTGGAAAGCTGGTATATGACAATAAATTATTAGGCCGCTTAAAGGGCCGAATTGTTCTGCAGATTGAAGGCCGCGGCGAGGCTTGGTATATTAATCCGGCAGATGGCAAGAGATATTACATGAAGGATGGCGATGCGGCTTACCAGATAATGAGATATTTATCGCTTGGTATTACGAATGAAAATATAAGGAAAATAAATATTGGCGATTAAGCTATTCAAGAAAAAACCGGCGTAAAAGCCGGTTTTTTTATCCGACCGATTCCAGTCAGCTGGTTGAATAACCGGTGGTTTTATGGTAGATTTGGTATATAAACTGATGAGACTATGTTACGCTTGATGTTTTAACGAAATAAAACTATGGGAACAAAATCTTCGAATAAAAGCTTACAGAAGGCAAAAGATATCAAAAATGACGAGTTTTACACTCGTTATGATGACATTCAAGCAGAATTGAATTTTTACAAAGACCAGTTAAAAGGTAAGGTGATTTATTGTAATTGTGACGATCCAGCCGAAAGTGCCTTCACCGATTTTTTCAAGTTGAATTTTGACTATTTAGGCATTAAAAAATTGATTTGCACCCGTTATCAAAAATCAAACTTGTTTTTGCTTGCCGACCCTGTTAGGCGAAGTGGTTATAGATTGGAAATAACCGCGAAAAATAAAGACGATAAAAAACCTGTCAAAATAAATTTAAAAGGAGACGGCGATTTTCGGTCGCCCGAATGTATTGAATTTTTGAAAGAGGCGGACATTGTTATTACTAATCCGCCGTTTTCACTGTTTCGCGAATATGTTGATCAACTAATTAAACATAACAAAAAATTTTTGATAATTGGCAATGACAATTCTCGAACCTACAAAGAAATTTTTAAATTAATTAAAGAAAATAAAATATGGTCCGGTTATACCAAGGTCAAAGAATTTGGACAGCCAGACGGTACATTTAAAAAATTTGGCAATGTTGGGTGGTACACAAATTTAGAAGTTGCTAAACGAAATGAGGAAATTATCTTGTATAAAGAATACAATCAGCAAGAATATCCAAAATACGATAATTACGACGCGATTGAAGTTTCTAGGATTAAAGATATACCAAAAGACTATAAGGGGGTGATGGGTGTTTCAGTAAGTTTTATTGATAGATACAATCCAGAGCAATTTGAAATTTTAGGCATAACAGATAGAAATAATGTATGGGATTTGAGTACAAAAACTTACACAGTAGTAGATGACCCGAAATATAGCGATTTGAACCGGCGTGGAGCCATCAAAACCAATGATGGATATAAATCGACATATGCAAGAATTTTAATTAAACGAAAAAAATAATATGAAAACAATACACCAAAGAATAAAAGTAAAAGATGTTTTTAATGGCTACCAAGACAAGAATTGGGACGGCGTTGTTGGCTATGGCGGAAAATTGGATATTCGCCCAATTTATCAGCGTGAGTTTATTTACGACCCAGAAAACGAGCGAGCGGTAATAGACACAATTTTAAAAGAGCATCCGCTCAATTTGATGTATTGGGTAAAAAATGGCAATAATTTTGAAATGCTGGACGGGCAACAGCGAACATTGTCAATTTGTCGTTTTCTTGACCACAAATATCACATTGAAATCAGTGGTGGAAAACAATATTGGGATACATTATTGAAAGAAGATTTGGATAAAATAAAAAATTACGAATTAGATGTTTATATTTGCGAAGGGACGGAAGGGGAAATTTTGGAGTGGTTTAAGACGATAAATATCAAAGGTAAAGAGTTAAGCGATCAAGAATTATTAAACGCTACTCATACAGGAACTTGGCTTACTGACGCCAAAAAATATTTTAGCAAGCCGAATTGCGCCGCCAAAGGTTTAGGAGAAGATTATATTAACGCCAGGGTGGAACGACAGGAATTTTTAGAAATCGCCTTGAAATGGATAAATAGCGGAGACGCGCAAGGTTATATGGCGCTTCATAGAAACGACGCAAGCGCAAAAGAATTGCGTGATTATTTTGCTAATGTAATTGAATGGATTGGAAAAATTTTTACTACTTATCGCAGAGAAATGAAAAATGTAAATTGGGGCGAGTTGTATAATCAATTTAAGAACGCAAAGCTTGATGCCAATAAATTGGAAAAAGAAATTGTTAAACTATTGGAAGATGAAGAAATTGGCAACCAAAAAGGAATTTACGATTATGTTTTGACGAGAAACGAGCGAAGCTTGAATTTGCGAGTTTTTGACGACAAAACCAAACGCCGAATCTACGAAAAGCAAAAAGGAATTTGTCCGCGTTGCAAGGGTGAAAATAAGAAAAAGAAATGGAAATTTGAAGAAATGGAAGGTGATCATAAAAAACTTTGGAGTGAGGGCGGTAAAACTATTCCCCAAAATTGTCAGATGTTATGTAAAGACGACCATCGAGAAAAATCGGGAAAATAAAAATGTTACGAAATTCGGTATCTAGAGGTTTACGACATGATAATTCTTTTATTCTTGGGATTATTATGGTATGGTGTGTATATAGTAATTTATTTAATAAAACATAGTTTATTGAGCTTCGCCAGACTGATTTTAACTAGCGGATAGATGCTGTACAGTTCGGTAAATATGTAATCTGCGGAGCATCTGTATAAAAACAGGGTTTAAGGACTCTGTTTTTATTTTATTTAAGCCATTAAACATCGGTTCGAACATCGCCGAATTTTGTTTTATAGCTTGAGAGTTCCCCAAAATATATTTAAAGGGTTTTTGTATATCTATAG
>JAUSEE010000041.1 GCA_030650095.1 Candidatus Buchananbacteria bacterium
CAGAAGACATAATCCTAAATCCCTTTTCCTTAAAGAACTGGCCGACATTTGATGTGCCAGAAAAGAAGTCGCAGAAAGTAGTCCCCTTTGTTTTATTTGAAGGGATAGCTTGATATATTCTTTCAACAAGTTTTTCTTTATTTCCAATGAATCTCATATCAGTAACTCATTATCAAAAGCTCGGACACTTTCCCTCGCCGATCTTTCTTGCAATTAAGTGATCTGCTTGATTGGACCTCGTGAATCTTATAATCTTTGTAGAGATTTTTAATAAAATCACAGTCTGAGTTTGAGAGCATTACTTTGCACCCCTTAGCCTTCAGTCGATCAATCTGTTCTTTCAAACGTACCTGATCTTCCTGATAAAACTTTTCCTTTGTATATCGAGTGAAGTCTGAGTAGGCTGAAACTGGGTAATACGGCGGATCAAGATATATAAAATCTTCAGCCTCTGCGTCTTTAACTGTTGTTTCAAAGTCGGCCTCTTTAAGTTCTATCTTTTTTAGGACCTTACTGGCACTCCTGATGGTATACTCATCGCAGATTAATCTCTTGAGCGAGCTTCCGATTGGTACGTTAAACTGACTTTTCTGGTTTACCCTGTAAAGCCCATTAAAACAGGTCTGGTTCAAGTAGATCATTCTCGCGGCAATCTCCCCATTACTTAATTTATTGTAGATATCTATCTCTCGATCGAGATTCCTAATTTTCATGAACAAATCCTTTGAGTGTTTTGATTTCAGCTCTCGGAGTACTCGTATAACTTCTTCCGGATTGTCTCGAACCCCTTCGTATGTCTTTATAAGCTCTTGGTTATTGTCAGAGAGGACGGCCTTCTCAGGTTGTAGATAGAAGAACATAGCACCACCCCCCATGAATGGTTCGTAATAGTTTTTAAACTTTTTCGGTATAAACTTTTCATACTGAGGGATCATTTCTCGTTTGCCACCAACCCACTGAATAAATGGTTTTGCCTTTTCATCCGGCGCAGAACTTGCCACACGCTTCACATTGAGTGTCGGTGGCATTTTCTTTATGAGTTTCAACAGCTCACTATCGTTATCTTGAACAGATTCTAATTCTCGAACGATTTTTACAACAACACCTCGTATTTCTACCTCTGTCCTATAAAAGGGAAGCATTGACTGGTTTGCCGGTTGCAAACGGAATCTATTTTTTTCACGATAAATCTTTTTTAGTGTGGCTTGGTTGTCATCAATAATAGCGACGACTGTTTGCCCATCATCTGCCGTTTGCTGTTGTCGGATCACAACAATATCACCATCAAAAATTCCCTCATCTATCATGCTATTACCGCTGACCTTGAGGGCGTAGTGCTTTCCGGTAGATGGTATTTCTTCTTCTGATATGGCAATTGTTTCACCTCGACGTTCTACAGCCTCGATTGGATACCCGGCTGTAATTACCCCGAGCAAGGGTATTTCTATAAGACTCGCTCTTTTTTGTATTTTCTTGCCTTTGATCTCGATCGCTCGCGCCAAGTTATCAAATTTTTTTATGTAACCTTTATCAATTAGTGCATTGATATGTTGGTGTACCGTGGAAACAGCCGACAGATGCAATCGTTTCTTCATTTCTTCCAATGTCGGAGAGTAGCCGTTATGGCCAATGTAACTTTTTATGAAGTCAAGAACCTCTTTTTGTCTTTTTGTGATTGGATAAGGCATAAAATTGGTTGATGTTTTTCGCTTGAACTGCTATATTATCAGTATACCGAAAATCTTACGAAAATGGAAATGGCAAACTGTGGATTACTAAACCTATCATGCATAACTTCTCACTATCAAAAACAGACCAGAAAAGGATTTGGGACGAAGCTCGGAATGCGGCAGGGCCTCGCTACACCAAAGACATTAACGTCGAGCTCCCTATAAAAGAGCTCTTTGAGGGTATTGGTAGAACGGATAGGGTTTTTGAAGAAATCGAAGGGTTGAGGAAAGAATTAGCTGAATCCTTCAAATCTGTGGGTTATAAAAAATCCTCATCATATAATGATCGGATCATTATAAAAAATCTCAGTCGAATTCAAGAACTTGGGAAAAAGTACATTGAAATTATAAACTCTCTCGGCAAAGATCGTACCAAAAATCTAGACCTAAAAACTGTTATCAAAGAAGCGATTAGGATTTCAAAATATTTCCTACCAATTGATAGGATTATTTGGGATATTGAAAGAAAAGAAGATGAGGAACAGAGACAAAAGGCAAAGGAAGAGAAAAGGGAATATTTTGGTCATAGCCAATCTGAACTACTAAGAGATTTGAAAAGCCTAGAACATAGTCTGAATGAATTTCAAAGAGCAATTCGAAAGATTGATTACTTTGCAAAAAGTTTTAAAGCTAGGTTAGTTAATGACCCATTTCTTCTTGTGCTTGGTGAAGCTGGAATGGGAAAAACACATTTGGTGTGTGATATCACAAAAGATCGCGTTGAAAGACAGTTGAGCCCTACTGTTATTGTTTTAGGTGAAAAATTGCTTGATATAGACGATTCTCTTGAATCAATTTTTAAAGCATGTTCTTTAAGCGGGACTAGTGAGAATATTTTAAGAGGACTAAATGATGTCGGTAAACGAAAGAAGACGAGATCATTGATTATTGTTGATGCAATTAATGAGGCTGATCGTGAGGGTTGGAAATCTGGAGTAAGAAAACTAATTAAGCAAATAAAAAAGTATCCGTGGATCGGTCTTGTGATGACTTGTCGCGTACCTTTTCAATCTTTATCGTTTCCAAAACGGTTTCAAATTATCACTGAATATCATCGGGGTTTTACGGAAAACGAACTTGAAGCAATGACCATGTTTTTCAATTTTTACGGCATCCCTCTACCAGAGGTACCTCTATTGATATCAGAGTTTAGTAGTCCGCTTTTTTTGAGTTGTTTTTGCAAAACGGCAAAAAATATCAGGGGAGGTAAGGCAAAAGTCGCTCAAGGAATAAAAGACCTAGCTTTGGGACAGGTCGGTATGACAAAAATATTAGAGGATTTTTACATCACCAAAGAAGAACAAATCATGAAGAAGCATAATTCAAAATATAAGCTTCTCATAAAACAATCTTGGATTTGGAATAAAAATGGCAACGATTGCCTAATAAAAATGGTTGCCAAAAATATGGCTGATAGTGGGCGACGTTATCTAAAAAATGATGAGGTTGTTGATTTACTCAAACAGTTATCAGGCAACAAATACCAAGAAGCTATATGTTCAAAAGTTTTAAATATTCTGGTAGAAGAAGGGGTGCTGATTCGAGACGCCGCTTGGGATGATCAAACCAAGCAGTATTTTGATGTGATAAAGTTTTCTTTCCATAAATTTAGCGATCATATAATTGCTCGATACTTGCTAGATAATTTCTTTGACCGTAATAAAGTTAAAACAAGCCTGATAGGCGCAAATGCACTTGGTGGACTGTTTCGTGATCAACAGAGCATCCTTAACAACATCGACTTGATTGAGGCATTGATGGTTGAATTTCCTGAGAGAATAAAGAAAAACAATAAATTACATGAAAAAGACCTTATAGACTTTCTGCCAAAAGATGTGAGGCCATTGCCTCAAGTTAGATCAGCACTGATCGAGAGTTTGTACTGGAGAAAACCAGAAAACTTTTTGAATAATAAAAAAGTAATTAAGAAATCTATTATTGATTACATCAATAAAACTCTTTTGAGATACGAGGACTCCTCCAGAGAATTGCTTGATCTTTTTGTATCTACTGCTACGAAACCATTTCACCCACTAAACGCAAAGAGGCTTAATGGTTATTTATCAGGCTTCTCGGTATCCGGCAGGGATTTATTTTGGTCTGAATACCTAAGAAAACAATATGGCGCCGGAAGCGTTTATAAGTTAGTTTCTTGGATTGAAAATCAAAATCTAGAGAAAATTACAACTGAACAAGCTTGGTGTGTTATTACCATTCTTGGCTGGGTGCTGACAACAAATGTGCGCCTTCTGAGAAATAGAGCTACCAGATGCATTTATATTATTGGGAAAATTCAACCAGAGGCGTGTTTTAAAGCAACATTAGAACTGGCGAAAACGAATGACCCTTATGTAATAGAAAGGATGCTTGCGGCCAGCTATGGAGTAGTGATGGCCCTACATGCTAATACAAACAACTCTTCTTTTCTAAAAATTCTTTATGCGTTTTCAAAGAACATCTACTCGTTATTCTTCAAGAAGAAAGCTCAGTTTAGTACCACCAATGTTTTGACCAGAGATTATGCTCGCGGGATTATTGAGGTTGCTTTATTGCACAAGAAAGATTTGCTATTACCAGCGCAGATCAAGCGTATTCGACCACCGTATAAAGATGGTGGCATTAGACGATGGGGTCGAAGTAAAGATAAAGATGAGGGTAAATATCGAGATGGTAACGCCCCGCTCGGCATGGATTTTGAAAATTATACCCTTGGACACTTAATACCAAACAGAAATAATTATGACTACAAAAATAAAGGGTTTATTCAAATTAAAGAAAACGCTCTGTGGAGGATATACCAACTCGGATACTCCTTAGAAAAATTTAGGGATATAGACAAAAGCATTGTTTCCAATACTAGGATGGACAGAAATCCTGATTATGCCGGTAAGGTTGATAGGTATGGTAAAAAATATTCGTGGATTGCTTACCATGAACTTCTTGGTCTAAAAATGGACAAAAAAGAGTTGGCGCGTTGGTGGATATCAGAAGATGGAAGGAGTAGTGAATTTGATATTGATCCAAGTTTTCCTCAAACACCACAACCAAGAAGGAAGCCTCTTACATCCGGAAATCTTACAAAGGGACCGAGAGAAATAAAGAAGTGGTTAATTCAATCTAACCCTCCCGATATTTCTCCCTATCTTGTTCTAGAAACCGTAGATGGTATCAATGGCCCTTGGGTTTTAGTGCACGGCACTGTAGGTCAAAAGAATACCAAATTAAGTAGACGAATTACCACATTCATTAGTGGTTTATTAGCCGATAAGAATGGTGGTGGGAAATTAAAAGAATTTTTAGATAGCAAAGCATTTCCTGGAAACGATAACATCCCTTCATTACCAGAGACGAGGAGTATTTTTGCTGGTGAGTTGGGCTGGCGTGAAGGCTATAAAAAAGATGAGCCGTCGTATATTAAAATTCAGCGAGGTGAGAAAAAAGTTAAGCTATCAAACCAAGAAAAGCGTTTCTATAATATAAGAATATATATTAATTCAGAAATCTTGGAAGAAAAGCAAGAGCCACCAGAGTTCAAAACTGAACCGATCTATGAAAATATACCGGTAGAGCCGCTGGCACGCTGGTTTTCTTCAAAAGATTATTCTTATCTTGGAAGAGATGATGACGGTGTTGGTCTCTATATACCGAGTAAGAAAATTATAAAGGACAACAAACTGCATACAGATGTTGCCTCTTTCAATCTACTCGATCAAAAGGGTGGAGTAGCAACTATCTCATTTGTTAGGGGTGATCAGTATGGTACTCACGAGAATTTGCTCTACCTACGAAAAGATTTGCTTGATAAAATTCTCAAGAAAAGTGGCAAGAAATTATTTTTGATTGCGTGGGGCGAAAGACAGTTTTGGCCAGAAACTGGGTTTGAACATCGAAAGGAACTGGCTCCTATTTATGAAAAATACCAGAATGTTTACAAAGAAGTAATTGAGTACGGGGGTTAGTGCCAGTAGGACGATTTGCTTAACTTAAGCAAATCGTCCCAAGCTCTCAAATTTGGTCTTATGACTCGTCAGTCTCTCAATTGGTGTAAAGCTCTTACTCTCGGCACAAAGCTCGCCACGAGGGCAAATAGTTGGGCAAAAAGCGGTCAGTTAAGGTCAGTTGCGGTCAAGTGATTTTATGTCCGACTTTTGTCTAAAACCGGTGGCAACTGGTGGGATGTGGTGGCCAGGAAGTCATAATTGTAAAACTTGGCGACTTTCTTGATATTGTTCATTTTTTCACGTACCGTAATCATATAACCCCTGTCCTCGAGTACGGTTATAACTCCGGACAGTGCGCGACCCAGTAAGGCGGAGTTTATAACCGCCAAATCATAAACATCTGTTTTAAGACTAATGATTTTTTGATGGTAATATTTATAAATCTATATGATAAAATTTTCCAAGAAAAAAATATTACTCAATGTATTATTTACAGTAGGAGTAATTTCTATTATTGTATTCTTTCGGGGTCAGATTCAATCTAGTGATGAGATCTTATGGTTAACATTTCTGGCATTAATTTGGTACGCATCTGAAACTAGTGAAATGAGACGAGAGATGGCCACGCAAAATGAATTGGAACAAAAACCAATCATTGATTTATATTATCGTCCAGCCAAACCAGAACATAAAAAATATTTTAGACTAAGAAATAGTGGAAAAGGAACGGCCTACAATATAAACGTTGGCGATTTAAAGATAGATAACCAGAGTTTTAAATTTTATTTTGAAGATCCAAATTCAATTCTAATAGTAGGGGAGGAAAAAACATTAGATATAATTGCTAGCTACAATGATACTAAAGGCAATGAACACACTCCAGGAGATGGTATAGAATTTTTCTTTAATTCTGTGGGACAGAAATCTTTCAATGCTCTTGAAAAAAACAATTTTAAAAAAATATCTGAACCAATAAAAATAGAAGTTATCATACATTATGAAAATGCTGTGAAGAAAAAATTTAAGAGATTCTTTACTATCCAGCATGATGGTATCATGATAGATCAGGACATTAGTATTAAGCGTGAGTTTAAATTTAACTTTGAAAGGTATGAGTGATTATAAAATTTTAGCATTAGATGAAACTGGTAAAGCCAGCTTTAATCATTTATCTAGAAATTTTATTTTATCTGGATTAATCATATCAGAAAAATACAAAACTGCACTAAACGCACAGATTTGTGAGTTAAAGAAAAAACACTTTAATAATGAAAATATTGTACTTCATTGTAGAGACATTATACGTAAAAAGGGTCCATTTGCAATTTTAAACGGAAGTATTGGCAGTGAAATAAATTTCTGGTCTGAAATGATTAAAATCATAGATAATAAAGAGCTATCTATAGCTCTTATAATAACCAACAAGGATAAAGCTAGAAATATTGGTTGGAATGATATTGCGATATTAAAAAAATCTTATAATAAAATATTGGAAGAATTTACTAAAAAACATTTAGTTAACAATAAAGGAAAAATTCTAGCTGAATCCGATCCCTATCAAGATAAATATTTAATATCAGCACATAACAAACTCCAGTCTATAGGCATCCCATCTGAAGGAATTAGTAGTTCTGACTATAGAAATAAAATTACTTCATTGAGTTTAGTAAATAAGCTAAACTTTGATGCTGAAATTCAACTAGCAGATAGTCTGGCGATTATGGCAGATCTAGTTTATAAAATGAAAATACATGCCATTGAAAAACCGTCGGATGTAGAATATATGATGATTGAACTAGTAGATAAAAAGATAAAAGATGAGAAAAACCCAGGAATTTTTGAAATTTTAGTATAAACAAAAAAGCCGATCATGGCTATCCGCACATATACCGACTTCTTATGTACTTAATTATAGGACATATTAAAATATTTGTCAATAGCACTTATACACATAAATTTTAATCGAATATTATAACTATATCGATATTTTAGCCGGTTTACTATAACTAAACAAAGTTATAACGAAATGCCAACTGGGACCCATTAAAAAATCATGAGCAAAGTTTTAATACTCACCGGCCCTTGCGGTGCAGGCAAAACCACAATTTCCGAATTATTAGAAAAAGAACATGGCTTCATTAGAATAAATGGCGATATTTTGGATACGGAATTTTTCCCCCAAGGCGGACAATGGCTGGAAAAAAACCATGTAGCTTTAATAAAATCACACGATAAAATTCTGGCCAAAACCAAAGAGGCTTTCGACTCCGGATCAAATGTGGTTGTGGACTACATTATATTTGATAAACATCTTGATTTTTTTGAAAAATTCAAAAAGGAATTCGGCAATAATTTAGCAATCAAAGTTCTTTTCCCCGATCAAAAACACTTGAACCAAAGAGATATAAATCATCAGTGCTGGACGAGCGGTCCGGAACATATCAGTCAATCATATGGACATTTTGAATCACTTAAAATGTATTTGGGAGAAAAAAATTATATTGATACATCAGAGATGACAGAAGATGAGGTGATAAAACATCTTTTACAGATTTAGTTAATTCCTATAAATCTATAATAACCAAAAAATTAATCAATCAAATAAATGCCATCTTTCTCGGAAAAAGTTTATCACATAGTAGGTAAAATACCGGCTGGAAAAGTTTTAACCTACAAGCAAGTGGCCCAATATGCCGGTCGGCCGAAAGCCAGCCGAGCCGTGGGAAATATCTTGAATAAAAATAATAATCCAGCCGTGCCCTGCCATCGGGTTATCAGATCGGATGGCAAAATTGGCGGTTACAACAGGGGCCGGAAAAGAAAAATTGCCATTTTAAAAAAAGAAGGATTCATTAAATAAACTAAATATAAAATCCTCAAATGAATTTGAGGATTTTTTAGTTGAAAAATAATTAAATGGTTTTATAAGCTTTCTTTAACTGATTGGCCGAAGCTTGCAGTTTCTTTTTCTCCTGTGAAGAAATGGTTAAGGGCACTTGGCTAATGACGCCGCTACTGCCTACGACTGCCGGCAAACTTAAGCAAATATCTTTAATGCCATATTGTCCTTCGATTAAATGGGAAACCGGCAAAACCGTTTTTTGATCAAATAAGATTGTTTTAGCTAGCTGGGTCACGCCGGCAGCAATAGCATAATAAGTTGATTGTTTGCCTTCGATAATAGCGTAGGCGGCATTTTTGGCCGCCAAGAATATTTTCTCTTTTTCTTTGGCCGCTAGTTTTTTAAATTTATCAACAGGCGCATTGCCAATTGAAGCGGTGCTCCAAAGAGGCACTTCGCTATCACCGTGCTCGCCCACGATATAAGCATGGACACTCTGGGGATCCACTTTCAAATACTGACCTAATAAAAATCTAAAGCGGGCCGAATCCAAAATAGTGCCCGAACCGATAATTTGATTTTTTTTGTCGGGGAACATTTTAATGGACATGTAAGCCAAAACATCAACCGGATTAGTAACCATGATAACAATCACTCGGGGATTGGCTTTAAAAACCTGGGGAATTATGCCTTTGATAATACTAGAATTTTTTTTGATTAAATCCAGCCTGGTCTCGCCGCTCTTTTGAGCGGCTCCACAAGTGATAATCACAATTTTACTGTTTTTAATATCACTGTAAGAGCCGGCATGGACATGGGTGTAGCCCCAAAATGGCACTGAGTGCTGCAAATCCATCACTTGCGAATCAACTAATTTCTGATTGATATCAATTAAAGCTATCTCCTCGGTGATCTTGGCCGAGATCAAGCTAAAAGCAGTGGTACTGCCGACCAAGCCGGCGCCGATAATAGTTATTTTATTTTTAACTGGCATAATTGTGATTAATTTATTAATGATTTAATTATAGTTGATTACCGGCAAATAATAAACAAATAAAAAAGAGGCATGAATTTTCATGCCCCCTGAAACATTTTATCCCAGTCTTTTAACCACTTGAACAATATCTTCGATATCAGCCAAAGCGCCCAGCCCGCTGTCACCGCAAGCCAGAAGACTCTCCACCGGATTGATTATCTTTAAGTGCCCTAAATACAAATTGATCAATCTTTTGATCTGCTCATCCGTAGTCGGATGAAGCCACATCCTGGTGTTCATGGCTGGAGCGATAATAAGCGGCTTGGTATTTTCTCCGGCCAGAGGCCACCAAGCAGCCGCTGTGCAAGTAAGCAGGTTATCGGCTGCGCCATAAGCGATTTTAAACAAAGTGTTCTTGGATAAAGGAGCAATCAAAAAGACATCGGCCCATTTGGCTAATTCGATATGAAGCACGGATGAATCGGCCACATATCTGTCGCCCAGCCATTCGTCTTCATCTCTCCAAACCTTAAAATATTCATTTGCCCAAGACAAACTGCGCATATCCCAAAAATAAAGAGATGATTTGGTGGCTATAATTTGGACTTCGTGGCCATCTTCTAACAGCCGTCTAAACAGTTTAGGAGTTAGCTTGGCCGCCACACTGCCGGTTACACCTAGTAGCACTTTCATGTTAGAAGACTCATTAATTTTTTGGCCAGCCCTTTGCGAGAAACCCGAATACTGCCCGATTCGCTTATAATATAAGCGTAACGATCAGACCACTCAAGACAATTGGCCACAATCAAATCGGCTTCCGATGCTTCTCGGCTTTTTTGAGCAATAGCAATTAGCTCTTCATCGCTTATGCCGACTTCCAATTTGAACTTTACCAGACGGCCAGAAAAACCCCAGATCTTTCTTATTAGATCAATGATTTTCAAAGTCGGTTTCATTTCCAAAAATAAGGAACTATGAGCAGAAGAAATCTTTTTGCTTTTATCCACCAAAACCAAGCTGCCGTCTGGGCCCATCACATAGACATCAGACACGTAGTAATCGCTGACAGCCGCCGAATGAATAATCACATCAAAGTTGTTGGTTATAATTTCAAGGCTCATCGATTCAAGCAACTGATCGTAAGTGCGAAAAGAAATAACTTTTAATTTTGAATCCAAAACTTTAACCAACGAGGGATTGGAGGTGATAAGAGTGACTTCATCACCTTGAGAAAAAAAGTATTCAGCAATAGCCGTGCCGGTTCTACCGCCAAAAATATTGGAAATGACCCTAACCTTGTCAATCGGCACTTCGGTTGAGCCGGCAGTCACTAAAACTTTCATTTAAGCCTCCTTTAGCCCCAAAAGCCGGGCAGCGTTTTTAAAATAAACCATTTTCTTTTCATTAGCCGACAAGCCCAGCGATTCCACTAGTTCAATAGAATCGTTGTAAGACTGAATGGGAAAATCCGTGCCAAACATTAATCGGCTTGTGCCTTCTGGCAAATCTAAAAACTTTTTTATCTCACCTGAAATCAAGGTTTTATATTCAGCCGTGCTTTCTTCACTTTCCGATAGAAATTGTCCGGAAATATCAGTATAGACATTGGGGCATTCCCTCATCACTTGCCGCAGTTCCTCAAAAAATGGATTACTCAGGTGAGAGAGAATAAAATTAACAGCCGGAAACTTTCTAACAACCCCGGCAATGCTGCTAGGGTGAGACAGATAGCCCAATTCATCAATCGGACAACGGCCACTATTAGCCAAGCACGACCTTAGGCCGGTTTCATTTTTAGGACAGCAGTGATGCAATTCGCCGGAGTGGATAGCCACGGGCAAATTATAAGCTGAAGCCATTTTATAAAGCGCGTCCAGTTGTTTACCTGCTAGATCAAAATCTTGATAACCAGGATAAAGCTTTAAGCCAGACAATAAATCCAACTCCACCAAACGCCCAAGCTCGCTTAAGCCCGACGGCAAATTATTCATGGCATCCAAACTGCCAAATGGCAAAAAGAGAGCAGAGCCATTGATGCGATTAAGCAAATCAGCGTTATAAACACCGGTACCCTTGAAAGGAAAATAAGTGGCCATTAAAACAATTTTAGAAACGCCGAACTCCTTAGCTAATTTTTTCAAATCAAGAGTAGTAGCCGTAGCCACATGCAGATTTCTAAGCAATCGATTACTGGTGTGAGCGTGGACATCAATGATCATTTTATCTTCATCCTTTTTTTTGTTTTTGAATAATCAATTCGTTTAATTATCAAAGAGCTAATATGACACCTCACCTTACGATAAAAAACTTAAAAAGTCAACAACAAAGCGGGTTGTTTAAAACCCGCTGAAATATTCGATTATCAGCCAAAGCAAAACCAAATGAATTGACAAAAAGAATTAGTTGTGATATATTAGTTTGTTAGAACTTTTAACATTGCTTCAATAGGGAGAAAGTGGCTTGTCACGAAAACGTTCCCGAAAAAAGTTCTTGTGTTTGGACTGCCAAATGGACACCGGCCAAAATAATGAATTTTATTTCATTAAAACCAATGTCTGGCTATCGGTTGTATCAACCATAAACGGCATGCTCTGTGTTGGCTGTTTGGAAAAGAGATTGAAGCGCCAATTGAGAGCCGATGATTTTACTTCGGCTTCCATCAACAGCCCCAAACATGGCGCCAAAAGCCTAAGACTGTTAGATCGTTTGACTAAAAAGTAAAATAATCAAAAAACCAGACCGCTAAGATTAGCGGTCTTTTAATTTGACTGATTAAATTATTATTTGGTGGTATAATAAGCTTAGCTTAAGAAAACAAAATCATATGCTAAAACCCAAAAAATATACCGACAAAGAATTAATGTCTACTATTGGCGTAGACCAGAAAACCTTAAACCGATTCAAAGAAATACAAAAAAACACCATCGCCGAAGCCAAGCGACCAAGGACAGGGAAAGTAATTAAGGTTTTGGGCATTTCTGGTTCGGCCCGGGATAAATTCGATATGGCCCAAGAAGAATCCAACTCGGAAAAATTGCTTAAAGACAGCCTCAAGCACTGTGAAAAGCTGGGCGCCAAAACCGAGCTTATTCCTTTGCGCAAATATAATATCAAGCACTGCAAAGCTTGTTATTCTACGGTTAACACCCAATGCCATTTTTATTGTTCCTGTTATCCCAAAAATAAACCCAGTGGCGATGACATGACCAATATCTTATACGACAAAATTCTCTCGGCTGATGCTATTATTTTTGCCACACCCATTAATAATTTCAAAATGTCCACTTTGATGGCGGCTTTCATAGATAGGTGCATCAGCTTGGACGGCAGTTTAGAACCGGCTAATCCCAAAGCGCCTAAAGACAAAGAACTGAATATTAAACACATGAAATTCATTGAACTGACTCACGATAACAATATTCCTGGCAGCGGCCTTTTAAGAAGATTTGCCGGAAAAATCGCCGGCGTAATAGTCACCGGCCATGAAGCCGGAGCCTCTTTAACTCTTAGCAGTTTATTTCTGACTTTAAATTATTTCGGCATGATTTTTCCGCCTTTCAGCAATATTTATGCCATGTCTTCCGTCTGCCTCTCGACTTACCAGGATAAGCCGGTGGTAACCGGCGAGTGTTATGATGAAGAAACAGAAATTATGGCCGAAAATATCATCTTGGCGGTCAAAGCCTTAAAGAAGGTTAAGGGCACGGATTGGAAAAATGATTACGGCTCAAACTAATAAGCGCTTAAAATAAAATTATGAAAGTTGAAAACAACCCTGGCAACCAAGCTAAATGCGTTTGCCCTAATTGTCCTTCATATGATGAGTGCATGGAAGAGAAAAAAGAACTTTTGTTTTGCTCTGTTGGTGCCACCGCTTGCTCAATGGAACAAAAAGGCTGTATTTGCGGATCTTGTCCGATAAAAATAGAAAATGGCCTAAGCAGCGGCTATTATTGCGTTAGCGGAGCCGAAAAATAAATTAATAAAAATAAAAACAGTCCGCCTCAAGCGGACTTTTTTAAATTAAAAAACAGTCCCGACTTGGCGGGACTGTTTGGTTTGAAAAAACTTTTAGTTAAAAATTAAACTTCTGAGGTGTCACGGCAACTTAGGACCGCGTCAATCACTTCCTTATCAGAAGTGTCGCCGAAATTGTAATAGAATAATCCGGTAGCGGCTCCTTTTAATTTCGAGATGCGCCAGGTAATGACTCGAAAGCCGTAATCCTTTTCCATCAGCCAGGGCAGTACTACCGGCACCGCCAAAACAATTTCTTTAACTCCGCCAGTTTTCAAAGCCATGATAGCGGCGAAGGCTGATTTTCCGGAAACCAGTCCGTCGTCAACCACAATAACCCTTGCTCCTAAACAAAGCTCTTGGCCGGAATTAAATAGCTCCTGTCTGGCTTTAAGTTTAGTTTGAAATTCCAAGAAGCCTTCGATTTTTTCCAGATTGGAAAACCTGGATGAAAGAGACAAAAATTCCGGACCAACATTGCCTTTGTTAGGATAAAAGAGGCCATAATCCTTTAGGCCGGTGATGACGAAAAATCCGATACTAGTGTTAAGATCGTCAACGCACAAGGCCGAGAGTGGCAAGTTTAGAGCTTGAGCTATCTGCAAAGCAGTGATCACACCGCCGCGTGCCAAACCGATTACTTGATAATCGCTCCAATCTTCACCGCCCTTGATAAAAACCTGGGCCAGTTTTTCTCCCGCATCAATTCTATTTTCAAAAAACATTTATCTCTAATCCTCCATGTTTTATTTCCGGTTGCAAAGAAGGGGCGGTACCGACACGTGTCAGAACCGCCCCCTATACGAAGCTTGTACTCTAGCAGGAGCTAATGTGCTCCGATTTGGCCTGATTAATCAGGCGAGCCAGATCAGCACCGACATCATCGGCCACCTTGCGGGCGCCTTCTAACTTGACGGCTTGGGCCACCACCTGGGCGACGAGTTCGACGCCGGCCAGCTCATGAGGCTGACTTCCACTGCCAGCGATTTCAGACTCGACGATTGCGGCCGAACGTTCCATTACCGCCTCCATAAAATCTTCTTTCGACAGCTTGGACTCGATTGCATCCGTCATTCCACAGTGATTAATCACACTCATTTTTGTTCTCCTTGTTTGGAACCTTAGATACTATATTGGCACCTTGCCAACTCAGTAATATATTAGCATAACTAATAGTTTTTGTCAAGTATTATAGAATGTAATTCTATAAAAATAGCTAAAATTAGATAAAATATATCTGATTTTAAGCTTAGCTTATTACTTTGTTATTTCCAGTACTTGGTACAGAACAAGACCCGTCATCACAAACCGCCTCAGTATAATCTGAATTATCAAAAGCTTGAGCGGCTGTACGCGCAGCCACACCAGCATTAACGGCGGCCACTACCCGTGTTAATTCATTTAAAGCCACATCGGACAAGCCAAAGTCTCTAGCATCTTGAATACGACGAGTCGTACATGCAACACAACCACGAGTCATAGTAACCCCCAGACCAATCAAATGCTTTTCTCGTTCGGTTAATTCCTGTGTTTTATGACTTTGCTCAACTATTTCTTTAATAAAAGTGCCATCATATCCCATCTTCATACCCTCCTTATTTTGGTAGGTGCTTATATTGGCCTAATTGCCAATATACTGTCAACATAACATAGATCAAAAATAGCTGTCAATATTTAGATAGTAAATTAAAAAATGGAATTTAGGAAATTATGTTTTGAATTTATTTTATCATTTCTTCCCAGGGATAAACTATCCAAGCAGTTTCTAAACTGGCAAAATAGTCAGGAATCAGTTTTGTCCCCGGCTTGTAATGCAAAGTGGCTATTTTAACCTTATTGCCCATATTTTCCAGATCAGCTTTGACTTTAACTAGAGTATCGCCTTGGTCGGATAAATCATCCAGCAAAAGAATCTTCTTATTTTTTAAATCCGGATGAATATTGCCTAGGCGAAAAATGGCCTCACCCGATCCTCCGCCTTGATAAGAAACCAAATAAACATTTCTGGTGTCCATCAGTTGCGCCATCAGGCCAGTCAGAAAAATACCGCCCTTGGCGATGCCGACAAGGCAATCGAAGTCTTCTTTGATCTGATCTTTTATTTTTTGGCCGTCAAGAGTGAACTGCTGCCAGCTGTAATATTTCTTATCCATGGTTATAAATTAATTACAGAACTTCGTTATCATGGGAATCTGATTCGCGCATCCCCGAATTGGTGATTCGAATAAACTGGCAATCCCTTAAATCAGAAATAGTTCTAGCGTTGCCATAGCTCATGCCGGATTTGAGGCCGCCCAAGTAGCGGGAAATTACATCCTTAACCGGACCACGATAGGGCACTCTGGCTTCAATGCCCTCAGGAGTTATTTGATGATGTTTTTCTTTAGAGTCGGGCCGAGACAAAGCGGCAGTTAAAGAAGCCATGCCTCGGGATATTTTATATTGCCGTCCTTTATAATTTATAGCCAACCCCGGAGATTCCGTGGTGCCAGAAAGTTGCCCGCCCATCATAACCGTATCAGCACCGGCCGCCAAAGCCTTAACCAAATCAGCTGATTGCTTAATGCCGCCGTCAGCGATTAAAGGCACACCATACTTTTGACAAACCGGAGCCACATTTAAAATAGCCGAAAGCTGGGGCACGCCAAAACCGGTGGTTAGGCGAGTGGTGCAGATAGAACCCGGGCCAATGCCTACTTTCACCCCGTCAACGCCGGCTTCGATTAAATCCAGAGCGCCTTGGGCAGTAGCGATATTGCCGCCGATGACTTCCATCTGGGGCAAAGCTCTTTTTATAATTTTAATGGCTTCAAGGGCATTAGAGGAATGGCCATGGGCGATATCTAAAACCAAAACATCAACTCCGGCTTCGGTGAGGGCCACGGCTCTTTCCAAATAATCTCCCCTCACGCCAACAGCTGCTCCCACTAGCAGCCGACCGGAAGAGTCTTTGCTGGCCTGGTTATTATTGGAATTTCTCATGATGTCCTTTTCGGTAATGAGCCCTTTGATTTGAAAATTGCTATCAACCAAAGGCAGTTTTTCTATCTTGTTTTCCCTCAACAATTTTTGGGCTTCGCTGGTAGAAATATCAATCGGTCCGACAATTAATTTTTCTTTAGGCGTCATTATAGCTTTGAGAGAAGTGTTATCATCACTGCAAAAAACCACATCACGGCGGGTAATAATGCCCAAAAGATCCAAGCCATTATCGCTCACCAAAAAACTGGAACAGCCTAAATCAGCCGATTTTTCTTTGAACTCGCCTAAAGTGGCGCTGGCGCTGATAGTAAATGGCTTGGAAATTATTATGTTTTGTTTTCTTTTAACTTTTCTAACTTCGCTGGCTTGTTTGGCTATATCGCAAAAGCGGTGAATAATGCCGATGCCGCCTTCCAAAGCCAGGGCGATGGCCATTTCATTTTCGGTAACCGTATCCATGTTGGCGCTGACCAGAGGAATCTTAAGAGAGATATTTCTGGTTAGCTTGGTGCCGGTTTCTACATCATGGCGCGATTTTATATCCGATTTTTTTGGTACCAAAAGAACATCATCATAGGATAGGGCGGTTGGGATATACATAGCTCTTTTAATCTTAATTATTTATATCCTCCTTTTTTAACCATTTAATCTTACTCCAAAACAAATCTTTTCTCAAATAAAAAACCCCAGACACCTAAGTGCTGGGTATTTAATGTTTTATTAATGTTATGAGTTTTTTCTTTTTCGAGCCGAAGAAGCCGCGTTCTGGCCACTGCTCATGATTTCCGCCAGATTAACCGGCTTAACTTCGGATAAAACCAGAAGGAAAGCCTGCTCTTTGCTGAAACCTTCTGTCACATATTGCTCTAGCTTGCGAAACCGGCTATGAGCAGTGATTTGAGACAAGCGCGCGAATTGATCATCAAGATTTTCGGTCACATCAGCCAAGGCGCTGACTAATTCTTTGGTGATTTCACTGATATCGCCTTTGAAGCCATCAATAATAGTCTTACCGACTGGCATGAGAGTTTTAGCTATACCGCTTATAGACTCGACTTTCTTTTCAATCATTTGGACTACCTCTAACAATTCAATTTTCTGCTCTACAGATTCGATGGCTTTTGTTAAACTCTCAATTTCGGCTTTGGTAGCGTCATCAGGAGGCATACCCGCAAGATCATGGGCTAATACGCGCTTTCTAAGAATATTTTCCCTTAAGCGTTCCTGAAGTCTTTCCAATTTCTGGGTGGTGGTTTCTTCTGGCATGGATTTCCCTTTCGGTGGTTGTTTGGCCAAAAAGCTTAAAAAAGAACCAAAATAACAGTATCATTAATAATAAATTTTGTCAAGATTGTTTATTTTCAAAACTTTTATTTTACCTTTAAAAATGCTATCATAGAATAGATATAAATTATGGCCAAACCCACCAATGAAATAGAGTGGCTGATAGACATCTACAGCCGCGACTATTCAATTAAAGCGCCTAAAGACGTTGAGAAAATAAAGCTTAGCCAAATGATTTCTAAGCTGGGATTTTTTTACGAAAAATTCCGTAATGCTATTGATTATAATGATGAGCATTTGGTAAGGCGTAATTCTTTGGAAAGATTCTTGCGCCGACAGATGCTGCTCTTACTGGAAAAAGACGCCCAAAAAATAAGCGAGTCCTTGATCAATGAATTCATTAGGGCCAGATATTTGCCCAATGACACCTTGCCGGAAACTTTTATCGCCGAGGTAGCCAAACCTATTCAAAAATATCTAATCATCATAGATTACATCAGTGCTAACCATTTGCCTAATAGTTCAAAAGTGATTGATTGGGTAATCGGCGTGGCCAGCGCGGAAATCAACGAAAAACTGACTTCCAATATTAAAGAAATGGCCACAGTGAATCTGATGTATTCCCATTTGGTGGATAACATCACTTTCAGGAAAACAAATATAGACGAAAAGGAAAGGAATTTACAAATATACATCGCTACTTTTAGGACGCTCTTAAAATCAGATCCGGCCACTTGCCGGTACCTGTTGATTAAACTGTATCTGCCGAATTGGAACATGATGGATAGCGAGGAAACTAAAAATTTCTGCCGCAGCGTTTACGGCCTTAAGGAAAGGGTGGATAAAAACCTGTCCCATCCTATCAGTTTCCAACTGGCCAGAACGATAAAATCACAGGCGGTTTTCTTCAACATCTTAAGAGAGGTGATGGAAAATAATAAAGATAATTTAAGGGAATTATTTGCCAACCAAGAACTTTTAGAAACAAATATAGAAGAGGTGGTCTTGCACAATTACAAGAATATCAAAAGCAAGCTGATAGGCACGATTTTTAGGGTTATACTTTATATTTTCTTTACCAAAACCATTTTAGCTCTTATCCTAGAATTGCCTTATGATTATTTTATCGTGCAAAGCATAAATTGGAACGCCTTATTAACCAACATTATATTCCATCCGCTCCTGATGTTTGTCATCGCCATGACCATAAAAATACCCGGCGCTAAAAATACTCAAATAATCGTCGGGGAAATCAAAAAGATAGTTTATGGTGAAGAAAGAAAGCTGGTTTTTAAAGCTAAGGCCTTGATGCGGCGCGGCTCTTTCAGTTATTTCGTTTTCAATACCGTTTATATTATCATGTTCGCTATTTCTTTCGGCCTCATTATAAGCATGTTAAATTATTTCCATTTCAATATCTTAAGCGGACTACTCTTTATTTTCTTCCTGACTATTGTCAGTTTTTTCGGCTTCCGCCTGAGGAATTTGGCCAAGCAACTCTCGGTGATACCGCGCAAAGACAATTTGCTTAATTTTCTGGTGGATTTCATCTCTTTGCCCATAATCCGTGTGGGCCGATTCTTCTCTACCAACTTCGCCAAAATAAACATATTTTTATTCCTCTTGGATTTCTTGATTGAGACGCCTTTTAAAGCGCTGGTGGAGTTCTTGGAAAAAACCGTTTCTTTCATCAACGAGAAAAAAGAAGAAATCATAGAATAAAATCTTAAGTGGTTTTAAATTCTAAAATAAATTTTTATATGTCCCCCATTAAACCAACCGTTAAAACGGAAATCTTTCCACTCCTGCTCTTGATTTTAACATTGGCCGCCAGTTTCTATTTTTATAATAATTTTCCTGACAGGATAGCTACCCACTGGAATTTTGAAGGGCAAATTGACGGTTATTCATCCAAAGCTGTGGGTGTATTTTTACTGCCTCTTGTTATACTTGGTTTGTATTTGATGTTTTTAGTTTTGCCTTACTTAGATCCCAAAAAAGACAGATATCAGGAATTTGCCAAAACCTACCATCTATTTAAAAGCCTGATAATCGGTTTTATGTTTATAATGTATATAGCTACCGGCTTAGCTAATTTGGGCTATCCCATTGATATTGGAATTGTCGTGCCTGTCTTAGTAGGCATATTATTTATCATCATGGGTAAATATATGGGCACCATAAAGCCTAACTGGTTTGTAGGTATACGCACGCCTTGGACCATGTCATCGGAAAACGTTTGGCATAAAACCCACCGAGTTGGCGGCTGGCTTTTTATAGCTGTGGGCATTGTGATGCTGCTGATGCCTCTACTGCCCAAATGGCTGGCCCTGCCGATTTTTATCATCGCTATAGGTTTTGCCACTTTAGGCAGCTTTGTTTATTCCTATTTTCTTTATAGAACTGAAAAAAAATAAAAGATGTTATTTGAGAATAATTATCAAAGAAGCAACCGGCTGACTAAAGTAAAAATAAAAATATCAAGAGAAGCTACTGTTTTGGCAGATAAAATATTAGCCAGCAGCGGACACAAGAGCCGGCAAAAACTGGGTGAGGAACTGCTGGATGAATTATGCGATTTAAGCCGGATAGATATTGTAAAATTAGAGATAGCCGAGGCCAAGCAATACCATAGAAAATTAGCCGGCAAAGTAGCCATGAAAAGATACGGCTGTTACCATCCGGCGTCGAAATTTATTTCTATCCAAAATCTAACCGCTGTCCGCGGACAGATACTGGCACCTAAAAGTTTTTTAGACACCCTGCTCCATGAATGGCTGCATCACTATGACACTTATAAATTAAAACTGCGCTCCATTCATAGCCAAGGCTTCTATAAGAGATTGAATGACTTGAAGGAAAAATTAAAGATAAAATAAAAACCGCTGATCCCGATACGCCGGGGAAAGCGGTGTTTTTTGATGAAAAAAAGCATTTGGTTCTGAAGGGTATTAAATGAGCTCCAGCCCCCGCTCTTTTCGTAAATCATTAATCATATTGCGAGCTTCGGACATGGATAAATTAGATTCAAACCAGATAGTGTTCCAATTCAAGCCCAGTTTTTGTAATTCTTGATCAAGAAATTCAAAAACCTCGTGAGAAATGTAGGGATTTTTTATATTCCGAAGAACGAATGGATCAATCTCGACCCACCTTTTTATCTTCCACGGATAGCAAATCATCCTTTTTAAATCTTCCACGGATAGCAAATCATCCAGTGGCTGGGCAAAAAATTCTTCTTTTTCAAGAGCAGGCAAATACTCTTCCTTATACCACTTCACAAATGCCTCGGCATCTTCCAGGGTTATTGTTCTGGTATGATTAGTAATCATGCTATGCCCCAAATTTTCGATAAAGTATTTTCTGGCTTCTGGCGTCATAATAAGAAATAATCCGTCTTGTCCTTGGCGATAATCTTCTTCGGTGCCTAAAGCCGCTATTTCTTCGGGAGTCAAATTAAGATCTTCCATTTTAAAACCTCCTCTGGTTGTTTAAAGTACTCTAACTGTTTTATAACACAAGGATATTATTGTGGCAATGCCTCTCAAAATAAATTATTTCTTGAAAACCCTGACAAATTGTTTTTTGCCTTTCTGCAGCAGTAAGCCTTCTTCCGGCAGATGCACCTCTAAATCCTCGACCACAATTTTGTCATCGTCTATTTTAATGGCGCCTTCTTTTATCAGCCGCCTTACTTCACTGTTGCTTTTAGCCAGGCCGGAAACTACAAACAAATCCAGAACCCCTATTTTACCGTCTTGATCTCCATGAAGATCAACTTTCATCTCTTTTATTTCTTCCGGTTTCTGACCTTCCTGAAAAATTCGTCTGAAGTTTTCTTCAGCTTCACTGGCGGCTTTATCACCCTTATAAATCCTAACCACTTCTCGAGCCAGCTGCATTTTTAAATCACGGGGGTTAACTTTATTAACTTGCAGTTCTGTTTTCACCTCGGCCAAAGTCTCATTGGATATGTCGGTTAATATTTCAAAAGCCGGCAAAATCATCTCATCCGGCCAGCTCATGATTTTGCCGTAGATATCAGCCGGGCTATCCGATAGAGTTATCATATTGCCTTCGGACTTGCCCATTTTTTTGCCGGTCGGATCTTCCAAAAGCTTGGTGGTTAAAACAAATTTCTCCTTATTTTTCATTTTCTTCATTAAAGTTCGGCCAGCCAGCATATTAAACATCTGATCGTTGCCGCCGATTTCCAAATCAACATCCATTGCTACGCTGTCGTAAGCTTGCATAATCGGATACATGAATTCGTTCAAGTATAAATCTTTGCCTTGGCTCATCCTCTCTTTGAACATGCCTCGAGCTAATGTCTGTTGGGCGGTAAAATATGAAGATAATTTCAATAGCTCGGCAAAACTTAACTTACTAAGCCATTTAGAATTAAACTTAAAAACGACTTTCTTAAGATCAATGATATTTCCAATTTGTTTTTTCCAACCCCCTAAGTTTTTCATGACCTCTGAGTGAGTGAGCGGCTTTCTAAGAGCTAATTTGTCGGTGGGATCGCCAACTTGAGCAGTGAAATCACCAAATAAAAATATGACTTCATGGCCAAGTTCAAGGAACTTGGCCAATTTCCTGATAGTGATACCATGGCCGATGTGAAGCGTGAGCGCAGTCGGATCATAGCCGCAATACAAGCGAATTCTTTTACCGCTCATTAATAATTTTTTGAGCGCTTCTTTGTCGGGATAAATATTTTCCACTCCGCGAGATAAAATATTATCGATTTTTATCTCATCAGTTATGATTTTTGACATAGTATTTATATTGTCATCCCTGCGTAGGCAGGGATCTATAATTATTTAACCATTATCTCGTATAAATCAATCCACTCGGGATTATCTTTTTTTATTAGATTAATCTTCCATTCCCTTTTCCATTTCTTAATGTTCTTTTCTCGATTAATCGCCTGCCCAACATCTTCATGAATTTCATAATAAACCAATCTATTTAAATTATACTTTTCAGTAAAACCTTTAACTATTTTATTACGATGCTCCCAAACTCTTCTTAATAAATTATTAGTTATGCCAGTATACAACACTCCATTTTGTTTATTCGTCAATATATACACGTAATAGTACTTTTGCATAAGACTACCTAAATATTTGATGAGATTCCTGCCTCCGCAGGAATGACAGGAAAGAAACAGGAATGACAGGAAAAACAGTAAGGAATTAAATGATATGAAAATAACAAAGAGATAATGTAATTAATAATTTATTTAAGATTATTTAATTGATTTTGTAATTTTTCCAATTTTGATTTTTGGACTGACAATTTTTCTTTTTCCGCTTTAACTATCTCCTCGGGCGCATTATTTACAAATTCGTCATTGGCTAATTTGCCCGCCAAGGATTTGAGATATTTTTCCACTTCCGTGATTTCTCTGGTTATTCTTTCTTTTTCCGCTACTGTATCAATTATACCAGTTAAATCCAGATAAATCTCCGCCTCACCCACCAGGGCGCTGGCGCTATTTTTAGGCTTGTCTCCTTTAGACAAAAATTCTAACTGCGATAAGCGGGCCAGTTTTTTTATAATTTCTGATTGTGAAGAGATTAAAGTTTTCTGGTTTTTAGAAATAATAATAGCCTGGGCTAATTTAGCCGGTTCTATTTTATTTTCGCCGCGCAAGTTTCTTAAAGCTGTAATAATATTTTGGATTAATTGAAAATTTACAACCGTATCATTTTTAGAAAACTTAAATATGAGATTTGATTTTTTGTGATCCGGCCATTTAGAAACAATAAGCAATTTTTCGCTTTTAAGATTCTGCCAGATATTTTCTGTAATAAACGGACAGAACGGATGCCACAGTTTTAATAAATTCTGTAAAATATAAAGCAATATTTCATCTTTGTCTTTTTCAATTTTAGCTATTTCCAAATACCAATCGGCAAATTTGTTCCAAGTGAATTCCTGCAAAGCATCACCCGCCGCTGAAAAATTATAATTCTCCAAAGAGTTGTTGATTACTGTAATCGTAGAAAATAATTCATCAGTTATCCATTTATCAGCCAAGGTATTGGCTTGGGGTAATTTTTCAACTAATCGGATATCTTCGACACTGGTTAAAATATAACGGGAGATATTCCAAATTTTATTGATAAAATTCCTGTAACCGGCGATTTTCTCATCATACAATTTAAAATCATTGCCGGGAGTAACGCCGATAAGCATGGACAAGCGGAGAGCATCAGTGCCATATTTTTTAATCATATCCAAAGGATCAATGGAGTTGTCCAAAGATTTGCTCATTTTCACGCCTTTTTCATCACGCACCAAACCATGCAGATAAACAGTTTCAAAAGGAATGTCATTCAAGCAATAAACACTCATAATAATCATCCGGGCCACCCAGAAAAATAAAATATCATAACCGGTTTCCATGACGCTGGTGGGATGGAAAGTTTTTAAATCGTCAGTATTTTCCGGCCAGCCTAAAGTGGAAAATGTCCAGAGAGCCGAAGAAAACCAAGTATCCAAAGTATCTTCATCTTGAACCCAACTATTTCCTTTGGGCGCCAATTGGCCAACATAAATATCTTCATCCTTATACCAAACAGGTATTTGATGGCCATACCAAATTTGCCGTGAAATACACCAATCGTGCAAATTTTCCAACCAATGAAAATAAATTTTTTCAAATCTAGCAGGAACAATTTTGATTAAATTATTTTTAACCGCATGAATAGCCAATTCTTTTAAAGTAGCTTCGTCTTTTTCCCAATTTAACTTTTTTTTGTCTTTTAATTTAAACGGCTTGTCCACGGCTACAAACCACTGCAGCGAAGGCAGCGGCTCGATCGCAAAACCGCAACGATAGCAAATCGATAAATTATTAGAAATATCTTCTTCTTTTTCCAGTAGGCCTCTTGTCTTTAATTCGGACACTACCAGTTCCCTGGCTTCTTCGACTGTCTTACCAGAATACTGTCTTAAACCGTCTTCAATCCGACCGTCTTTATTTATAACTTTAATAATCGGCAAATTATTGGCACCGGCCATTTGATAATCAATCTGTGAATGAGCCGGCGTTACGCCTAAAGCGCCCGTGCCAAATTCCATATCAACATTATGATCGGCAATGATTTTTATTTTCAGCGGCACGCCCACAAAATCAACTTCAAATTCTTGGCCGATATATTTTTTATATCTTTCGTCTTTAGGATTAACCGCTACGGCACTGTCGCCCAATTTCGTTTCCGGCCGAGTAGTAGAAATGGCGAAAGGAAAATCTTTATTATATTTAAAAGTATAAAATTTGGCTTGCTGTTCTTTGTATTCCACTTCGTCATCAGCTAAAGTGGACTTACATCTGGGACACCAATTAACCACGCGGTCACCGCGATAAATCAAACCGTCATTATACATTTTTTCAAAAGCAACTATAACCGCGGAATTCAAGCCGGCATCAAGAGTGAATCTCTCACGGCTCCAATCGCAAGATGAGCCCATCTTCCTAATTTGATTCTTGATGGTGTTTCTGGAATCAGACACGAATTCATCAACTCGGGCTAAAAATTTTTCGCGTCCAAGCTGGTGGCGAGTTAAACCTTCTTGGGCAATAATTTTTTCCACCTTGGTTTGAGTGGCAATAGAAGCATGATCTGTGCCCGGAAGCCAAAGTGTTTTATCGCCTTTCATCCGATGATAGCGCGTCATCAAATCTTGAATGGCCAACATAGTGGCATGGCCGGTATGCAAAACACCGGTAGCATTAGGCGGAGGCATAGAAATAGTAAAAGGAATCTTGGCTCCCCTTAGATTATCCGGATTAAAAAAGCCTGATTCTTCCCAAATCCGGTAAATATCATCTTCAATTTGACTGGCATCATAAGCTTTTGGCAATTCAATTTTTGACATAGGAAATTAAGATTATACGAATAGCTTAATTTTACTTAATTTGGCCTTATTTTTCAAGTTAAAAAGCCTTAACTTGGAATTATTATCAATTAACCTGATATTTTATCTAAATTTAGCTGTTTTTTAATAAAAAAATAACCATGTTTTCTGCTCAATATAACTAGCTTAAAAATAATTGACAAAAATAGCGAAAAATGATAGGTTAACTTGTTAATCAAGCACTTAATTTAAGCCTAATTCCCTTAGCTAGATTGCTTTAAAAATCGGCTAAAGCTGCCTGGCCAAGGCAAGTAGCCTTGGAACTTTTAAATAAAGTTTCTTAAGCACTTTACAACTTAAATTTTCATTCATTTGAAGTTAATGAACCAACAAGCAACCAACCCTTGAACAAAGGAGAAAGTAATGGCGAAAACAATCGGACTGGATATCGGAGATTGCCAATTTCGATTGGCCTATTTAGACGGCCAAATGCCAAAATTAATAGCCGACGAACTCGGCCGAACTGTCTTTCCCAGTAAAGTTTCTTTTTTGCCGGGTGGCGGTTGCCGATTAGGATACGAGGCGGATTTACTAGGCATACCGGAAAATACAATTTTGCACCCGATGACTCTTATCAGTAAAACTCAGGGAGAGTTACTGGACTTAAACGGATCTTATGCTTATGAATTTGTGACGGGCGGACGAAACACACTGATAAACGCCCATCGCGTTTTTGTTTCACCAGTGGAAGTCTTAACTGCCTTATTTTACCATGCCAAGCAATTGGCTGAAAATTTTCTGCATGAAGCAGTGGAAAATATTGTTATTGCAATTCCTGACGGCTTGGACGACCCCAGCCGGATAAGAATAAAGAAAGCGGCCGTTGCTGCCGGTTTGAAAATCAAACAGCTTTTGAATCAAACCACAGCCGCCGCTTTAGGGCTTAAATTTGATCGCGGTCGAAAGACCAGGCAAATCGCTGTCGTGGATATGGGAGCATCCCATACTTCCATGTCAGTTATTGAAGCCGGTAACAACCGCTTGGACACGCTCGCCACCAAACATTGCCGAGTCGGCACTAATCATTTCCAAGAAGGGCTAGCCAGATTTATTTCCCTAGCCGCCATCGGCCATAATATTTTCACAACTCACGACCAATTCTTAAAAAACGAGCTAATGATTGAAGCCGGTTACGCCTTAGTTGAACTTAGCCATAAAAAAACCGTGGAAGTTTCAATTGGCGGTGCTGGCGTCGGTGGCCGACGAGCCGTGATAAATATCAACCGTGATCAATTTGAACAAGCTATCAAAAGTTATTTGGAACTGATTGAAAATGAAGGCATATTCAGAACCCGCTACCGATCTTTTGACGCCGTTATAGCCATTGGCGGAGGAGCCAATATCCCGGCTGTCAGAACTTTGATTACCAGATCACTGGGAAAAGATTTATTTCTGATGGACAAAATTGATCCCTCTGCAGTAGTAGCGCTAGGCGCAGCCACTAAAGGCGGAATTATCGACGGCCTGATCAATGCGCACAGCGTGGAAAGAACCGTCCATGATTTGGGCACTTGGTATAATGTAAATCATATGGATGTTTTAGTGCCTCGCGGCACTGAACTGCCATTTATCAGATCCAAAACTTATCGTCAGAGTCCTGGCCCATACCGCGAAAGAGTCTTGCAGTATGTGGGTAGCGGCAACGGCCAAGACAGAAGTGAAAGTGACCCGGAAGTTATTGCCCTGGCCAATAAGATCATGCATCTTAGTGGCACTTCGGTTAAAATAACTATTACTATTGATGCTGACGGAATCACCGAATATAAAGTGACAGATGGCGGCAGCCTTAGAGAAACAATCTTAACCGGCTTTTCAATCGGTTAAAACAAGGAGACAAAGATGCCTAAGATCAACATTGTGATGCCTATTTGTTTGCAGAATGATTTTATCGGTCCCAAAGGATTAGCCTCGGACCGAGATATCCAGCATTTGATTTTGCATGGCGGCAAGCGGGCAGCAGCCAGAATTTTGGGTGAGGCCAGCGGACCAACTCCGATTGATGATGTTATGGAAGCAATCCACAACGATGACAATACTTATGTCATCTATATCGAAGATCAGCACCCTGATGACCCAAATGATCCGGTGATCAAAGTCCATTTTAATATTTTTGGACGACACTGCGTAGTCGGTACTGAAGGCGTTAAGGCGGTCGGCCGATTGGCTATGTTTAAACAATTGCGCCGATCGCAAGTGATTAATACCGATGCTCTTAATTTGGTAACGCATCCGCCTATTGTGGAAGCGATTACTGCTATCATTAAAGAAAATGAAATTGAAGACCCCAAAGATGTTAAGTTTATGGTCTTAGGCGGATTGACCGACGTTTTGGTCGCCGATTGCGCCCGAGGCCTAAACCATATTTGCGGTTTGCCCAATCCTTATCGTGAAGGCGGCGACCGGTGGGATTTTTTCACCCAGGTTATAGTGCCGGAAAGGTACTGTTTTTCCAACAACGCTACGCATCACCAGGCTGCTCTCCAAGGTATGGAGAAAGTGGCCATTACCATTGCCAGAAATGATGCTGAAATTTTCGATGGACTAGGGATCGATGCGTAAGAAAAGGAGGGCTACAAGTGCGTCCCCACGAAGCTCAAGAAAAATTTGTCAGAGCCGCCGGGGAAATCAAAGAGCCTGAAATACTCAGCGTTGAACCCCGGTCAGAATCAATTGCTCTAACTTGGCAGAGACGGCCTGGCAAGATTGATGGTTTCATCATCTTACTAGGCCTCTCGCTTTATAAGTTGCAGGAATTCAAACGACTAAAAGACATCGAAGGTTTCCAATTTTCCGATATCTTGCTTAATTTAATCAACGGCAAAGAATACTTTATCGGCATTATTGCCTATAAAGATAACGGCTACAGCGAATTATTAACTGTTTGGAAAGCGACTCCCAATATTGCCAGCCGCATAAAACCGGCGAAAAAAATAAGCGGAAAAGAAGTAAGCGAATATAAAGATCCGGCCAGGCCGGCAGAAACTTTAGCTCCCGTTCCGGGGGCTCAAGCGCCTGCCAGTATCGAAGCCGGCAACTTAAATATAGTCTGCGCTTCGTGCATGGCTGATGTGGTTTTTAGCGAAACAGAACGAGTTTTTATTTGCCAAGGCTGCAACACAAAATATGTGCAAAGAGTAACCGACGGCAAGTATATACCGCTGACGATATTAACTAACGGCATTTGTATTTGTTGTAATCCCAGAAGGCCGCTGATTAAGCGTCGAGGCGATGCTTATAAAAAATGTTCCCTTTCGGGAGAAGAATACGCTGATTTAAATGGCGGGGTAATCAAGATTTCTGAATTGGATTATGGCTTATGCCGCTGCTGCCTGCCACATCAACCGCTGAAATTAAACCACAGCGGACAAGTGGTTTGCAGTAGGCTGACAGACAAGTTATATGTTAAAGAAAATAATAGGTACATCATGCGCGCTCCGGAAGCTCCAGCCTCGCTAGTTGATGAAATCGACAAAGCGCTAGGAGGCGGATCAGCGGTGATGCTGCCAAATGGTATTTTAACTGCCAATAGCCCAGGTGGGACAGGCAGAAATAGAAGAAGATAAAAAACCAAAGGAGAAAAGCCGATGTCAGAAATTCCCAGCCGAGAAATGATCCTTAAAGGTTTACAGACAGAAATGCCAATCACTATCTTTGGCACTACCACATTTGATACAAAAAATGTCGGACTAGTTATTGTTGATGAGGTTAACGGCTTTTGTCAGCCCGGTGCCGGAAATTTGGCGCCACCGGCTCCTGACGGAGTGATTGAAGCCATGATTGATCTCACCAATAAATTAGCCAGGCAATTCGTTGATAAACGAAAGCCAATTATGATTTTTAAAGATACTCACAATCTTGATGTTCCAGAACCGCCTTATCCGCCACACTGTGTTAAAGGCACTGGCGAAGAAGAATTGGTGGAAAAATTACAATGGTTGGAAAAAGAGTATGGTGACTCGATGGAAATATTGGAAAAAGATTGTATTAATGGTTTTATCGGTAGTATTGATAATATTGGTAACCGAGTTCAAGACTGGGTGGAATTTGAAAACCTGGAAGCCATAGTCGTAGTCGGAATTTGCACCGACATTTGCGATCTGCAATTTGTCCAAACCATACTCTCGGCCAGAAACCATGGCATGCTTGGCCGCTTAACCGATATTGTGGTCGTAGTGCCGGCTTGCGCCACCTATGATCTGCCGCTGGAAATAACCCAAGTTATCGGCTTGCCAACTACGGCTGCCCATCCGCGCGATTTAACTCAGCACATCGGTTTGTATCTGATGCAAGCCAGCGGTGCTATTTTGACCAACGAAATTATTTTGGATTAACTGGCTACACAACAAAAAAGGAAAGAAAGATGACACAAGCACAGACGACGCCAGTCCAAACTACCGGCACTGCCGACAACCCAAATTGCACTTGCTGCGCTCCGCCTCAACCGCTGGAACCGCCAGCTAATAACGAGCAAACTTGGACCTGCCCCGTAACCGGCAAAAAGTACGAATACGACCCGGCCGATGGCAGTGTTCAAAGAGTACCCGACCGGCCAGTGAACAGGCAGGTCATCGAAACCGAAGATGACGGCCTGTTTCCCAAGCCGCCGACCCGCGAAGAAGTTCGCCGGGTTAATCCCCAAGATCCTTTCGCCTGATTGAAAGATTAGACCAGCCGGCTCCTGATTATGAAAATTGGGAGCCGGCCATCTGAACTTAGAGAGGAAGACTATGGTTAAGCAGAAAAAGCAAGTAGTAGTAAATGGAGAAATAAAAAATCGGGAATGGGTAGTGGATACAGATGCCATTAGATCAATCCGGGGCAATGATTGGACTGGTGATTACCCTCGGTTAATCCAAACAGACTTAGAACAAATGGCGGAAACATTTCCACATTGGTTTTTGACAGTCGGTTCCAGTAGCCGGCCGATTGCTTGCCAGAGAGATGGTGATTATTTTATTCCCAAAGATGGCACCCTGCAGTGCGTTAACTGCGGACAAGCCATTAATCAAAATCCTAGTTGCCTGATTTGGACAGGACTTTTGCCGGTTCAAATAGTCGGCGCGGAAAAAGTTTCCAAACACATCCGCTCCTTGATTGCTAAAGGCAATATGAAATTGCCTTATGTAGGCGATGAAGCAGCTTTCCTGTTAACACCAATTAGGATAATTTATCCGCCTGGCTGGCCTAATGTACAGCCCTCAGCTTACTACACGCGTGAATTCTTTAGTAGCTTGGGCATTGGACCACCCGGCACCAGCCATGCTCATCATATGTATGAAGATTTAAGAATGTGCCTGTTTGCGAGCTGGCACACTATGACCATAAGAGAAGTAATCCAAAATCGAATTGCCCCGCACGCTCTAGCGCAAGTCAAAATTGCCAATGGCGAACGGCCCAATTCGAGATGGTTTAACTGATCAATCAGTGATGGAGTTGGAATTATCCAACTCCATCACCTTTAATTTTTTTCTTATGAAGCTTTGCCTTGTAGCAAGGATTCATAAGCCTAAAAATTAAAAGGGATAGTTTTGTGACTACCCTAGACGCACCTTACAACTTAAGGAGATGAACAAATGCCTCAGGTTTTAATAACTCAAAGCGCCTGGACTACTATCGCCAGGGAAGTCAGTTTTTTTGACCAGCAAAATAAGGAAGCGATTATTTATCCTTTATTCGGCTTTATCAGAAAAGACAATTGCCTGAAAGCGCCTTGGACGATGCTAACCTTGGACGATATAAAATATTTCATCGTTACCCATGCTTTCGCTCCGCCCCGAGAATTGTGCCATCACAGCGTGGCCCGAGCCGGGTTTATGCTTCTATCGGAAGAAGATGAGATCAAATGGGAAGAAGCTCTAAAAGCTTGGTACCAGCCACTCTGCCAAAGATTTCCAACTTTGGAAATCGGCAATGTGCATTCGCATCAGTTTGCCCGATATAGCACCTGGCCATCAAGTGGCGGGCAGTCAACCGATTATTACCGTATTTACAAATTCTGGCAACATCTAAGAACCAGAAAATTGGATACGCCCTTGGAAATCATAATCTGCCAGGGCAGTTATTTTAGACGTATCTGGAGAGCTTGCTGTTTTGGCTTTGGAGAAACGCAAAATATAGTTTCTTTAGGCCCAGCTAAGATTATCACCGATGATCATCCGTTAGCGGCCCAGATTCTAACTCCGCCTTTCAACTTAACCAGCGAGGGGTTGTTTTGGAAACTGGAACAAAGCCGAAAACTGCCTCAAATAGAATCTTTTGACAATTACTATTTCGGCTGGATCAGTTGTAAAATAAGATTGGCTGAAAATAAATATCTATTTGTGAACTTTCCGCCGTCTTTTCCCAGTTCCAACCATGTCTTATGGCAAACACTGGACGCCGAAAAAAAACTGTGGCAACCAATGAAGCGTTTGAACGTAAACGGCTTTAATTTTCAATTGACCGATTTGGTCAAGGAGATAATATGAGCGACAAGCGCAACCAATATTATGCTCGCGTGTCTAAAATTGTTGGTAATGCCTTAGAACAACAGCGCATAAGCGTTTTTGGCTATACTCATTTAGCCAAGGCTGTTGAACTGCTAGCTTCTTGCGGAGCTTTCAATTTTAACCTGGCTCAAATTAATGATGATGAAGTAGTTGATTTCTGGCAGATGGTTTACAATTTGGGTTTTACGGCTAACAACAAGCAAGGTTTTGAAATCAGCCAGTACCACTTATGGCTGCAGTCTTATTTGGCCAGTCATAATGAATTTGAAGACCGCTGGCAATTTTCCCACGATGATCCTGCCTATAGGCCCACTATTGTTATCGGCGCCGGATCAATAATGAATTGCCAAAGAGCTTACGAAGAAGCCCAAATAAAAAACGCGCCGCTGGTAATCGGAATTATTTTAAACAATGGCCTGGTTTTGGCCTCGGTAGTGATGCCTGGTGATGAGTTCCCTTGGTGGGAACTTAAGCTGGATATCGACAATAATAAAATTAATCGATATTGCGACTCTATTGATTTAAACAATCAAATAGCTAATTTGGCCAAAGCAGTCATGCTGCTAAAAACTCCCTGGGAAAGAAAAGATATTTCTGATCTTATAAGTCGAGGCAAAAAAGATGTGCTTCTAGCCCATCCCAGTTGGCCTTGGACAGCTAAGTATTTGAACTTGAAGGATGAAACCGACCTAAGATGGTTGGAATCGGTTATGCCCAAGATTTTTATAAAAGAAAAAGAATCTTTAGTGGGAAAAAATATTTTAATTGTCGGCTTGGGCAGTTTGGGCAGTTTGCTGGCTGATCATTTCAGGGTGTTGGGAGCCAATATTATTGGCATTGACAGTAAAGACATATCGATTTTCAATCCTATTAGGCAATTGTATCCGACCAGCATGATCGGACGGCAGAAAGCCCATGCCTTGCCAATGCTTTTGGCTCAAAAAGTATTTATGGGCGATGAATTGCCTTGGCCGAAACCGGATAAAGAAGTTTTTCAAACCGGCTTTGGCTTACAGCAATTCATCGGCTTGAACGCCTACATAGAAGACGATCATCGTGGCCAAAGAAAATTTGAAGCAGTAGTTAAAACTTTTAATCCTGATCTGGCTATCTTAACCACAGCCAATCCGGCTGAATTTAGAATGGCCAACATTTTAAGGCAAAATAACATTCCCCATATCATCGGGCGCTGTTATCCCCGAGCTCGCTGGTTTGAAGCCACTTATATTGATGGCCAAAACGGACCTTGCTTCGGCTGCTTGCAAGGGCACCTCTACAAAGGAGCCGTGCCCACGCTCACTGAGGAGCAAATGGCCGCTTACGACCCACAGGCTCAAATACCAGAGGAAGGCATGCTTCAAGCTGAACCGGCCACTCGGATTGACACCTCGCGTTGCTGCGACACGATTTTGCGCCTGTCTATTCAGGCGCTTAATGACGAGGAAAAAAGAGCCGGTTGGTTTTCTAAAATGATTCTACAGAAACGGCCCTGTTTAATCGGTGGCAACACCGCCGAACTTCAAGCAGACGGCCAGTGGTCTTTTGATATAACTGCTCCAGGCGGAGCTGCGCTTTACGGCGTAATTAATTTTGTCGGATCAGAAACCGAAACCACCAAAGAATGCCTTTACTGCGGACAAGTTAATGAAGTATTAATCCATCGCCCAACGCTAGAAGGAGGTATTAATGGATAAGAATAATCCGGAAAACAGTTTGATTGCCGCCTTATCAGAGGCGGCTACTATTGCTCAAAGATTTGGGGCTGTAAATTATAATACTTTCCACATACTGCTGTCGCTTTTAAAAGGCGAGGGTTTTGTAAGAGACTTTCTGGAACAAAAAGGCGTGAGCATTAATCAGTTGCTCCTCCACGCCCAGGATGAATTCCCACCAGAGCCTTTCCTGGGCAACTTAATAGGACGCGTCAGGCAAATTGCCCAAACAGCTAACTTGCCACGACAGCCGATACATTTGCTTTATGCGATTTTAAGCTTCGGCGAGGAAAGCCACGCCCGAAGGCTACTGAGGGAATTCCTTGACCCGGAAGTTTTGCAAAGAGAAATTATCAGCTCGGGCTATCTTCGCCAGCCGCCAGATTACAAGAAACCTGGGACAGAAAAAGAAGCGGAGAAAACGCCTCTGCAAATATTCGGCATTGATTATACTCAAATGGCCAAAGAAGGAAAGTTAAAACCGGCTATTGGACGAGACGATGAAATAATGGCTATTGTTGAAATTTTGGCTCGCAAAGATGCGGGCATTGGTTATGACGAAGCCATTAACAATCCTGTTCTCTTAGGTGAAGCCGGCGTTGGCAAAACCGCTTTAGCTAAAAGCTTGGCGACAATGATTGCCCGACGGGATGAAAAAGTTCGCCTGTTCTGGAACCACCGTTTGGTTTATATCAGCTTGGGCAGTTTGCAAGCCGGCACCGGCATCAGGGGCACTTTGGAATCAAAAGTAGAAGCGATTTTAAAAGAATGCAAAGAAGGACCAGCCACCATACTTTTCTTGGACGAACTCCATATTGTTATGGGACTGGGTAAAACCGAAGGCTCTTCCGGCTTGGAAGAAATTCTTAAACCGGTCCTAGCCGAGGGCCTGTCTTGCATCGGCGCTACCACCACCGGTGAATGGCGCAAACGCATTGAAACCAAAAATGCCGCTTTTGCCAGACGCTGGATAACGCTAACTATAAATGAGCCCAGCCCGGAATTGACACTGCAGATTTTGACAGGCTGCGTTGATATTTTAGCCAGACGCCACTTGGTGCATTTTTCCGGTGAAGTATTAGGCGCAACAGTTGAACTGGCCAGAAAATTTATTGCCTACGAGAATTCGCCTCACCGAGAAATCGAAGTTGTCTTAAATGGCGTCGGCGCCAAAGTCAAATTAACCGGCCGAACCAAAGCAGAAGTAAGCGACGTAGTTAACGTCATTGCGCAAACAACCGGTTTGCCCATTAGCACCAGCACTGATGAACGTAATAAAATTTCCAGGGCTTTAGAGATATTAAACTATAAAATAATCGGGCAAGAGAAAGCTAACCGAGCCTTGGCTGACGCCATTATCCGCTTCAAGAGCGGCATGACTGACCCCAAAAAGCCAATGGTGGTGCTGTCCTTAGGCCCGACCGGCGTCGGCAAAACTCTATCAGCCAGAACTTTGGCCGATGAATTCTATTTCGGACGATTGATTCGCATCGATATGTCTGAATACATGGAGAAGCATACTGTCAGCCGGCTGATTGGATCGCCGCCTGGTTATATCGGCTACGATGAACCGGGACAACTCACTGAACAAATCAGAAGGCTGGGCATTGCAGTGGTTTTGATTGATGAGATAGAAAAAGCCCATCCTGATGTCTTGCAGATCTTTTTGCAACTTTTCGATGAAGGGCGCCTAACCGATAACAAAGGCAATACGGTAGACGCCAAGCAATGTATTTTTATTATGACTTCCAATGTCGGCAATCGATTGTACGGTAAGGCCGGCCAACATCAGATCGGCTTTCATCCGGTTAACAATCCGACAGCTGTTTCAACTGTTAACCCGCGAGATATAATCGCTGAAGCTAAAAAAATCTTGAGCTTGGAACTGATTAATCGCATTGATGAAACAATCGTCTACCAACCGCTGACGCCGGAAGCAGTCAGAAGCATTGCCGAACTCCTGTTGATTGAAGAAAAAGTACGCTGCTCCCAAAAAGGCTTTTTGCTGAATTGGGACGAAGCCGTAATTGATTATTTGATGGCCAGAGGCTTCAGCGCTACTTTGGGCGCCCGACCGATGAAACGCCAGATTATGAAACATATCCAAACCCTTTTGGCTGGCCCGGTTTTTACCGGTGAGATAGCCAAAGGAGACACAATTCATTTGACAGTCGAAGGAACAAACATCTCCTTTAGAAAAGAAAATTCGTAAGTGGGCTGGGGAATAGCTTCTAGCTATTCCCCTCCCGCTAATTTTTAAAAATAGAAATTCGGATCTAATTATGATTGGATCTGGATCACTGTTTTAAAAAGCACATTGAAAATTTCAGACACAACATCAAAGGAGGACTAATGAAAAAATCAATATTATTGTCTAAATTTCAAGGTTGTTTATGCGGCGTAGCTATTGGCGATGCCCGAGGCATGCCCTACGAAATGATGACGCCCAACGAAATTTTCTTCGCCACTGGCGGCCAAGGCGTGACCGATTTTAACGATGGTATCCAAAATAGAATTTCCGGCACCGCTAAATTAAAACGTGGCAGCACCACGGACGATTGGCAACTTTGTCGCGCCAACAGCCGAGCCATCATTAAATGCGAGGGCTTGGATTATTTGGCCATTGCTCAAGAACATGTGGTGGAATTTGATCGATCTACTTTAGGCTGGGGCAAAAGCACCGGGGCAGCTTGTGCTGCCATCAAGAATCACTTTGAATCCACGCCTCGTTTGAGCAATCAGCAATTGGAAGGTGAAATTTTAACGCGAGCCATTAACCAGGCTACTACTGAAACTCCAGGTACTGGCAATGGCGTAGGCATGAAAATCCCGCCTGTGGCTTTGTTCCACTTTGGGCTCAAGACCAGCTACTTACTCGATAATGTAATCGTCTTAGGCCAGATGACGCATCGTGACCCACGAGCTTCTTATGCCGCTTGCGCCATCGCCTTGATCATCAAAATGGTTTTGGAAGACTCGCAACAGCTGGTGCTGAGCCGCTCGCTCAGCAGCAATTATGATTTCATCAATGAACTAGTCAAACTAGAAATTGATCGGTCGTGCAATCGTGATTTAAAGCAATTCCCTGGTGACAGTTTTGTCGGTCGACTAATTAATTTATTGGCCACTGGCAGCTGGCTCCAAGACACTGATAGCTTAGGTCGTTCCATGAGTTTGATTAAACAAACCGGCACTAGCTGTTTTGCCCTGGAGTCGATTCCGTTTGCCATCGGCGTTTTCTTGCGCAATCCGGTGAACTTTGTCAAAGGCATTACTGAAGCGGTCAACTCCGGCGGTGACACCGACACTAACGCTTCCATGGTGGGAGCGATGATTGGAGCTAACGTCGGACTAGACGGCATACCGGAAGACTGGATTAAAGCCGTGCCGTCTTGCCAAGAAGCTTTGGAACTGGCTGAAAAACTTTTCGAGCTAGTATGGAGAAAAACAACCAGCCCACCGCCACTCAATCAAACCTGGAAAGTAAGTTGGTAAAAATCGTGTCTGAAAAATATTGCTCGGTTGGCTTAAAAAACAACCGGGCAATTTTAGAAACTTGCCACTAAAATAGTTAGCGGCAGATTTCTGCTTCAAATATGAATTTGAAGCGCGCACCTTACATTTAAAAATCAAAAGGAGATACAAAAGCAGTGGACTTCAAGAAAATAGCTGTCGGAGGATCGGCGGCCAATCCGCCCCATATCGGACACTTGTCTTTAATAGAAGCTCTGATACATTGCCGGTTATTCGATATGGTAATCTGGGTGCCTTCGGGCACCAGGCCGGATAAAAGATTCGGCATCGAACCAGATCATCGCGTGGCCATGACCGAACTTACCTTTCCCAGTATTCTAAGGGTGAGATCGGGCACGACTTTGGTTATCAAATATGATGATATCTATAAAAATGACACGCCGACGATCAACAGATTGGAAACGCTGCAAAAACAATATCCTCATTCGGACATAACCTGGTATACCGGATCCGATTCGGTGAGGCCGCAAAAAAAATACGGCCAGAGGTGCGAAATAGAGGCAGTCTGGGACAGAGGCGAAGAACTTTTCCAAAAATGGAATTTTCTGATACTGCCCAGAAGAGGTTATAAGCAACCCCATAATCTGCCGGCTAATTTTAAAATTCTTAATGTCAAACTGCCTGACACAGCCAGCTCGACTATCAGAAAAATGATTCAAAAAAATCAGCCTTTCGAACATCTTTTAACGGCCGAAGTGGCCGAATATATAAAAAGATTCGATCTCTACCAAGGAGTAAAAAAGCATGAATAGAAGGATTGTTTATAACGGATTTTTCAAAGTGGAAATTATAGAAACTCCGCAAGGTGAAAGAGAAGTTGTCAGAGCGACCGATTCGGTTACTATTTTGTTTTATAATTTATCCAATCAATCTGTTTTGCTAATCCGTGAACCGCGCGCCCCGATGATTACTAACAAAAATCCGGACGGATCAACAATCGGCAATGTAGCCGGACGATTTGATATCGATATCAGCCCCAGAGCCTTGGTGGTCAAAGAAGCTAAAGAAGAAGCCGGGATTATTATTGAAGAAAGCGATGTTATTCTACTCAACCATGGCCAGTCACTAGCGGTAAATTCCGGTATGACCAATGAGAAATGTTATCTCGCCTTCGCGGTAATAAGTGATGCTATGTTTGAACAACCTGAGCGGATTTTCGGCAATCAGGAAGAAGGCGAAAGAATTGAAAGAATCTGGCTGACTAAAGAACAATTCAAAGAATATCAACCGGAATGCTTGCGAGTTTTTACTCTCCAGCAATGGTTTCTAAACCAGGAGACATTCCAATGAGAGATCAACCGATTATCACTTCCCTTTTGGACACGGATTTTTACAAATTCACCATGGGCATGTTTGCTTTTCTAAAATACAGAGGCGTGCCGGTAAAATACGCTTTCAAAAATCGCACCACTAAAGTGGCCCTAACCAAGTTCATAGACGAAGGTGAACTGCGCGAACAGCTTGATGCTGTCAGGCAACTGCGCTTTAGCAAAAGCGAGCTTCATTATTTGTGCGGCACTAGTGAATACGGCCAAAGAATGTTTACCGAAGATTATTTGCAGTTCTTAGCAGATTTGCAATTGCCCCAATATGATTTAGCCAAAGACGGCGACCAATACCAATTGGAATTCGCCGGCCCTTGGGAGGAAGCGATTTATTGGGAAACTTTGGCCCTCTCCATTGTCAACGAGCTTTATTTTAGAAATAAAATTAAGCAAGATGGTTTAAGCCGATTTGAGCAAGAATTGATGTATGCTGAAGCCAAAATCAAACTAGCTAACAAAATCACTTTGATAAAACAACACCCGGATATAACCATTACGGATTTTGGCACACGTCGACGCTTTAGCCGTGATTGGCAATATTATATAGTAGAAGTTTTAAAAGCCGAACTCGGCCCGCAATTCTTAGGCACCTCCAATGTAAAAGCGGCTATGGACCAATCACTTTTGCCTATGGGCACATCAGCTCATGAGCTGCCTATGGTAATGTCGGGTATTATGCATGGTAGCGATGATGACATCCGCGCTTCACATAACCAGGCTTTAGTTGATTGGTGGGATCTCTACGGCTGGGCACTTTCCATTGCCCTGACTGATACTTATGGTAGTGATTTCTTTTTTAGAGATTTCAATTCCATTCAAGCCCGAAGATGGAAAGGCTTGCGCGAGGACAGTGGCAATCCGTTTGCTCTTGGCGAAAAAGCTATAGCTTTTTATCAGGGCCACGACATTGATCCAATGGAAAAACTTGTGATTTTTAGCGACGGTTTGGATGTAGAAATTATCATTGAGATCGCCGATTATTTCCGTGGCAGGATTAAAGTCAGTTTCGGCTGGGGTACAACTTTAACCAACGATCTTTTATTCAAAGCATTATCTTTGGTCGTGAAAGTAGTAGAAGCCAACGGACATGGCACAGTAAAGCTAAGCGATAATTTAGCTAAGGCCATGGGCCAGCCAAATGACATTGAACGTTTCAAGAGAATTTTTGGCCACACAGTGACACTCAATGAGACCTGTCTGGTCTGAATATAAAACAACTGGCGGTGAGAGAGATTAAAAAATCTCACCGCTCCTTTTTCAAGCTATTTAAAGTTAGATGGCTTGAATGAAGGACAAGCACTTTATAAAACTAAGGAGATAAAAAATGGCTAGCCCTATTGTTTACTTTCCCCTTTTGCCTGATCCGGTAGAAATCGGTTCGGAAAAAGCTGATGACGTTAGGCAATGGATAGAAAACTTTCTCATCCCCGCCTGCCTGGCGACCGATGAAGAAGACAAAGCTAACGTTTATTTGGTAGTTGGTGGCGACGGCAAATTCATGAAATCAGTTCGGGAAAAACATGGCAGTGAAAAGATTTTCTTCGGCATCAACAGAGGCACGATGGGCTTTTTGCTTAATCCGATTAGAGAAATAAACGAGATACCTATCAGTTTGGATCAAATCCAAATTATCACCGCCAAGCTGATGAAAGTTATTTTCATTAAAAAAGACGGCAGCAGTTTTGAATTCTTATCGTTTAACGATGCCTTCTGCGGCGGCAACGTGGCCGACCATATTTCTTTTTCCATTTCCGGATCGCTTAACCATTTCCCCAAACGGCAAGTCAGCGGCAACGGCATAATAATTTCTACGCCCCAAGGCACAACTGGTTATGCTCTCAAAGCCAGAGGCACTTCATCGGTCTTGCCGCTAGACACCAATAATTGGTTTATCAGCGGCATCGCTACCGGGCCCTACCCTTGCGATCAAGTTTCGCCCCAAGAAATTTGCGTAACAGTAAACTCCAGACAGCCGGTCAACGGTTATGCCGACGGTTATAGCCAGGAAGTGAAAGATATTGAGAGAATGATAGTTAAACCCACGGCCGAGGAAATAAAAATAGGCTTTTTATCTCAAATAGATTTTGCCGCCAGAAGAATGAATTTGGCACAAAAAGTGGAGAGAGGCGACTACTAAGTCGATCTTATTTCCACTCTTTTTTCAAGCTTCTCAAACATTTGAGCGGTTTGAATAAAAGACACGCACCTTGATAAAAGAAAGGATGATTTTAATATGACTATGCCGATTGATTTGGTTTTAGTCCGCCACGGCGAATCTGAAGGCAATGCTGCCAATGCCAGATCGCGCCAAGGCGACAACAGGGATTTCAATGAATTATATTTGAATCGCCATAGTTCCAAATGGCGCTTAACCGACAGGGGCAGAGAGCAAGCTCACTTAGCCGGCCTTTGGATTAAAGAAAATATCGGCACTGATTTCTTCCGCTACTACGTTTCGGAATATATTAGGGCTATGGAAACAGCCGCCTTGCTTGATCTGCCTGGCGCCAAATGGTATGTGGACTTTTATTTGCGCGAGCGTGATTGGGGCATGCTTGATTTGATGACCGATGAAAGCCGCCGCGAAAAATTTGCCGAGGAATTAAGCCGGAGGGAAATGGACAGTTTTTATTGGTGTCCTCCCGGCGGAGAATCCATGGCCCAGCTCTGCCGACGCATAGACAGGATTCTCGGCACGATGCACCGAGAATGCGCTGACAAGAAAGTTATTATTGTTTGTCATGGCGAAGTTATGTGGGCTATGTTAGTCCGCTTGACGCGAATGCTGCAAAGCCGTTTCAAAGAATTGGATAATTCCAAACACCCCTTTGACCACATCCATAATTGCCAAGTCTTGCATTTTACCAGAAAAAATCCGATCAGCGGAGAAATTTCTCCCTACATGGATTGGTTCAGATCGGTTTGTCCGTCTGATTTAAGCCTCTCCAGAAATGACTGGGAAAAAATAGAACGCCGGAAGTTCAGCAACCAGGATTTACTATCAGAGGTTGAACAATACGAACGTCTTGTAGCCAGATAACGGAAGGAGAAAAGATGACACCGGATCAAATCAGTAGCGGAGAATCACGCCCTTGGGCCTTGTCGTGTTCCATCCAGGTAAGCACCAGGACAAAATGCAACGGCTATTGTAAATTCTGCATTGCCGCCACCACCCCTGGCGCCTCTTCTTATGAAACTGCCCTAAAGTTTTGCAGTGAAGATAGATTAAGGGTAGGCCTTAATTACGCCAGGAATTTAGGCGCCTCGCATGCCATTTTGACTTCCAAAGCCGAACCCACTCAGGAGGATTCTTTTTATCTGTGCTGGTTGGTTAAAATGTCTCGGCAGTATTTGCCCCTGGTTGATATGCACACCAATGGTTTTCTTTTGACCCGCGGCAGTAAAAGCGATCTGCTCTCCAGGTTAACGGAAGCCGGACTCACTATGGTAACATTTTCCATTGCTTCTTTTGATAAGGACAAGAATAAAAACCTCATGGGTTTGGAACAAAACACCGAGGAACTGATTGCCAAAGCATTGGAATTGGGACTACTAGTGAGATGCTCCCTGGTAGTAAATAAATCGGGTGAAGCTAGCGGTGATGATGTGCTAAATTATATTTATCAAGCAGCCAATCTGGGCGTTCATATGGTAGTAATAAGAGAAGTTTGGATCCCTGATACTTTTATGGACACCAGTAATAAGGTTCTTATCTGGAATCGTGAAAATCAAATCCCTATTTCCCCTTTGCAAGATAAATTTATGGCTATCTCCAAAAGAACCAGCCATAGCTACGGCCTGCGTCTGCGCGATCCCTTGCCTTGGGGCACGCCGGTTTTCACTATTGACGGCTATTTTGATGATCCCAGTCATGGCATCAATATAACCTTTGCCCGTTGCGATGAAGCTTCTGTCGGCAGAATATTCAAGTCTATTGTCCATACCCCCGACGGCCACGGCTATCGCAATTGGGACAGCAAAGGCGACATCCTTTACTAAAAGATAATCCAGCGGTTATCCAAATAACCGCTCTTTTTTCAAGCCGCTTAATCATTTAGGCGTCTTAAATAAAAGACAAGAGGAACTTTGACAATATAAAACAAGGAGAAGACTGATGACGCAACCGCCGATTGTTATTTCCACCAAAGCTTCGCTTTATTTTGCCAAAATAATCGCCCGATCTTTGGGCGTAAAAGTTTTAGCCACTCAAAGAAAAATCTTTGGCGGCATAGAGCATTACTACAGGTTGGGCATTGAAAATTTTAATGATCTGTTCGGCCGAGATATTGTTTTTGTCGGCAGCGCTCACTCGGATAAAGAAATTAATGAAATCTACAGAGTCGGTTGCGCCTTGGCCGGCTATGGCGCCAGAAAAATAATTTTCTGTATTCCCTTTATGGGTTATTCCACTATGGAGAGGGCGGTTAAGCCCGGCGAAGTGGTAACAGCCAAAACAACCGCTCGGCAATTTTCGGCCATTCCCCAAGCCTCAATGGGCAACACTTTTCTTTTGCTGGATTTGCATGTCGGCGGTACAGTGCATTATTTTGAAGGAGATTGCACTCGCTTTGAACTATACGCCGAACCGGTTATCGAAGCCGGCATAAGATTTATTATAAAACACTCTCCTTCAATCAAAACTATGATGGCCTCGGCTGATTTGGGCCGAGCCAAATGGGTAGAAACTTTTGCCAGTATTTTTGATACTGATATTGCTTTTATTCAAAAAAGGCGTGATGGCAATGAAACATCGGTCCAGGGAATTATCGGCGATGTCTCCGGTAGGCATATTATCATCTATGATGATATGACTAGAAGCGCCGGAACTCTGATTAAGGCTTGTAAAACATATCTTAATTATGACGCTTCTTTTGTTTCTGTAGTTTTAAGCCACTTGGCCCTAAACAACAAGGGAGTGGCTCAAACTTTGATAGACAGCCAGATCGGATTTATCATTACTACCAATTCCCATCCGGCCAGCCAATGGTCGATAGTGAAAAATAACACCAAATTCAAGGTCTTGGATGTCAGCGGCATCTTTACTGATGCTATTGAAAAAATATTAGGTTGAAAAGGAGAAAGAAACAGATGAACTTTTTAGACATTAGAGATCACGGTTTTTTTAGGCTGGCGGCTGTTGTGCCAAAAGTAGAATTGGCCAATCCCAAGGCCAATGTCATTAGCCACCTAAAGGAATTAAGCCAAGTTTATGACCAGGGAGCTATGTATACCCTTTGTCCGGAACTGGGCTTAACCGGTTATTCTTGCGGCGATCTTTTCCATTCCCAGCTTCTTTTGGATCAAGTCGGCCAAAGCTTGCGAGAAATTATTGAAGCCACTAAATATTGGGATATGATCATTAGCGTCGGCTTGCCTCTTAAGTTAGACTTTGCCGTCTACAATACGGCCGTCACTTTTTACCAAGGCCAGATACTGGCCGTAACGCCCAAAGCCTATCCGCCTGAATATCGTGAATTTTACGAGCTCCGCCATTTTGCTCGAGCCAGTGAAGCTCAAGCTGATGTTGTAAACTTGTTTGACCAGGATGCGCCCTTTGGCACTGATATAATAATTTATCATCCTCATAATAATTTTTCTTTGCATGTGGAAATATGCGAGGACGGTTGGGTGCCAATCCCGCCCTCAACTTCCGCGGCTCTCGCTGGCGCCACCGTTTTAGCTAACATGTCAGCTTCCGATATTACCATTGGAAAACATGATTATCGTTTGCAACTGATGCTAGGCTCATCCGGCCGCAACTTAGCCGTCCAGATGTATTGCGCCGCCGGCTTTGGCGAATCCACTTCGGATGTTTCCTGGGATGGCGACGCCATTATTGCCGAGCGTGGTAATCTTTTAGCCTCTTCGGAGCGCTTCCAGCTTGATGGCACGCATATTATTGCTGACGTTGATTTGATAGCCGTTGAGCAAGACCGGATGCGCCAAAATTCTTTCAGGGAAAACGGTATTGATAACCTAAAAGAATTCCGCCTGGCAAACATTAAAGCCAGTTCGGCCGATCTAAAACGAAGCGAGGTTTACCATAATCTTCGGCGGCAGATTGATCCGCATCCTTTTGTGCCCAGCGATCCTCTTAAAAGAAACGAGCGCTGTTATGAGACTTTTATGATCCAAAGCACCGCTTTGATTCGCCGCCTGACGCAACTGCCGCAAGACAGGAGAAAAATAATTGTGGCTGTTTCCGGCGGACAAGATTCCACTCACGCACTTATGGTGGCAACTCATGCGATTGATAAAATGCAATTGCCCCGAACCGATATAATCGCCATCACTATGCCCTGCTTTGGCACTACACAGCGAACCAAAAACAATGCCATCAATTTATGCCAAGCCTTGGGAGTAACTTTCAAGGAAATACCGGTAACTAAAATTGTGGAAGAAATTTTTGAAGCCATCGGCCATGACAAAAGCGATACCAGCTTAGTTTTTGAAAACACCCAAGCTTGGTCGCGCAAATTTGTGGAACTGGCTCAAGCGGCCAAATTCAAAGGCCTGGTCCTGGGCACCGGCGATTTGTCGGAACTGCTACTGGGCTGGTGCACTTACATGGGTGATCACGGCTCGCACTACGCCGTTAACGCCGGCGTGCCTAAAACCCTGATTTCTTTCCTGATCAGTTGGACAGCGGAAGTTATCTTCGCGCAGGAGCCGAGAGTTCAGGCCATACTTCATGATATTTTAGCCACGCCAATTTCACCGGAACTTTTGCCACCCGATGGCGAAACAATAACACAAGTGACAGAAGACAAAATCGGTCCCTATGAACTGCATGATTTCTTCGGTTATTATTTCATCCGTTTCGGCTATAGCCCAAAACGCATCGCTCGTTTGGCCTTAGCCGCTTTTATCCAACAGGTTGATACTGACAACCAAAAATATGATTTGGCCGATATTAAGAAATGGCTGGGAGTATTCCTTAATCGTTTCTTTACCAATCAATTTAAGCGTAATTTTATGCCTGACGGGCCCAAAGTCGGCTTAACCTGCCTTTCACCGCGCGGCGATTGGCGCATGCCTTCTGATGCCCAGGTACAGGCTTGGTTGGATGATTGGGCTAAAATCCCCAACGCACTTTAAACAAAATGAAAAGAACTGCCGCCCGGACATTTATTTGTCTGAGCGGTTTTTTATTTGACAAAAAATAAGCCCAATGTCATAAGTAATTGTTGATTAAATTGGGATAAATAATTGATTGACAGGCCTATAAAATTAGGCTAAGATAAACCATTAAGCTATAATCTAATCGGACTAATTTTTAACCGCAAATGGCCTTAACTGAAACACAGCAAATCTTTGAATTGATTAAAAAGAACCGATCAATTTTAATCGTCTTCAAAAAAGACTGGACAGGTGATTCCCTGTCCAGCGCTTTGGCTTTGTATCGCCTGTTAAAAAAAATCGATAAAAGAGTTGATGTGGTTTGCCAAAATTTCGAACCGTCAACCAGTTTGTCTTTTTTGGGCACCAGTGAAGTAAACAATAAAATAGAAGGCTTGCAAAAATTCGTCATCAGTATCGATACTTCTAAAACCAAAGCGGGTGAATTTTATTTTGATAATGAAAATGACCAATTGAATATTTATGTTTCACCCAAAAACGGCCAGTTCAAACCGGAAGATGTTTCAGCTAAAATAGCCAGTTATAAATACGACCTTATTTTTACAGTCAATTCTCCTGATTTGGAATCATTAGGAGAAATCTACGAAAACCACGGTGATTTTTTTTATTCAACGCCTAAAATCAATCTGGATAATTCCAATAAAAACGAATATTTCGGCGATATCAATATCGTCGATTTAACCAGCTCCTCAACTGCGGAAATAGTTTATACCTTAATAAAAAATTTCGATGAGAATCTGATAGACGAAGACATAGCCACTTATCTTTTGTGTGGCATTATTACCAGCACCAAAAATTTTAAAACCTTAAATGTCTCTCCCAAAACTTTAAGCGCCGCCAGCCTGCTTATCACCAAAGGCGCCCGACGCGAGCAAATAATCCAAAACCTTTACCAAACCAGATTCCTTTCTACCTTAAAGTTATGGGGCCGGGTTTTATCTAGACTTAATAACGATTTAGATGATAAACTGGTTTGGTCCACTATTTCCAGCCAGGATTTCTTGGAAACAGCCACCTCCCATGATGAAATAATCGAGGTTATAGACGAGCTTATAGTTTCTATGCCTAAAACCGAAATTATAGTGCTGATTTATGAAAAAAGAGAGACAAATAATATAGCCTGCGTGGTTTATGCGGCTAAAAATTTTGATTCTTTGTTTATGTGCCGAAGATTCAACCCCACCGGTAATGCCCAAATGTCAAAATTTAATTTAAGCCATATGACTTTAGCCGAAGCTGAAAGAACTGTTATTGAAGAAATAAAGCAGAAATTAAAATAAATTATCACTGTCTATGAAGTAAAACCAAGGAGAATAACAGTGAACATCGCACCTTACATTGATCACACTTTGCTAAAACCAGATGCTACCATTAAACAAATTGAGCTTCTTTGCCAAGAAGCTAAAGAATATGGCTTTGCCTCCGTTTGTGTTAATCCTCATTGGGTTAATGATTGCCGAATATTTTTAAACGGCAGCGGCGTAAAGATATGCTCGGTTGTCGGTTTCCCTTTGGGAGCAAGTACTTCAGAAATAAAAGCAGAAGAGGCTATAAGAGCGGTAGAAAACGGCGCCTCCGAAATAGACATGGTTTTAAACATTGGCGCTCTAAAATCAACCCTGCCAGCCAGAGTGGAAGACGACATTGATCTTGTCCGCCAAGCCGTGCCTACAGCAGTTTTAAAGGTTATTATTGAAACCTGTCTTCTTACTGAAGCAGAAAAAGAAATAGCCTGCAGATTTGCCAAATACTACAAAGCTGATTTTGTTAAAACTTCAACCGGATTTTCTACCGGCGGAGCCACCATTCAAGATGTGGCTTTAATGCGAAAAGTGGTTGGCGAAAATATGGGAGTTAAAGCTTCCGGCGGCATTCGGGATTTGAAAACTGCTTTGGCGATGATTGAAGCCGGAGCCAACCGCTTAGGCTGTTCAGCTGGAGTAGCCATAGTGGGCGAAGAAAAACGATTAGTACTTTAATTAAAAAAAATAACCGCATCCTTTGCGGTTTTTTTATTTATGTAAATCAACTTTTGTAGATAAGAAATCAGAGCATAACAAAAAATAAACCCCCCGTTATTACACGGGGGGAACTTTATTAATAGGAGTTATTTCCCTAAAGATTGATCCTACTCCGGAACAAAAAAATTCATATTCCACAAAAATACTACTCGTCATTTCCGGCCAAAACTTTTGAGCTAAAACAAAGAAAGAAAATTCTTCTCTCATGGGAGAATAATCACGGCATTTGCCATCTTTTATTTTTTTAAGAAGTGTTTGTAATTCCTGTCTAAATCTAGCTTTGGAAAGTGCCTTGGGCTCTTTGCCTGTTTTTGACATCATAGATACTCCTCGTAGTAGATGATGTAATAAACTTTTGAGTCATAAGTATATATAAAAGATCAGAATAGATTAATGTGGACGACACAAGATTCGAACTTGTGACCTTCTCGACGTCAACGAGACGCTCTAACCAACTGAGCTAGCCGTCCTTGTTTATATTATAAAACATCCAATATTATTTTCTGTGTCATCCTCTCGTCCTTATTTTTCATTCAAGTAGGCCTGGGTGGAATCGAACCACCGACATCTACGTTATAAGCGTAGCGCTCTAACCCCTGAGCTACAGGCCCTAAATTATGCTTTAATTACACAGGCAATACTACCATATTTAGAGAGATTTTTCAAGACACCGGCAAATTAGTTTAATTATTCTTTTTCTCTTTTATAAGAGCCAGTATTTCTTTTACAAGCGGTATCAAAGAAATAATAATAACGCCAATGACAAACAAGCCGAAATTATCTTTGACTATTGGAATATTGCCAAACCAGAATCCGCCAAAAATAAACAAACTAGACCAAAGAACGGCTCCAATAATGTTATAACCCAAGAAAACCAAATAAGACATGGTGCCAATGCCAGCCACAAAAGGAGCGAATGTTCTGATGATAGGAATAAAGCGAGCTAAGATTATGGTTTTTTTGCCGTTCTTTTCATAAAAATGCTGGGCGCGCACCAAATAGTTCCTATTAAAAAACCAAGATGATTCCTTGGTGAATATCCTTGGTCCGATAAACTTGCCGATATGATAATTGACGGTATCGCCTAAAACCGAGGCCAGAAAAACAACAAAGAAAAGCAACCCGATTTCTAAAGAACCGGTAGCAGCCAAAGCGCCGGCAGCAAACAGCAAGCTATCGCCTGGTAAAAAGGGCGAGATAACTATGCCAGTCTCAAAAAAAATAATTAAAAATAGAATAACGTAAACAGCTACAGAATATTCGTTGACTAAGATTTGCAAATACTTGTCTATATGCAGCACCAGTTCAAAAAATTGAAATATGATCATAAAAAATATTGATTAAAAAATAATGAACCCGACCCCGCTCTAAAGAGCGGGGTACCCGCCTGCCTACGCCTACCTTAATTTATTGATTAAGGTATTGGGTTTGCGTAAAACTAATTTGTTTTTAAGAAAAAATAGAGACGGCAATGGCGGGCAGGTCT
>JAUSEE010000044.1 GCA_030650095.1 Candidatus Buchananbacteria bacterium
ATACCCCTCATGTGGGATCTCATCATAAAATCAATCTATTTTGTGTTGCCGGCCTATCTGGCTAATATGGCACCGGTTATCTGTGATAAGCTTAAGCTCTTTAGGTTCCTAGCGAGGCCCATTGACGGAGGCAGAAAACTAGGCTCTCAGCCTATCTTTGGTTCTTCCAAAACATGGCGAGGCTTATTTTCGGGAGCTCTCTTTGGCCTTATTACCACATCTTTCCAAGCTTATCTTTATAACTATGATTTCTTCAAAGATATCTCCCTCATTGATTACCCCTCTAACTTTATAGCCTTTGGCTTACTTTCCGGCTTGGGAGCTATGGTGGGGGATTTAATCAAAAGCTTCTTCAAAAGAAGACTGAACAAGAAGAGCGGCAGCAGTTGGCCTGTCTTTGATCAATTGGATTTCGTCTTAGGCTTTCTGCTCTTTACTTATTACTTCAGTGCTCCGGCCGTGCCAATTATCTTAACCATCTTGCTTCTCACCCTCATCCTTCACCCCTTAACCAACCTGGTTTCTTACGCCCTGGGCTTTAAGAAGGTCTGGTGGTAAAAATGTAAAAATGATATGAAAAAAGTTTTTGTTATATTCAATCCGACAGCCGGCTTAAAAAGCAGAATTGACGTGGAGGGGATAGTCAGGGACAAACTGGATAATTTAGGTTATAAAGTCCATTTATTTTATTTGAATAATCACTTTGAAGATGAAATAAGCGGGTTTGATTTTTCTGGTACTGATTTAGTGGTAGCGGTGGGCGGTGATGGTACGGTTAAAGTGGCCACTAAAATTATCATAGACCATAAATTAACAGCACCCCTGGCCATAATTCCTTACGGCTCGGCTAATGTGATTGCCATGGCGGCCGGCATCCCGACCAATATCAGGCATGCTCTTAAATTAATAGACAAATCCAATAGAATCATAGCCATAGATGTCGGCCGAATTAATAAAAAACATTATTTTATCGTCGGGCTTTCCATCGGCTATATATCTAAGGTTGTTATTGGCGCCAGCCATCATTTGAAAAATAAGTTCGGTTTTTTCGGCTACCTGCTGGTTTTTCTTTTTAATAAGATTAAAATCAGAAAATTAAAGTTTGAGATAAAAACCAAAAACAGGAGTTTTTGGGTTAAGGGCAATAGTTTGATTGTTTTTAATACCCTTAATTATTATGGTTTGAAAATTAAAAAGCCCATCAGTTTTGCTGATGGCGTTTTTAATTTATATGTTTTTACCAATAAAACATTTGTTTCTTTGCTGGAAACAATTATTCTAATGATTTTTTATAATCGTCCTCCCAGATATATTCTGGCTTTGGATAATAATTATTTTAAAATAATATTAAAAAAAGAAAGCGATTCTTGCCAGATTGACGGTGATTATATAAAATTACCCAGAGTGATTGAGGTGGAGGTTCTGCCTCAGGCGCTTAATATAATAACTTAATGCCAAAAAAGAAGAAGAAAGTAGTCATAGGCATGTCCGGCGGCGTCGATTCAGCGGTGGCCGCTGCTTTGTTATTATCTCAAGGCTATGAAGTGGTTGGTGTTTTTATGCAGTTTTGGTTTCCCACTGGCGTCAAATACGGCGAAAACAGATGCTGCAGTTTGGAATCGTTTAATTCTGCCCAAGAAGTGGCTGACAGCTTGGGCATTAAAATCCATAAATTAAATGTCGGCCAAGAGTTTAAATCCAAAATAGTCGATGAATTTTTAAGCGCTTATGGCGCTTACAAAACTCCCAACCCTTGTGTCTCTTGCAATAAATTCATAAAGTTTGATCTGTTTTTAAAAAAAGCCCTAAGAGTCTTTGAAGCTGATTTTATCGCTACCGGCCATTATGCCAAAGTTAGAAAAATCGGCCGCAAGTACCAGCTGCTTAGATCTAATGATAAGAATAAAGATCAAAGTTATTTTCTTTATAATCTTAACCAAGATATTTTAAAGCATGTCATTTTTCCCATTGGCCGGTATCAAAAAAGCCACATAAGAAAACTGGCTAAAAAATTCAATCTCTCGATTCATGATAAAAAAGACAGCCAAGAAATATGTTTTGTGGGGAACAGCCATTATGATTTTTTAAAAAGGTATTTAAAATTAAAGCCGGGTGATATTGTGGCTGAAACCGGCCAGAAAATCGGAGAGCATCAGGGTTTGCCGCTTTACACTATTGGCCAAAGAAGCGGGCTGGGTTTATCCGGCGGGCCTTGGTATGTTGTAAGGCTCGACAAAATAAATAACAGATTAGTTGTTACCAAAGATCAATCCAAATCGGAAATATTTTCTAACACTCTTTTGTGCCACAAGTTGAATTGGGTTTTGAAAGAGCCTAAATTGCCGTTCAAGTGCCAAGCTCAGATAAGGTATCGCGGCCAAGCGGAAGAATGCGTTCTTAAAAAATCAGGCCATTTTATAAAAGTGGAATTTAAAAAGCCAGAGCGAGCAATAGCTCCCGGGCAATCAGTGGTTTTTTATAAAAGAAATCAGGTTTTGGGCGGTGGCGTCATAAAGTAGCTATCTTGACAAACAACCTGAAATTTTGTAGGGTATAAAAAGTTTAATGATGATTTTTGCACTTTAAAATAAAAACAACAAAGAAAGAAAGTAAATATGCCAAATGGCGAAAAAGCTCTTGATCTGATTGTTATTTGCCCCGTTTGTTTTTCCAAAATGATTATTAATAGTAATCGCTATCTTGATGAACAAGAATCAGATTCGCCTCTGGCCGAGTGCCCGGATTGCGGTTTTATTGATTCGGTGGAAAATTTAGAAAATGATGACCTCAGGGAAAAAATCACCTGTTATCAATTGCGTCTTCTATTGGGCCAAATCGTTCAAGGAGAGAGGGCCAAAGAATTGATAAATCTCCATCCGCTTTTTCCCTATAGCCGATCTAAGCAACTGGTGGCTTTAATGGAAAATAGCGTTCCTCCATCAGTGGATTTTTTAGATGAAAAGCTGATTCCTCCGCTAAGTTCAGAAGATATTGAGACGGTTAAAAAAGTTCTTAATCTTTGAAAGGAGGTCGCCTGATGATTGAGAAAATTATAACGGTAACGCTTTATTCGTTTTGTATTACTGTCTTTGCCGTCTGGGCGATTATTTATATTCCTTTCCTTCTTGTTTTTGGGCCAAATAAATCAACTTGGCTCCGGCGCCTTTATGCCCAGTTTATGATTAAAGCTGGTTTTAATAAACTGGTGATTATTAATGCGCCGCCTCCAAATCGCGGACCGTATCTTTTTGTGATGAATCATCAGTCGCTTTTTGACGGGTTTATGCTAGCAGCGGTTTTGCCCTATCATTTTTCTATTTTGGCCAAGAAGGAAATTTTTTCCTTGCCGCTCTTTGGTTTTATTATCAGGCGGCTCGGCTTTATTCCTCTTGATAGGAAAAATTATAATGATTCTTTATCCAGTTTAAGCCAAGCGGCCGAAAAGATAAAATCAGGCATTCCGGTAGCTATTTTTCCAGAAGGCACCAGAACCAAAAACGGGCAAATCGGTCTTTTTAAAAAAGGGGCTTTTAGATTAGCTTTTGAGGCCAAGGCGATTATAGTGCCGGCGGGTATAACCGGTTCTTATCATTGCCAACCTAGTGGACAGCGGCTTCTTCGGCCAGGAGTTTTAAAAATAAATTTCGGCCAGCCGATGTCCTACGATAGTTACAGCAGTTTAGCCATCTTTGAACTGTCTGATCTGGTTAAGAAACAAATAATTGAATTATCAAATGATCACCTCTAGTCCCAATTTATGTTGGGACTTTTTTCTTGAAAAAAAACGTTTTTTATTGTAGGATTATAGTATTAAATTAATCATTATGACCACCAAAGAGTTAAAAGAAAAATACCTTAATTTTTTCCAAAAGCATGATCATAAGCTTATTTTAGGATCAGCGCTTTTGCCGGAAAACGATCCGACTGTTTTGTTTACCACCGCCGGCATGCACCCTTTGGTGCCTTATCTTTTGGGTGAAAATCATCCGGCCGGAAAGAGATTAACCAATATCCAAAAATGCATCAGAACAGGCGATATTGATGAAGTGGGGGATGATTGGCATCTGACTTTTTTTGAAATGTTAGGCAATTGGTCTTTGGGTGATTATTTTAAAAAAGAAGCCATCACCCTAAGCTTTGAATTTTTAACCAAGGAACTTAATATCCCCATTGATAAATTGGCCGTGTCTTGTTTTGAAGGTGAAGAAGCAAACAGCATACTGCAAGACAACGAATCGGCCGAAATTTGGGCCGGATTAGGTTTGCCCAAGGGACGAATTGCTTTTTTGGGCCGGAAAGATAATTGGTGGGGTCCGGCCGGACAAACAGGCCCTTGCGGACCGGATACGGAAATGTTTTATTGGGCATCAGATGAGCCGGTGCCGGAAAACTTTGATCCAGCTAACGACAAAGGCTGGGTGGAAATTTGGAATGATGTTTTTATGCAGTATAACAAAACAGCTGACGGCGCTTACAAAGAACTGGCTCAAAAAAATGTTGATACCGGTATGGGTCTGGAGAGGACAGCCGCTGTTTTAAGCGGCTTAAAAAGCGTTTATGATATAGAACCTCTTTCTACTGTTGTTTTGCAGATAACTTCCTTGGTGCCGGATTTGGAACTCTCTCCGGAATTATCACCCATCCTTGATCTAACCGATCAAGCCGGAGTTGAGCGGGAAAAATCCATCAGGATAATAGCCGATCATTTGCGTGCCGCTATTTTTATTCTGGCCGAAAAAATCGAGCCCGCCAATGTGGAGCAAGGCTATGTTTTGCGCCGTTTGATCAGACGGGCGATTAGGCACGGCCAGAAAATAGGCATAACAGAAGATTTTACTCCCCGGGTAGCCGAAGTGGTGATTGATAAGATGGGTGGGTTCTACAAGGAATTAAGGTTGAACCGTGATTTTATCATTGATCAATTAATTAAAGAGGAAGAAAAATTCAACACCACTTTGGAAAAAGGCTTGAAGGAGTTTTCCAAATTAACTAAAGACAAGAAAATATCCGGCCAGGATATGTTCAAGCTTTTTACCACCTACGGCTTCCCTTATGAGACGACGATAGAGCTGGCCCAGGAAAATGGCTTGGAGGTGGACACAGAAGAATACCAAAAAGAATTTGCCCAGCATCAGGCTATATCACGCCAAGGCGCCAGCCAAAAATTCAAAGGCGGCTTGGCTGATGATTCCAAGGAAACGGCCAGGCTCCACACGGCGGCTCATTTGATGCTCGCCGCTTTGCGTAAAGTTTTGGGCGATCATATTTATCAGAAGGGTTCCAATATTACAGCCGAGAGGTTAAGGTTTGATTTTTCTCATGCTGAAAAATTAACTGATGAGCAAAAAAAGCAAGTTGAAGATTTGGTTAATCAGCAAATAGTCAGAAATTTGCCGGTTTCTATAAAAGAAATGACAGTGGAAGAAGCCAAAAAAGAAGGGGCTATGGGTGTTTTTGAAGAAAGATACGGCGAGAAGGTGAAAGTTTACAGTCTGGGTGATTTTTCCAAAGAAATCTGCGGCGGTCCGCATGCCCAAAACACGGGTGAACTGGGGCATTTTAAAATACAAAAAGAGGAATCCAGCAGTTCGGGTGTAAGAAGAATTAAAGCTGTTTTAGAATAAAATACAAACTTATTCACCTAAAGCCGTTAATTAGCTAAAATTAGCGGTTTTTTTGAACTTAAAAAACATTGACAAAATGATAATATTTTGGTATTATAGACGGTTGAACTTTGACAACCAAAAAACGGATTAAACTCATAGGGAGACAGCAAGATGAACAATATTAGAGGCGACAGTTTTTTAGGAAAAACTATCTCTGTAATCATTATTATTTTGGGCGTTATTTTTTCTATTTCCGGCAATTTAGTTTTAACTTCGGGAGCTTTCGTCTTAAACGATTTTGTGGACCGGGAGCATCCTCTTTCTGCCGATTGGGATAAAAATGTTAAAGCCGGAGAACCTCCGGCTCTAAAAGTTGAATACGAGCCGTATGAGGTTAGCCAAGCCAGGTTCTATGATTTTTTTCGCCTGCCTGATTGCTTGAGACTTAATTTATCGTCTTTTAATTTTTTGCTTATAGCCTTATTGTTTGGCCTGGTTTATTTGTGGTGCTTGAATAGAGGCTTTAAGAATAAAGATGAAGATTCTTCATTCGGAGTTTTTTTATTTTGCACCTCGGCTCTGCCGCAAATTTTATTATTTCTCGCTTTGATTGTTTCTACTATATTTTGTTATGACAAGCCGGATCTAAGCACTTTGGGCATTATTGATGCCCAAATGTCTGATAGGGCTCATAGCTTTCTGTCAAGAGAGGATTTGGCTATTGTAATTGTTACACTAATGGTAATTGTGGTTATTGATTTTGCTGTGGTTTTAGTGGCGTATTTTGTATCTAAGATTTTTGAAGACATCGCCAAAAAAGTGAAGACCTATATTCTTAACAAGATAACTTTGGGCAACAACACCATGCTGTGTTGTCAAAACGGAGTGGTGGAGTTTATTTCTATTGATTTTAAATTGAAATGGATTCCTTTCCCCGCCCTATTTTTACAAAGGCGGGTCTTGGCTCGTTTCTCTGGCGGTGATTTTAGTAGTAACAGCGATGTCTTTCGCCAGTGGCTGGGTGATCTATCCATTGCCATTGAAGAAGAACAGCTAAGGCAACTGTCCCAGCTCAATATGAACGGCAGTTCGCTGGTGATTGGTGATGACAACAGTGTTCAGATTATGAGACTGGAGCCGGCTCTGCAGTGGCGCCCATTTCCTCAAACTGTTATTCATCAGGAAATAATCAGGCGCGTAAGCTTTGATAATTTCTTCCGCTGCTTACTGGCTGATTCCAAGCAAGTGGCCTTGGAGGAACTGAAGCGCCTTCTGGTTGGCTCTTATCAAGAGAGATTCCAGTCTGTTGGCTATGAGGCTTCACGGTCTTTGATCAGGCATATTTGCGCCAAAACTCTGGCGACTCTAAAACAGTCAACGGCCAAGATTAAAAATATTCAAGATAATTCAGTTACACAGAGAATGGCTGAAATGCTTCAGGGATTGACAGATGAAAAACTAACAGCTTTCAAGCAGGAGGTTGTAGCTAGCATCCAAGAATCATTGCAATTAAGAATCAGCCAAAAAATTAAAGAGCAAATACTTACTCCGCTGCGCGGTATCTTAGCCGAGCAGGTGCCTCTGGTAAACGACAGAGGCAGTGTTGACGCTTTGCCGGAAGGGACCAAATTTTTCTTTAGCCACGGCGAGACGCAAATTGTAGTGGTCGAGCAAAAACCGCAGATGAGAACTCTGCATTTTATGGATGAGTTTGTCGGCGGAGACGGTTGTTATAATTTGGCTTTGCCCTATGTTATTTTTGTGATTATCTTTCATGAGGGACAATTTAGATTGTTATATCTTTACTATGCTAATAAGCCCATGGTTTCACTGGACAGTCAAGTCTTCCACAGCAATTTACCCAATATCCACGGCGGGCATGATGTTTGCCTGGGATTTAGGGGCTGTCGAGCCACCAGTCTGTCCGGCAAAGTGGAAGAAGTAATAGCCCATTTCTGGCAAAGCCGGTTTAATAATGATTTAAACGATTGGTATCGCCATTTTGCTGACCAAGAAAGAGTTTTTAGGAATTTAGCTTCTTGGCAGAAAGCCAGCCAGGACGATCCCTTGTTTGTTTTAAAGGTTAATTGGCCATCTTCTAATAGTGATATAGCTCAAAAAATTGCCTACCATATGAATGGTTCAATCACCAGCCGAGTCGTTAATTTTGATCGTTTGATTTCACAAATTTTACAATCAGAAGGAGTTAACATCGGCGCTTTGGCTAGGGAATGCTGTGACAGCATTAACCCTAACAATCGTTATCCCAAGAAAGTTTTAAATGCTTTAAAGAAACAGATGACATTATTGTCAGATGATATTTGCCAGGCTTTTGAAACCAGGCTGACTGATTTAATAAGTACGCCGGATGAAAAAGATTTGCAAGCAGCTGTTTCTAGTGCTACCACCCAGGCGGTGGAAGAAACATTTACCACTGATTTTAACAAAATCGCCAACCAAGTTTTACTTCGTCGGCGAATTGATTCCAAAGAATTAATTGAACAGATCCTAACCCAACCATAGAAGGAGAACAGCCCAAGTGTTTCCGGTATATGTCTTAGAAAAAGGCACCAAGTTGCCTGAAGAGGGGACTTATTACATTGTGGCTGGAAACGGCTTGTTCTTGCGCAAAGACACAGGCTTGATACGAGCCACGGTGGCAGTTGAAGGTATTTCTTTTTTGGATAAGATTGATCTCTCAGCGCGGCTGCTCTTGCCGAAATTGTCGCAGGAGCTGATTGTCCGCTCCCTCTTGTTTTTTCGGGCGGTGTATAAGAGGTTTCATGGTGAAGCCGAAGTGCAGATACATTATAGTTCCGCCACGCAAGAATATTTCATTCATTGTCCGAAGCAGAAAGTCAGCGCGGCCGGTGTTGATTACGATTCCAAAGAAAGGTTTGAGGGTTTCCAACTGGTGGGCACCATTCATTCGCATTGCGGTTTTCTAGCCTTTCATTCTTCCATTGATCACAATGATGAAAAGTATTTTGACGGTTTGCATATTACCATCGGCCACGTGGATCAGCCCTATTTTACCATTAGCTGTTCTATGATGGTCAATGGCAACAGGTTTACCTTTGAACCGGAAGATGCCATCATCGGCATCAAGAAGGTTGAGTGGCAGAAAACGTCTGTCCTAAATCACCGTCGTAAGTCTGTTTCTCATACCCAGACCGGTGGCCAGCCTCTGGAAGGGAAAAGCTTGATTAGCCGACTGTTTGATTTATCACCTGATAATTATTGGCAGTATGCTCCTGGCCATCAGTATTCAGGCATCACAGTCAAGGCCGATCAATTTTGGGATATCGCCATGCCCGAAGGCCAGGATTACCGCCATGTCAGTTTTCCCAAGAGTTGGCTGGAAAGAGTGAGTGAACATATTTATCCTAAAATTACTCTTACCAGTACTTATGTTGCCAGTGCACCCGTTGCCAAGGTTCCCGGTTCTATTGTGGCGGCTGACATTGTTTCGTCTCGTCCCGCTGTTGAAGCCGGCGATCCCTGGGGCGAAGAATAAGCCATGAAAATAAAGGTTATCGGCATTGGCGGCATTGGCGGGGCGCTTTTGCCAGCCTTGACAAGATACCTTAATTTTGCTTATAATGGTTCCGAGATCACACTCATTGATGGCGACAGTTATGAAGAAAGAAATAACCAGCGCCAAGAGTTTGATGAATTGGGCTACAAAGCCGAAGTTACGGCCGAGCGCCTAAGGCCGTTATTTAACAATTTACTTTTTGTTTTTAAAAACGAGTATGTTACTCCAGGCAATGTCTATGAAATCATCAGGGAGGATGACATTGTTCTTATGGGAGTTGACAATCATGCCACTAGGAAATTGGTTTCTGACAGATGCGAGGATATGGAAACTGTAACCTTGATTTCCGGGGGCAATGATTTTACGGACGGCAATGTGCAAATGTATATAAGGAAAAACGGCGAGGATATTACCTTGCCGATTGCCAACGATTTTCATCCCGAAATTATGGAGCCGGCAGACAGAAATCCGGCCGATGTTGGTTGCGGTGAATTAGCTGAAAGCGAACCGCAGTTGGTTATCGCCAACAATGCTATGGCGGCGGTTATGCTCTCTGCTTTCTACAGCTATTTGCAAGGCAAAGTAACTTACGACGAGATTTATGTTGATATTCTAACTGGTAATTCCCGAGCAGTTAATCGGCGATAGACGCTGATTTGCTAAAACCAAAAAAAACAAGGAGAAAGAACGTGTCCAACAACAACGAAACCGCCGTAGCAGAAGATGAAGAAGTGGAATTGGCAGAGGTTGCTCCAGTTCGAAACGAAGCCACCGGCATTATCACCGTAACGTGCGGCGCCAACGTCAGCACTTTCGGCAATATTAGCGGGCGTAGCATTGGCGCTTTGCGTCAGGACTTGGGCGACGTGCTCGGTATTCAGCCAGGTGCCAAGGCGATCGCGTCCGGCGAAGAGGTCAACGATGATTACATCACTGTAGACGGCGACCGCATCGAATTCATCAAGGAATCCGGCACGAAGGGCTAACCCAAAACAAGCAGTACTTTAATTTAAACTTTAACTTAAACACAGGCGGGCAGTATAGTAATATATTGCCCGTTTTTTTTATTCTTTACATTTTATTATTTATTTGCTAATCTGATTGAGGTTTATTTTATTTTAGCTTAATTTCGGCTTAATTTCTCTTGACAGACTGGTTATTTTGGTATAAGATGAACTTATATTGACAAATAACCCAAATCTGCTATAATTATCAGAGCAGAAAAAAACCTAAAAATTAGCTTATTTAAGTTTAAATTCTGGGCTAGCTAAACTACCTAGTTTAGTTGCCAAGAATTTTATTTTTAAGTGTTGTTGGCCGAATACCGCTGGTTTTTATCCAGAGGTATGAAGGCCAGTGTGAGGAAAATGCTGTCAGCGGAGCTGACTCCTCTCATTTGAATTTGCCCAGATATTGCGGTCTTTGAGACCGCAATCAAATTCATTAATAAAATATCAGTGTTTAATGCCAAATAAGGAAGGAAACACCACACAGTCCAAAGATTTTTTGGAACTTGACGGAGAAGTCATAGAATCTTTGCCGGCCACCACTTTTAAGGTAAAATTGGATAACGGCCATGAGATTCTGGCTCATTTATCAGGCAAAATGAGGATGTTCAACATCCGCATCTTGCCGGGAGATAAAGTCAAGGTACAAATGACTCCCTACGACTTAACCAAGGGTAGAATAACCTATCGTTACTAAACTAATTATGAAAGTAAGATCATCAGTTAAAAAAATCTGCAAGGATTGTCAGGTTGTGCGTCGCAAAAAAAGACTTGTAGTCATATGTAAAAACCCCAAGCATAAGCAAAGGCAGGGTTAGTTTAAGTTAAATGTTAATAGTTAATCGTTAAAAGTTATTATATGGCAGTAAGAATCGCAGGAACAACTTTACCCAATGATAAAAGAGTGGAGATAGGCTTGACTTATATTTTAGGCATCGGTCGATCTCTTTCTAATAGGATTTTGAAAAAAGCCAAGGTTAGTCCTGATATCAGGGTTAAAGATTTAAACGAAGAACAGGCTAATGAGCTTAGGAATATAATTGAAAAGCAGTATACAGTTGAAGGAGAATTAAGAAGAGAAGTGATGGGCAACATAAAAAGGTTGAAAGAAATAAAGTCATATCGCGGCACCAGACATGCCAAAAATTTGCCGGCCAGGGGACAGAGGACTAAAACCAATAGTCGCACAGTCAGAGGCAATACCAGAAAAACTATGGGATCAGGCCGAAAAGATATTGGACAAAAAACCTAATTTAAGCGAAATTAAATTTTCAAAATGAGCGAAGAATTGAAAAATACAAATGAATCAACAATAGAGCCTCAGGTTTCTTCGGATAAAGTATCTAAAGATCAGATTAAGAAAGTTAGAACCAAGGGTAAAAAAAGCGTTGTCAGGCAGGTTTCTTCCGGCCGAGCTTATGTTAAATCTACTTACAATAATACTATCGTCACTTTTACCGATCAAAATGGCAATGTTTTAAGCTGGTCTTCAGCCGGACAATGCGGTTTCAAGGGCCCGAAGAAATCAACTCCTTATGCGGCCAGTGTTATTGTTAAGGATGCTTATGAAAAAGCCAAAAAATACGGGCTTAAAGAAGTGTCTGTTTTTGTCAAAGGCATAGGTGGCGGACGAGAAGCTTCCATTAGAGCTTTAAACGCCAATGGCATTAATGTTAATAACATTAAAGATGTAACTCCGATTCCTCATAATGGTTGCCGGGCCAAGAAGCCTCGCCGAGTTTAATAATTATTAAGATCAGTTAAATATAATGAAGAGTCAAGATCCACAATGTAAACAATGCCGTCGGGCTGGCGAAAAGCTATTCCTTAAAGGTGAAAAATGCGAGGGTGCCAAATGCACCTTGATTAAGCGCAACTTCGCTCCTGGCGTTCATGGCAACAAAGGCTTTAAAAGATTAACCAATTACGGCAAGCAGTTGGCAGAAAAGCAAAAAGCTAAAAGGATGTACGGCTTAAGAGAAAAGCAGTTTAGGAATTATTTTGATAAGTCTTTAAAAAAAGTCGGTAAAACAGGCGAGTTGCTTTTTGGCATGTTGGAAAACCGGCTGGATAATACGACTTTCAGACTTGGTTTTGCCAAATCCAGAAGCCAAGCCAGACAAGTTGTCGGCCATGGACATATTGAAGTAAACGGCCAGAAAGTTGACATTCCGTCTTATCAGGTTAAAGTAGGCGATATCATCTCCATTAAAGAAAAGGCCTTGAAATCAAATTTCTTTGAAATTATCAAGCCTGATTTGGAAAAGAAAGAACTAGTGCCTTGGCTCTCGCTGGACAGGAAAGAATTCAAAGGCAAAATTACCGGCGTGCCGAATCTATCAGACGTAGCCTTAAATATTGATTGGCAGAGCATCGTTGAGTTCTATTCTAAGTAATAACGCGCCTGTCTAGGCGCATCACTAAAAATGTCATCCCGAGTGAAGTGAGCAAAGCGAACGAAATCGAGGGATCCAGTATCTTTAATACAAGCATTCATAATTATCATACTAAATCATTGCCCCCAAGGGCAGGAGGAAAAAAATATGAAACACATCTCATTACCAAAAAAATTTATTGTCGAGGAAGAAGAAAAGGGCAAGAAAGCCAAAGTGGTTATCGAACCTTGCTTTCCTGGTTATGGAGTAACTTTGGGCAACGCCTTAAGAAGGGTGCTTTTGTCATCTCTTCCGGGCGGAGCAGTCACAGCTGTCAAAATTGATGGCGTCAACCATGAATTCAGCACTATTGATAATGTGGCTGAAGATGTAGTTGAAATCATACTTAATCTTAAGCAACTGCGAGTTAAGGTTTATAGTGATGAGCCGGTTGCTCTAAAATTAAATGCCAAAGGAGAAGGCAAAGCCACCGGAGCTGATGTTGGCAAATCTTCTGATGCGGAAATTATCAATAAAGATCAAGTGATTGCCACCCTAACCAGCAAGGAGTCCAAATTGAATATGGAAATAACCGTCGCCAAAGGCATAGGTTATGTTCCGTCTGAAGAACAAATGAACAGTCGGGAAAAAGGCGAAATAGGCGTTATCTTGGTTGATTCCATATTTACACCGGTTTTAAATGTCGGTTTGGATGTAGTGGCCACCCGTGTCGGACAAAAAGTGGATTATGATAAAATAGTTTTAGATATTGAAACCGACGGCACAATTAGCGCTGAAGAAGCAGTGCAAAAAGCGGCCGAAGTCTTGGCCAATCAATTCAGCTGGATTATGGAAGGCGGACGAGTGGAAATGGAAGAAGTTAATGTTGAAGCTCCGGTCCAATTGTCAGAAGCTACAAGCACTTTGGAAGATATAGCTCAAGCCATAGAAGAAGTTCCAGAGCCGGTTAAGAAAAAAAGAGCTAAAAAAGAAGAAAAAGCAGAAAAAGAAGAAGTTATCGAAGAATAAAATAATATAGTTACAGTCGAAAATCAACCATTATGAGACATCAAAAGAAAGGTAAAAAATTAGGCCGGGAAAAGGCGCCACGAAAAGCTTTATTTAGAAGTTTGGCGACCAGCTTTGTTATTTATGAAAAAATAAAAACAACTCAGGCTAAAGCCAAAGTGATGCGTCCGATTATTGAAAAGATAATAACTTTATCCAAAAAAGACACTCTTCATAATCGCCGGCAGGCTTTAAAGGTGCTGTATATTGAAGATGCGGTCAAAAAATTGTTTGAAGTTATCGGTCCTAGATATAAAAGCAGGCAGGGCGGTTATACCAGAATCGTCAAATTATTGCCCAGAAAAAATGATGGAGCAGAAATGGCCATTTTAGAATTAGTTGATGAAAAAGAATAATATGGAAAAAATAGAAAGAAAAACTCATAAAATTGATGCTACTGGCCGGCCTTTGGGCCGATTAGCCACCGAAGTGGCGATGATTTTACGCGGCAAGAACAAAGTGACTTTCCAGCCTCACATTGATGGCGGTGATTTTGTGGAAATTATTAATCCTGATAAAATCAAGTTTACCGGTAAGAAATTGGCTCAAAAGGAATTCATCACCCACAGCAATTATCCGGGCGGACTTAAAAGAAAGAAAGTCAGGGATGTATTTGCCACTGATCCGGGCGAGGTTTTAAGAAGAGCGGTTGTTGGCATGTTGCCCAAGAATAAATTAAGAGATTTAATGATTAAGAGATTGATAATCAAATAATTATGCCGGAAGAAAAGAAAATCATAAGTAAAAAATATATCTATGGCAAGGGAGCTAGAAAAAGTTCCACTGCTCAGGTTAGGTTATACGAAAAAGGCAAAGGCGGTGTTGAAGTTAATGGTTTAAAATTGAAAGAATATTTCAAAACCGAGGCTTTGCGGGATGTTGTTGTAAGCCCGCTTAAATTGACCAGCCATCTGAAAGATTTAGATGTGACAATCAAAGTCCACAGCGGCGGACAGCAAGGGCAGGCCGATGCTTGCCGGCATGCCATGTCCCGGGCTTTGGTGGCTTTGGATAAAGAGTTAAGACCGGCTTTGAAAGCCGAGGGTTTCCTGACCCGTGATCCGCGCGTGAAGGAAAGAAAGAAACCGGGATTGAAGCGCGCCAGAAAATCTCCGCAATGGAGCAAACGTTAATTTTATTTCAACTATAGTAAAAAACACGCAACTTAGGTTGTGTGTTTTTTCTATATAATTTCTTCTCGAAACCTTTTGGCCGCAAAAGGTTTCCCCAAATCTCGCGACCTTGAAAAATTTATAGTCGAATTCAAAACTCCGCACCGCTAATCTTCAAAACTCGCCCAACCCCATTAATTATCTATTGAACGGGTTGGGCTCAAACATTGAAGATTTGGCTTATAGACAATAAGCCAACACGGTGCTCTCGTTTTACCTTCTCCTTAAATTTTTCAATTGTCGCCATGTTTATTTATAAAATTATAATAAAATAAGGCGAACATTAAAAAATATTGTGCCAATTTTACATAAAGCGAGCGTTAAGAAGCTAATATTCTGTTGCTATTTTGATTATTAGCTTTAGCGAGCTTATGTAAAATTAGCCATGATTTTTTACGTTCGCGATTTTTGTGGTACTTTTTATAAAAAAGTACCAAAGAGAATATTTTAAATATAAAATATTTGTAAGTATAAAAAATACCAAACCCATTGACTATTTTTTATTTTTATTGTATCATATGGTGGTTGAAGCAATACAAACCAGGAGAACCCTATGAAGCTTTGGCGTTGGTTCGTTGAAAATCTGCTTTTGATCTTTTTTAGCTTGTTATGCTTATCATTAATCGGCGCTTTCTCTGCCAGCTTGGTTTTATTTATTTTAAAGCCAAGTATTTCATGGTTTCTAATGTTGGCTTTTAGTATTGTTATTATAATTTGCCTTGATAAGCTTTGCGGTCGGCTGGTAAAAATACTGCTGACAGCTATGAAAAACGGTTTTATTTAATCAGTAAGCCCAACAAAAAACAGGAGGATAACATGATCTATTTTTTCATGGCTATGTTTGTACTTCTTTTCTTGACTATTTTTATTGTCTCTTACGCCCTAATCAGATTGAAGGCGGGCAAAACAGCTTTCATCACTTTTGGTCTTGTCAGTTTGGCCTCTGTACTTTTTGAAATATTCATCATGGTTTATCATTTTTCCCATTAAACCAGACTAATCCAGCTCTCTTTGAGAGCTTTTTTTATTGCTTAAATTAAGTTATAATTAAATTAATGAGCAAAGAAAAATTAGCTAAAAATACCTTCTTTTTCACCATATCCTTGGCTGTCCAAAAAGCCATCTCTTTTTTATACTTTATTTTAATCGCCCGCGCCATCAGCGTTGAGGATTTTGGCAAATATTCTTTCGCCCTAAGCTTTGCCACTATTTTTGCCATGTTTTTGGATTTTGGCACTACGCAAATCCTGGTGCGGGAAAGCGCCAGAAACAAAGAAGATTCCCAAAAATATCTTTCCAATGTCCTGGGTTTTAAAATCGCTGCTTCCTTTTTTGTTTATCTCCTTTTAGTTTTGACGGTCAATTTAATGGGCTACCCCGAGATTACCAAAAAATTGGTTTATGTTTCCGGCCTGGTGATAATCTTGGATTCATTCAGTATCGCTTTTTATTCCATCCTGCGCGGTTTGCAGAATCTGCTTTATGAAAGCTATGGCGTTATTTTAAATCAAATAATTTTGTTGGCCTTGGGCTTTGTGGTTTTACAATTAAATCTGGGTCTGGTGGTCTTAATCAGCGTTTATTTGGCCGGCACATTATTCAATTTATTCTATTCCTCCTTCTTCCTGGGCTTAAAGTACAAAATATTTCCTAAGCCCAGATTTTCCAAAGCTATCATTTGGAAAATATTAAAACTCTCCCTGCCTTTTGCCATTGCCGGATTTTTCATCCGCTTTTATTCGTATATGGATGTGATTTTACTTTCAAAATTAACCAATGATTCGGCTGTGGGCATTTACAGCGTGGCCTACAAAGTAACCTTTGCTTTGCAATTTATCGGCGTGGCTTTTTCGGCGGCCGTTTATCCGGCTTTTTGCAATTATTTCGTTTCCTCCAAAGACCTCTTGGCCAAAAGTTTTACCAAATCGGTTTATTATCTCTTGCTTATATCTTTGCCTCTGTCTGTTGGCATAATCACTATTGCCAGTAAAGTTATCGGCCCGGTTTTTGGCGCCGGTTACAACGCCTCGGTTTTGCCCATGCAAATACTGCTCTTGGCCTTGGTGATTATCTTTTTATCTTTTCCGGTTGGCGCCATGCTTAACGCCTGCAACAGGCAAACCACCAACACTATAATTTTGGGCTTCATCTCGGTTTTCAACATAGTGGCCAATCTGATTTTGATTCCGATTTTAAGCTATGTCGGTGCGGCTATTTCCGCTCTTTTAAGTTATGTTCTGTTGTTTTCCATCGGCTTGTTCTTTGTGGGTAAAATCATTGATTACGACAAGAAATATCTGGTTCTATCAACTCTCAAGATAATTTTCAGTTGTCTTATAATGGGTCTTGTGGTTTTAACCCTAAAAAACAGCCTTCATTTTATTTTCGTCATACCGCTAGGAGCTTTGTCTTATATTATTATTCTTTACTTGATCAAAGGATTCTCTAAAAATGATATTTTTCAGCTTAAGGATTTGTTACTAAAAAAATCTTAGGTCTAATAAATTTTACCAGTGATTAATTTTTCATAAGAAATTTAATTATGCCAGAAATAAAGCCCAGTCAAATCGAACAGCAAAAAACAGTTATTTCGCCTCATGAAAAGCGCGAGGAGATTTTTGACAGTATTTCCAACGTTAGAGATTACGGACAAGCGATAGATGCGACCGAACTGATTTTTGAGCATTCCATTGAAGACGGCCTGAAGCTGTCTGATCGGCTTGGCCTAGGTGATGAACAATTAGCGCATATCGCCATGTCGTCGGCTTTTGCTCTCAAGCATCCGGAGGTGTTCAAGTTGATGGTGCGAGAGGCCACAACCAGCCGAGCGCTAAAAGATATTAGGGATGACAAAAAGCATAAATCTGTTCTTGATTCTATAATGTATACACATGATCAACTTATTACAGCTGAAAAATCAGGCGATTGGAGCGAGATATCAGATGAAATTGCTCAGCAGAATCCCAAATCATTGTCTGAAGGATTAGGAAAGGAAATAGATAATTATTACGCCCCGCTTCTGACAACTCGCGAATTCAAGCCTAGAAATTTACCAAGCGAATATCCAATAGGGGAATCGATTCCCGGAATCCAAGGAGAGAAAAGACAGCTCAAGAGCGCGGAAGAATTAGCCGATGAAGCGCTCTTGCAATTGGAGCTGATGATGCAACCGGCCTATTACGCCACAACAATCAATGCGACTCTGGAGAGATATTTAGCAGAAAATAGCCTGTCGGGCGAGTCGGCTCTCCCCACGGTCGATATTTTTGTCGTGCCCGAACAAATAAAGGCGGAGTGTCGCCGCTTGGGTATTCCATATGGTGATGTGGAAACGCGCCTGAAGAGCGCCAGATACACCAGCATCACCGCCGGCATCAAAAAAGGGGAAGCCGAGCGCGGCGTGCTAAGTAAATTGAATAAATCGCTCTCGCGCAAAGGCCAAAAGGCGGAATTGAAGGACGATAGATATGAGGTGGTGGAAGATAAGGAAGGCCGGAAAAAAGAAAAAAAAGAAGAATTTGATTATTGGGATCAGGAAGAGTTAATAAGTACAGATGAGGTTTCCCGCATAGTTGTAGATGGGGTGGAATTAGCTATGCAATTGGTGGATAATAATCAGAGTTTGGTTTATTATATCTACAAATTGGGCTTTGTTCAGACTGCAATAGTATCTGATAAATTTCCAAATAGTTCAGGTGAAGTTTCAGGCAAAATATTAAAGAGGACAATTGTTCGTAAAGGCACAAAATTAATTCTTGAATATGAAGATAACGCCATAAAATTAGTTAGAGAGATAGAATTACATCCGGAAGTGATTGATAAGTTTAAACAGGAACAAGAAAAAGAGAAATCTGATTATTGGAGTACGAAGGAAGAATTTAATGGAGATGTTAATTTTCCGAAATTAAGAATAAATGGCGTTGATTTAGTAGTCGTCAAAGGGTTAAATGATAGTAACTCCTGGTATGCCATTGATTATGGCGGACATTTTATCAGAGTTTCAACTCAATTTAATGCAGGAAACATAATTAAAAAGATATCAAGAAAAGGAGAACTACTTACTAGGCTGGTTGAGATGTCAAATGGCAAAACAATCGATCAGGAAATTCATTTATATGATAGGGAGATTGATGAGTTTAAAAAAAAGATTGAAAAGGAAAAAGAAGAATCAAAAAATATTGAAGCTGAATTTGTTGAAAAAGGCCTATTGGGTGATATTTATAAATTGGGAGGAATTGAAGTTTATTTAATGAAGTCGTCTGGTGGCACTCAACAAATTATTGAACGCCAGAGCGGATTGTATATCACAAAATTTTTTCCGGAGCTTGAAGCATTTGATGAAATGTATTATGAAAATGAACATATCATCATAGCGGGTAAGACAAAAAAAGACGGCCAGCCCATTACGCTAAATTTAAAAATTGAAAGCCCCGATCCGAATGAAAATATTACCGACAGATTTGTAAAATTAATTGAAGGCGAAAAAGAGGACGAAAAAACAGAAGAAAAAGAATTTGATTTTGACAAATTCGAGGACAAAGCGCTGGATTATATTGAAAAATTTATTGATGAAAGTGAAGACGCGTGGTATATAGCGAAAGGATTAGCTGGTCTAGATAGCGACCGCGCCTGGAAGTTGCGCGATAAGTTGCTTGAAATGGGTGTAGATATTAGAGATATTGTTGAGGGCATCGCTGGTCTGGACAGCGACCAGGCTTGGAAGTTGCGCGATAAGTTGTTGTTTAGAAGTAGTACGAGTGATGGTATTGTTGCTATTAGTCTGGCTGGTCTGGACAGCGACCAGGCTTGGAAGTTGCGCGAACAGTTATTTAAAAAAGGTGAAAAAGGATCTATCACTCTTAGTTTATCCGGTCTAGACAGTGATCGCGCTTGGAAAATGCGCGAGAAGTTGATTCAAGATAATGTGAACCATGGTGATTTCGCAGCAGGCCTAGCCGGTCTGGACTCAGAGCGCGCCTGGCAAATGCGCGAGAGACTGTTTAAAAATATTAATACTTTCAACAATATTGCTGAAAGTCTAGCCGGTCTGGACTCAGATCGTGCCTGGCAAATGCGAGATCAATTATTTAAAAAAGGTGAAAAAGGATCTATCGCTCTTAGTTTATCTGGTCTGGATAGCGATCGTGCTTGGAAAATGCGCGATAAGGTATTTGAAGCGGGTGAAGATAAAAGTGGTGTCGCTCTTAGTTTAGCCGGTTTAGACTCGGATCGCGCTTGGAAAATGCGCGAGCAGTTGTTTAAAGAGAGAGAAGTGAGGTATGTTGCTCATAGTTTAGCCGGGGATAATGTCACCTTTGTCTGGCAATTGAAACTTGACAAGAAGAAAAAACAAGCTGCAAAACTAAATAAAGAAGAGCAAGAAAAACTTAAGTTGTTGAATCTATTGCATAGTCCCGATCTTCCTGGAATTACCGAGCACTTCAGCGAAGAATTGAGCGCGGAAGAGAAAGCCAAGAAAGAAAAAACAGTCAAGAAAAAAACTCTAAGCGGTTCAGCCTTGTTTTCCGGCATTATTAATAAATTGATCAAGAAAAATCCTCAGCCGTTTCTGGAGACTATGCCGGCCAAGCGCGACCGCCTGCCTTATGTTTTTGCAGAGCAGTTGGCTTTTAGGATTTTTCCCGAAATAAAAAGAGAGCAAGAAAGAAACGCTTGGCGCGGATTTGCCGGCTATGGGGGATTGGAAGGCCCAGGGCCGGAAGGGCCGGCAGGTGGACCGGAAGATTATCTTAATCCATCAAGCGGGATGGAAATGATCGGGGGCGGGGCGGAAGACATGGATGATAATCGGGAAGTGATGGAATTTCGCGACGCCTTAGGGCAACTTATTGTCACTAATATCTTGGGCAAGTATGATGCCTCGTCCAGGCGCTGGCTGTCCACGGATTTTGCCGTTGATGCGCCGCTGTCTGAACCCACTATCGAAACCACGGCGACTTTGCCTAATATCAAGAATTTGTCTCAAGTGTCTCTGCCTAAGCCCTTGGAGTCAAATATTATCCCAGAACGGGTAAAAGGCCTTGATGCCAAGGGCAAAGAGTATGATTTGAAGGCCAGCGTTAGCAGTTCAGGAGAAGCCAGGGTGGCGGAAAAGCCGAAAGCGGTGGAAAAAATCGTTTATTCTTTGGCGGTCTCTGCCGCTCCGGCGCCCATGGCGGAAATCAGCGGCAACGATTATGAAAGATTCAAGCATAAATTGGAATCAGTCGGCGGCGGGGATTTAACCAGTTCGCTAGCCAGTTTGCCCGAGGATTTGGAATTGGATCTTTTGGCGGCTATAAAAGACAAGGAACCAAAAGATCAAGTGACGGCGATTGAGCGCTTGGTGCGCGATTTGGGGCATTATGATTTTAACAATCAGGAAGTCAGCCGGTTGAAAGCCGGCAAACCGCTGGAAGAGCAACTATATATCATGGAACAGCGTTTGGAAGAACTTAAATCAAATAAGCCAGGCTCGGCAGAAAAATTAAAAGGCAAGAGATTTGCTGGTGTCTGCGCCGATTTTGCGCAGATAACTGCGATTTTGCTACGCCGCGCCGGTTTTGCTTCCGGCATAGTCGCCGGTTTCAGCGGAGTTGGCAAGAAAATCGCGGTCAAACACGCGCATGCTACTTCTTTTGTCGTCTGGCCAGATGAAACCGGCAAGAATAGAGCCATTAGTATCGATGGCACGCCCGACGGAGTTGTCGGCATATCCTTGCCATCACTAGTGGAAAGAGAACAAGAAGCGGAACGGCAAGAAAAAGAAATGTCAAAAACCGCTCTGGCTGAAATAGAAAGCATCATCTCCGGCTTGAAAAACCAGGATACTGAAACTGTCCGCCGGATGTCCAATGGCGAATTGGAGCGTATAGTTAATAATATTTTAAAATACCAAGTTAAAGAATCGCATTTGGCGATAATTGAGCGTCTTTTTGAACATTATTTGTATACGCCGGTTCATAATTTGGATTTAAATAATCCTAAACAAAAGGGCGAAATACTAGTAGAGTTAGCTGGCGCGGTGGAAAGGCAAAGGAAACGCTTAAAAGAAGAGCCGGAAAAAGATACTACCCCGGCCGGCAACAGGCTCATGCAAATGATGCAGGATTTCTTGCGCCGATTTTCCGCGGATGAAGATGCTGAAAGCAAGGATGATGCTTTTGCTGTTATGGAAAAAATAGTGGAACTGGTTCAGAATGATTTAAACGAAGTGGAACAAAAATCAGCCTTTGCCGTCTTGGCTTACTTGAAAGCCAAAAATATATCGGGCAATAAAAAGTAATTGTTGAAAAAATCTATGTTGTCGGTAATCATACCAACTTATAATCGCGCGGCTTATCTTGATAAATCACTCTCCAGCTTAACCAAGCAGAATTATCCGAAAGATGATTTTGAAGTTGTTATTGTAGACGATGGCAGTAAAGACGAAACGGCTAAAATAACATCGAAGTTTAAAAATGATTTAAATTTAAAATACTTTAGGGAAAATCATTTGGGAGTTTCACACGCTCGCAATGTTGGCATTAGAAAATCAATCGGAGAAGTAGTGGTTTTTTTTGACGATGATGCTCTAGTCGCTGAAAACTGGTTAGAAAGTATTTCTAGGATTATGGTAAGCGAAGATATTATTACCGGAAAAGTTAAGCCAATTAAAAGTAATATCTGGCAATACTTTGCTCCGCATTACAATCAAGGCGATAAGCCCAAGGAGTCGCCGGTACTGCTAGAAGGCAATTGCGCCATCAAAAGAAAAGTTTTTTCTAAAATCGGCTTGTTTGATGAAAATTTGGATTACGGCCATGAAGGCGAAGAGTTTATTTATCGCGTTGGCAAAAACTACAAAATAATGTATTATCCGGAAGTGATTATTTATCATGATTATGCCAAGAGTTTTCTAAACTATTTTCAAAAGCAAAAAAAATTCGGCCAAAAAAAAGCTTATTTGGAAAGCCGAGGATTTAAAAGGGCCAGCAGCCACCAAATTAAAAACCATCAAATTGATAATTTGAATTTTGTTAAAAAAATCACTATTAAAATTATTGCGCGGCTGGGAGCCATGTTTCATTTCTGGGGCCACTTTAGTTACAAAAAATAAACTATTCATATTATAATGACTGCCAAAATAAGCCTAATCATTCCTGTCTACAACAGCGCCAAAACAATTGAAAAATGTTTGGCTAGTATTTTTGCCCAAACTTTTGGTGATTTTGAAGTGATTGCTGTAAACGACGGTTCCAGCGACGAATCAGCTGATATTTTAAGCCGGTGGCAGGATAAAATAAAAATTTTCAGCCAAGTAAATAACGGCGCGCCCTCGGCCAGAAACTTTGGTTTTAAAAAGAGCCAGGGCGATTATGTTATTTTTTGCGACTCCGATGTGGTGATGAGGCCGGATATGCTGCAAAAGATGTACGAGGCCTTAGCCAAAAATCCGGAGGCGGCTTACGCCTACTCTTCTTTTAGATTCGGCTGGAAAAAATTCAAATCCCTGCCTTATAATCTTTCCAAACTCCAAGAGATGCCCTATATCCACACCACCTCATTGCTGCGCCGTAAGTTTTTTCCCGGCTTTGACGAGTCGCTTAAAAGGTTTCAGGATTGGGATTTGTGGCTGACTATTGGCGAGAAGGGTGGCCAAGGAGTATGGCTGAATGAAGTTTTATTTTACGCCAAATCAGGCGGCACTATGAGCCATTGGCTGCCAAAATTGCTTTATAGATTGTCTTGGTTGAAATTCGTTAAAAGTTATAATGAAGCCAAAGAAATCATCAAGAAAAAGCATAACTTGTAAATAAATGATCAGATTGCAAAAATTTTTAGCCGAAGCCGGTATTGCTTCCCGTCGTAAAGCCGAAGAACTTATTGTGGCCGGAAAAGTAAAGGTTAATGGCCGTGTAGCGGATAAGCTGGGCACCAAGGTGGACGAAAACGATCAAGTTGAATACGACGGACGACTGCTGAAAATAAAATCAACTAAGATTTATATCGCCTTAAACAAGCCTATTGGCTATATCGCCAGCGCCAGCAGCCGGCAAGGCCCATCGGTTTTGGATTTGGTTAAAATAAAAGACCGTATTTATCCGGTTGGACGCTTGGACAAGGATTCCCACGGCCTGATATTTTTAACCAATGACGGCGATTTTGCCAACAGGATAACGCACGCTAAATATGGCTGTGAAAAAGAATATGAAGTTACCATTGATAAGCCCTTTTTACCCATTGATAAAAAAGCTTTTGAAAGCGGTTTGAAATTGGCCGGCTATAAATTGCAACCGGTTAGAGTGACTTTGGTTAAAGACAATATTGTCCGCCTCGTTTTAAAAGAGGGGATAAATCGGCAAATAAGAAAAATGATGGGCAAGTGCGGTTATGATGTGCTTGATTTAAAAAGAATCAGAATCGGCAAGTTTAAATTGCCAAATATTAAAATAGGGGAGTGGCAGAATATAAATAATAATGACGTTATCTGATATGGATTTATCAATTATTATCGTTTCATGGAATACCAAGGATTTATTAAAAAAATGCCTCTTATCTGTATATCAAAACCAAGGTGATTTGGCTGTGGAAATTTTTGTTATTGATAATAATTCAAACGATAAAACAGTAGAGATGCTTAGAAACGAATTTAAAGAGGTAAAATTAATGGCCAACAGTAAAAACATAGGGTTTGCCAAAGCTAATAACCAAGCTCTCAAGCTGGCTCAAGGCGAATATATTCTATTGCTTAATCCCGATACGGAAATTTTAAATGGCAGCCTTAAAAAAGCCGTGGCTTTTATGAAAGCCAATGCCGGTTGCGGCGCTTTGGGCGCCAAATTGCTTTGGCCCGATAAATCACTTCAGCTGTCGGTTAGGCGTTTTCCCACTTTTTTGCCCATATTTTTAATGTTTATTAAGGCGCCTAAATTATTTAAAAGAATCAAATCGATTGAAAGATACCTTTATGCTGATTTTGATTACACCAGGCTTCAAGAAGTGGATCAGATCATGGGCGCTTTCATGATGCTGCCCAAAAAGGTGGTGGCTAAAATCGGTTTTTTGGATGAAAGGTTTTTTATCTGGTTTGAAGAAGTTGATTTATGCCAGAGAATAAAAAAATCAGGATTACAAGTTATTTATAATCCTGATATTGAGATAATCCATTACGGCGGACAAAGCTTTGCTCAAGAAAAAATAATCAAAAAGCAATGGTTGTTTTTTCAAAGCGCCATAAGGTATTTTTTAAAAAACGGCTTTTTTAATCATTAATAAGTATGATTCTTTTTTTTATCTTTATATTTTTAGGACTAGTTTTTTCCCTGCTTTATGTTTTTGGCCGGGAAAAGTTCTCTCCGGCCAATCTGCTCTTGGCTGTCTGGCTGGTGTCTATAGGAATTGCCCAACTGCGTCTTAGCCCTTATGAAAAGCCTTGGACCGCCGGTTTTTGGCTGATTCTTTTGTTGTTTTTTGTTTTATTTTATTTTTCTTACAGAGTTATTGGTAAAATCATTGATCGAAAAACAAAGGGTAAAACAGCAGATGGTAATAAAAGCCAGCCGATAAATGCCAAAGTATTCTTGGTGGTGGCTCTGGTTTTAACCGTCTCCAGCCTCTTAAGCAATTTGTATATTTATTTACATTTTGGCACTATGCCGATTTTTTCCAGCTTGCCGGATAAGATGAGGTTTATTATCAACAAGGATATTTTCGGCCTCTTTGAATATATTGCTCTTTTGCCTCGTTTGTATACTCCTTTGCTGTTTTTTTATGTTTTGTCAGCGGATAAAATGTCTTTTAAGTATAAATTTTTTGTTTGGTTTAATATTATTTTGGGCTTTGGACTTTTGCTTCTTTATGCTTCCAGGCTGGTGATCATCCTGCCTATTCTGTTAAGCTATTTTATTTATTTATATTTAAGGAAAAGAGAGCTTAATTTTAAAAAAATCATAATTTCTTCCCTGGTTGTTTTAATGGTGGTAGGCTCTATTTCCGTGGCCATTCCGGCTTTTAGGAATTATATAACCTACAAAGATTATTATGCCGAGACGCCGGATTACACCCCCTTTACTTATTTGGCCGATATCTCCGGCATCAATATGCCGGCAGGCTTGGACTGGCTGGTGCCTCTTTATCTTATACCCAGTTTTAACTTGCAAACCATGATGCAAGCCACGGATTTTTACGGGCCCGGGGCAAATAGTCATTACTGGGGCGGTTATTATGTTTCTGTTTTTAATCCGCTCCTTAAAATTTTCCATTTGCCCATATCGGATGTGGTGATACCTTGGAAACCGATATTTTTATATTGGTGGATAACAGCTACTTTTCTTTTTCCGGCCTGGGCCGATTTTGGCTATGTGGGCGTAATTTTAATCTCCCTTTTTTGGGGCGCCGTCTTATCGCTGGCTTATCAATATGCCTCAAAAAAACCGACTTACTTGTCGGTTATGCTGATGGCTTATTTAAGTTTTGTGGTGATAATGAGTATTTATGCTGATTATCTTTTGAGGCCGGAGTTTTATATGGATATGTTTTTTATTCTTATAACCGGGTTGATATTTTTTAAATTTAAAGATTAAAAAATAATCATTTACTTAAAATACTGGCCGCTGATGTGATTACCTAAAATAAAATCTTTAGCTTTCACTTTATTTTTCCCTTCAATTTGCAGCTCAAGTATTTCCAGCATTTTATCTTGACCGGCCACTATTAGCTTATCATCTTGAGCTGATATTTTCCCCGGCTCATCGGTACCGCCGGTTATTTTAACTGGCGGAAATATTTTTGCTCTTTTACTATTTAAGGTTGTCCAAGCCACCGGCCAAGGATAAAAAGCCCGGATCTGGGCACTAATGATTTCGACTGGTTTTTGCCAATCTATTTTAGCCTCTTCCTTTTTGATTAACTTACAATAAGTGGCTTTGTCATCATCTTGCGGTTGGGGTTTAATCTCCCCGGCTATGAATTTTTTAATGGTTTCAATCAAAAAATCGGTGCTCTTTTTATCCGACATTTTTTGGTGGAGAGATTCATTATTTTCCGTGCCGTTTAAAGCTATTTCTTGTTGAGCCAAAATCGGCCCATGATCCATTTTCTCATCCATCAGCATAATAGTCAGCCCGGTTGATTTTTCATTGTTTAAGATAGCATTTTGAATAGGCGAGGCGCCTCGGTATTTTGGCAAGAGCGACGGATGCACATTTATATTGCCCAATTTAGCCAGCGCTAAAATACTTCTTGGAATAATCTGGCCGTAGGCCACAACCACCAAGAGATCTGGTTTGATTTCTTTTAGCTTTAATAAAAACTCTTCGTTGTCTTTTAATTTTTCCGGTTGCAAAATTAAAAGATTATTTTCCTGAGCGACTATCTTGACTGGTGGGGGAGTGATAATTTGTTTTCGGCCGGCCGGCTTGTCCGGCTGGGTTATAACCGCTTTAACTTCAAAATATTTATCAGCAGTTAAAGATCGCAAATAGGGGACAGCAAATTCAGGCGTGCCCATAAAAACTATTTTTACCGGTTTATCCATATTAGTATAAAATATCAGCCAGATTTTTAGCCTTGTCGATAAATAAAATTCCGTCCAAATGGTCTGTTTCGTGCTGTATAACCCTGGCCAGCAAACCGCTGGCTTTTAAAGTTTGTTCTTGTCCGCCTTCGTTTAAATATTTTACGGTTAGGCTTTTATGCCTTTTAACTTGCCCGTATTTATTGGGGATGGATAAACAGCCTTCCTCGTCCCATTCTTTGAGCAGGGATTTTTTTATTATTTTAGGATTAATAATGACCAGATTTTTGTCTTTGTAACCGACCACAAACAATCTGATGTTTTGGCCGATTTGCGGAGCGGCTAAGCCCACGCCCTCCTTGGCTTTCATGGTTTCCATCATTTCCGGGATAAGTTTCTGGATTTTATCACTTAAAACATCAGCCACATTTTGTGACCTTTTTCTAAGTATTGGGTTGGGATGCGTAATAATCTTTAACATATCTATATTATGTTATAAAAATAGAAATTAGTCAATAGAAATAAAAAACTCCTCGATTGTTAATCGGGAGTTGTCATAACTTCATTATTTAGATTTAGGCAGGAATATTGATTCTGTTATTGATTCCATTATTAATTCCGCTGTTAATTAACCAAGAAGTACCACCCAGAAAGCTTGGATACTTGGGTGTATGTAGTTCGGCTGATAGAATGCGCTTCAGTGATCCGCGGTAGGTGATAATAACTCGCATATAATCCCAATCTCTGAGATCAGTAACTAGTTTTAAATCCCTTACCTTTAGGCTGGTTATTATGTCTGGGTTATATCTATCTTTAATCAATAAAATATGCGTGGCAGGAGTATCATTGTCTATCGTCACCTTCAATACTTCAAATGTACAATAATTGTCATTTTTCGGGTTATTTGTGATACCCAGGTAAATAAAGGCTGCCAAACAAAGTATAACAAGGACTGCCAAAATCACTGCAAACTCAAACATATACAGTTCCTTTCTTGGTTGGAAAGTGCTTAAAGTGATATCTTTATATCATATTTAACAATTTTTGTCAATCATATATATTACAAGTTTTACAATAACCAAGCTATTTGTTAAAATTCGATTAATGAAAGAAAATAAAGGCCCCCAAAAATTAAGCGATTTATTTGTCAAAATAGAACACAAGAAAATGCCGGCTTACCAGTGGCAGGATTTGGCTTTGCGCCTTATTTCTGATTTGGGCGTGCCTAATTTTAAAAGGAATTCCATTTTTAAGATTTGCAAAGACAATGGCAAAGAAAAAATAGAGAGAGCCCTAAACGATACCAAGGAATTATGCCAGACGGGAGAAAAATGGAAATACTTCTTCAAGATTATAGCCGAAACTGATTCCCAAAAAAACGATAAGTAAAAAATCCGCCAGTCTAGGCGGATTTTAAAAATCTAAAATTATTTTAATTCTAAATCCGCCACCAGATAGCCCACTCCAAAAGGAGCTTCATAACTTAATATTTTTGTTTCAAAACTTATATTATTTAGTATCCCTAAAAGTATCAGAATAGATCCTAGCCCGCACTGCGCGCCTCTTTCAATTAATTTTACATCCATATTCACAATACTTTGAGACTCGCTCTTTCTTAACAAGTCTATCAACTTCTCGTCGAATTCCTTGCCCGCCGGATTAAATTTTACCGGCGCATTTTCTGTGAGGCAGTGGGATAAATCGCCCGAAGCGATAACGGCGATTCTTTTGTCGGAGTTGAGTATTATTTCTTTTAGATTTTTGCCGAATTCAAAATGCGCTTGATTATCCAGCAAAGAAAAATAAATGGGGATTATTTTTATGTTGGGCATATTTTGGCCCAGGGCATAAAAAGGCACGCCCACCCCGTGATCCAATTTGGCTTCTGATATTATATTAACCGGTGATTTACTGGCTATTCTTTCCCTATCATTGGTCATTAAAAGAATATCGCCGCTTATTTTAATTTTGGTTGAGAAGTCGCCGAATTCTTCAAAATTAGCTTCAAAATTATCTGATAAGTTTATGGTAAAATGATCGCTGTTAATCGGGCCGTGCGGCGAGATGATAATCAGAATATCAGGCTTAGCGGCATACAAATCCCTTTCCAAGCTGGCTAAGGCCTCTTTGGTTTTAGTTATTTGTTCCATATTTTCTTTGCCAATGCCGGGGATAAGTATCGGCGGATGAGGCGAAATGGCGCTAAAGACTAATGACATATAATAAAATTAAAGTTAAAGATTATGTTTACCAGTCTCCGGTTATGGTTTGTCCCAGTTGGTGGGCATCCAGAGTTTCTGGGCTGACTGTTTTTATATTATTCCATTTATAGTTCATGGCTAAAAATATCCTGGAGTTGAAGATGGGCAATCTGTTGCCATCTGAAATAACATAAATAGTGTTAGATGTTTTCACTTTTATCAGTTCGCCATCCGGCAAGGTAACCGGATTTCCCGGGCTATACATATCCAGTTCATCAGGAGAAACTTTTTTTATCGGCACGCCTTGGAAATTGGCTGTCATAATTTCTTTGTTTAAGACCAATTTCTTCTTGCCGCTTAGGACATAATAAACATCGCTGGTCTTGTTGTCTTGCAGTAATTGGCCGGTGGGGTAAACGGTATTTTTAGTTATATCAGCTCCTGTTTTATAAAGATTAAGCTCTTCAGTGCTGACGCCGATTATGTCATCTTCTTTGAAGCCGATTGATTTTAACAGTTCGGCGCTTTCAATTTTTCTTTTGGTGTCATCAATAATCATATAAACTTCCTGGGCCGGGTTCCTTAAGAGGGAGAAATTAAGATATTCAATGGGCGGTCCGTCTTCATAATAATCAAGATCTGGTTCCGAAACGATAATTATTTTTTTAGCATCAAACCTGGAAGCAAAAACCGATTTGGAAACAATGGCTCTTTTTTGTCCGTTTTCTATATAATATTTAGTTTCGCCGTTTTCCGCTTGAAGCAATGATCCGTCCGGCCATTTTTTGCCAAAGTATTTATTCCATAAATTCCAAAAAAGCTTGTTGCCGCCGCAATTGCCGCCGCAATCTATGTGCGGGGTGTAGGAATATAAGCCGGCGGTAGCCGGGTTTTTTGGTGTGACCGGGGTGTTATCAATCATTCTAGTTACTCCCGGCTGATAATAGTATTGGCTCGGGTTGTCCACATAATCCCTGGTTTGCAGAGCGGCTGAATTAACCTGCTTAAAAAAGCCTTGCCATCTGCTGTTACAGCCGCCGCCGTCGGGACAGCCGTAGCCGGTGGCCCAATCGTACTGGCTTTGTTGGGGTGAGGTGTCGTCTAAGAGGCCCATTTCTTTTTGCACTAAGACCATTAGATATTTGGGATTGATCATGGCACTCAAGGCTGTTTTATAAAAAGTTTCAGCCGCAGTTACGGTTTGGCCATCGTTGTCAATAGTAACATAGCTTTTGAGCGTGCCGTCGCGTTTTTCCAAAAATCTTTGGATATCATTAACCCCCATGGAATTATAGTTGGTTATTTCTGAATCGGAAATCAAATAATTCGGATCAAATTCAGCCGCCAGGGCTGGGCTGGATATCGCCACTAAGGCTGTTAAAGCCAGGGCTGTTAGGGTGTTTTTACCAATCGTCATTTCTATTTATTTTATTTATAATGTTGCTGTCCAGATACCCCGCTCTAAAGAGCGGGGTTGGGTTCATTAATAATTTGTTTAAATTATAGCAGATATTTAATATTTTTGGTATAGATATAAATATTATTAATTTATGGCTTTTTAAGCAAGTTCACAGCCAAAAGATTAGATTTTTATAATGTTGTTACCCAAATACCCCTGGCTTAAAAGCCAGGGGTATTAAGGGCAGTGTGAGGAAAAATACGTCGGCGGAGCCGATACCCTCCATTTGAAACCGCCCAGATACCCCGCTCTAAAGAGCGGGGTCGGGTTCATTCTATTTGAAATTTCTGTTAAAATAGATAACAGACAAGACTCTAATATAATTATAACCATGAGAATAGATTTGGAAAATTTTCAGGAGATAGAAAGGGATGAGGCTTTTGATTGGGCTCCCAAAAAAAGAAAGGGCAGAAGGAGAAAACCTAGGTTTATAAAAATACTCATCGCTCTTATTTTAACCCTGCTTATCGTTATTTTGATCGGTTATTTAACCTTAAAATTTTTTGTCGGCCCGATTGTTAAAACAGTTGACGGCTTGCCCCTTGATTTTCCAGCCGACATGCCTTTTTATGAAACCGACCAGGCGAAGATAAATTTGGAAGATTCTGCCGGCAAAGCTAAAATAATAGCTGGCTTAAAATCCATGCCCGATTTCGTTTTAACTTTGTTCTTGAATGTTTTATCGGATGATTTAAAAAGAAAATTGGCTGACAATTTTGGCGATGATATAAACATACCCAAAAACTTCAGTGTTGATGATTTGAAAGAGGCTCTCAAGACAGTGGATTTGGATAAGACCAGAACGGTTAATCTGTCTTGGCCGAGTTTGGGCAAGACCAAAGAAGAAATAGCCGCTTTCTATAAACAGAAATTGCAGGAAAACAATTTTCAATTCAAAGAAAACTTAACCGACTACCAGATTAATCTAGGCTTTTGGAAAGATGGTATTTTCGGCCTGATGTCTTTTTCTGATAAGAAAGAAGATGTTGAGGGCGGCATAAAATACAACACCCAAGCCGACATAACCGTTAATTATCTTAACGAATTAAAAAATAATGAAGCAAGAAATTTTAGGCGTTAATATCGACAACATCGGCTTAAAGGAATCAATCGGCCGGATTTCTGATTTTCTGAAATCAGACGGCCAGCATTATATAGTGACAGTCAATGCTGAATTTATTGTGGCCGCCCAGAAAAACGAAGCCTTTAAAAAAGTCCTTAACCAAGCCTCGCTGGCTTTATGCGACGGCTTCGGCCCGATTTTAGCCAGCGGCGGCAAACTCCAGCGAGTAATCGGCGTGGATTTATCAGCCGAGCTTTTAAAGGGCCAGGTAGAAGAGGCTAAAATATTTTTATTGGGCGGAGAAGAGGGGAGCGCCAAAAGAGTGGCCAGTAAATATCCACAAACAGTTGTCGGAGCAGAGCGGGGCGGAATTATCAATCAAGAAAAATGGCTTTTAGACAACAATGAAATTATTTTAAATAAGATAAACGCCAGTGGCGCCAATATTCTTTTGGTGGGATTTGGGCAGGTGAAGCAGGAAATGTGGATCAAGAGAAACCTGGAAAAAATGCCGGCGGTAAAAGTCGCCATGGGCGTGGGCGGAACATTTGATTATTTGTCAGGACAAGTCAGGCGCGCTCCCAAATTTTTAAGATCACTTGGTTTGGAATGGCTTTTCCGTTTGTTAATACAACCCCAAAGAATCGGCCGGATTTTTAACGCCACTGTTAAATTTCTTTGGCTGGTGATGTTTGACAAAAAAGCCAATTAATGATATACATAGGCCGTAGAAATACAGCTCTTTAATAAAACAAATATTTTTAGGAAGATGCCAAACATAAAGGAGGCAAAATGACCAAGGTGAACCTGGTTCCTGCAGAAAACACCAATTTTCAATTACTAGCGGCGCTTGTGCCGGATATTGAAGAGCGGCTTGATCAAATGAAACAAGATCGTCCTGAATTTTTCGAGGAGATACGGCGTCGCGCTGTGGACACCTCGGAAGGCTGGACCCCGCTGGGCTGGTGGCAGGGCGCATTTTAAAACAGTCTTTCAATCAGGGAAGGTGGCAAGTTCACTTTCCCTCTTCCTAAAAATATTTGTTTTATTTTTTGTTGATGGGACAGAAAACAGAAAGGAAACGCATCAATGTTCGAATATACGTTCATTTTCAATTTTAAAGACGGAAAAATGGAAATCAGCATCCAAGCCAAGCAAGTGGAAGAGGCTAGAAATAATCTGGCTAAATTTCTTAAAGTCCATTTTAAGATCACTGAATCATTGGCCAAAAAGTTGGTTAAAAAATCCAGGATACTTTTTGTTAAAGTGGTTTCTAATGTTTAAGCCAAAGAACGGTTGGGTGAGATGATGGAAATGTTTCTATTGCTCATAATTATTGGTATGCTTTATCTGGTTTTGGGGCTTTTGGTGTTTCTTGTCGATTCTGTTTATTATAGAAAACATTCTAATGCATCGGACGAACCAAAAAAATATATGCGAATAGATATTCTTGGATGTATGGTTTTTTGGCCAGTTGCGTTGGCTATAATCCTAAAGGAAGATTTAACGTGACAACACTAAAGGAGAAACATCTATGAAACTGTTAAAAGGCATAGCCAGAGTGGCAACAGCTTTGTTAGTTTTTCTTGGCGCCTTTGCCTTATGCGTTAAAACCGGTGCTGCTATATTTTCATTTGTTCTTTTGCACGAATTATCGCCTGAATTTGGAGCAACAGCCACGCCAATATCTCAGGTGCTGATTATTCTCGCGAGCATATTGTTATGGGATAACATAATAGACCCGCTCATTTTCAAAAAGAAAAAATAATTTAAAATCATTAAAGACGGAAAACCACCGTCTTTTTTATTTTCCCGCGAAATACAAAAATGGTTAGTTTATAATTATCATCCTGAGCGCAGCCGATTCGGCTTGTCGTTTAAGCAGGATATTTTTTGATTTGTCATTGCGAGGCACGAAGCAATCCCACGGCTATAGAATACGAGATTGCTTCTCCGCCTAGGGCGGATCGCAATGACATAAATTGCTTTTTTATTTGCCTGTTAATTGACTAAACGGGTCTTAGAATATACAATATAACAGTAAATTGTAAATATTATGTCTTTGTTTGGAAAACAAAAAACCAGAACCAGATTCGCTCCCAGCCCCACTGGCTATCTTCATATTGGCGGACTTAGAACCGCTTTGTATGAATATATTTTTGCCAAACAAAACCAGGGCACTTTTGTCTTGCGCATAGAAGATACCGATCAAACTCGCGAAGTTGAAGGCGCGGTGGGCGGTTTGCTCAAAGCCCTTAAATGGGCCGGTTTGGAGGCTGACGAGGGTATTTTACTGGGTAACGATGGGAAAGTCGCTGAAAAGGGCAATTTTGGGCCCTACACGCAGTCTAAAAGGCTTAAAATATACCAAAAATACGCTCAAGAACTGGTAAATAAGGGCCAAGCCTATTATTGTTTTTGCACGCCGGCCAGACTGGAGGAATTAAAAGCCAACCAGCAGACCGCCGGCCAGCTGACCCATTACGACAGGGAGTGCTTAAAATTAACTCCCGACGAGATCAAGGGCAAATTAGATAATGGCGAAAGGCATGTTATCAGATTCCAAATTCCGGAAGGCCAGGAAATAAAATTCCAAGACGAGGTTAAGGGTGAAATAAAATTCAATACCACTGATATCGATGATCAAATAATTTTAAAATCAGACGGCTTTCCCACCTACCATTTGGCCAGCGTGGTGGATGACTACTCCATGAAAATAAATTATGTCATCAGGGGAGAGGAGTGGCTGTCTTCAACGCCCAAGCATATTTTGCTCTACCAGGCTTTTGGCTGGGCTGTGCCCCAGTTTGCCCATTTGCCGCTCCTCTTGAATTCGGATAAATCAAAACTGTCCAAGCGCCAAGGCGATGTGGCTGTAGAAGATTATCGCGATCACGGCTATTTGCCGGAAGCATTGGTTAACTTTGTGGCGCTCTTGGGTTGGAATCCGGGCACTGAAAAGGAAATATTTTCTTTGGCCGAATTAATCAAAGTCTTTGACATTAAAAAAGTCCATAAGTCCGGCGCTGTTTTTAATCAGGAAAAACTTAATTGGTTTAACAGCGAATACCTTAAAAAATTAAATCCCGGTGAATTCCAAAAAATGGCCAGGCCTTATTTGGAAAAAAATATTAAGCAAGTTTCTCCTGATTTGAATTTGGATAAGTTTTTTGCCATAGAACAACAAAGGATAAGCCGATTAAGCGAAGTGGGGGAGGATTTGAAATTTATTTTTGCTGCTGATTTAAATTATCAGGCCGAAGGCTTGATTTGGAAGAAATCGGCTAAGGCAACTATTTTAAAGAATTTAAAATCACTAATTGTGGAACTTCAAAAATATGATAAGCCGGATTGGCGGGCGGAAACTTTAGAAAAAAATATCCGTGATTTTATTGCTAGTAATAATCTGTTAAACGGCGAGGTGCTGTGGCCCATGAGGTTTGCGCTCACCGGAGAGGAAAAATCACCCACGCCATTTGAGGTGGCCGAGATACTGGGGCCGGAGAAAACCATAAAACGATTGAAAGAAGCCATAGAAAAATTAAAATAAAAAAGCGGCCTGGTAATGGTCGCTTTATTTTTTTGGCTTTTGAAAGATACGATGGTACTTGCCGCTCAGCCTTTGGAGGTTACCGGCTATATGGCCACCGGGACAATGGTGATCAACTCTTTGGATGGCGCTATGATCGCCGGGGAGTTCAATTATTTCTTGGCAGGAGGCGCATAAAATAATTTTTTTTAACTTGGTTTGGTGCGGGCAATGTCTTTCACAAGGGAGAGTAACGCCCTCTTTAAAGAAGAGCCGGCAAGTTTTATCAGGGCAGAGTAGATAAGTCACATCAATTTTCATTTCCGAGCGTTTCAAGGTTTATTCTCCGGCATTGGCGTTAAAGTCGCAGAAAACACATACGCCTGAAGACACGGACACGGCGTAATTTTCTTTCTGGCAAACCGGGCATTTGATTAGGCCTAGGCGCTGATCTTTGCCTTTGCCGATAAAGCCCGATCCGCCAATTCGGCCGTCTACTTCAAAAGTAATTTCCGTGTGATCATATTCTGCCGGGGTAGCCAAAGTTATTATTTTCATTTTCATTTTCTTTCTCCTTTTGGGTGCTTTTTAAAAGAACCGATTCTTAATACTATAGTTTAAAACAGCCCAATTGTCAATGGTAATTTAAACATGTTATAATAAAGTTGAAAATAACAATATTATCCCATGCTTAAAAAAGCCAAGTTTTTAAAATTAGGCAAATACCATGTTATGGCCTTGATTCTAATGCCTATAATTCTCTTTGGCGCTTTTCTATTTACCGTTAACAGCTTAATTGCCCAGGAAACACCGGTTGCTCCCGGCGCCAATGAAGGCAATATTAGTGATTTGAATAAGCAGATTGACGAGCAAAGAAAGAAAATAGATGAAATAGCTGATAAGATTACCGAATATAATAACAACATCAGCAAATTCCGCAGCCAAGCCGGAAGCCTTAAGAACCAGGTGGCTATCCTAGACAACCAAATAGCTAAAACCGAATTAGACATTGAAGGTAAAGTGGAAGAAGTCAAAGCCACAGAGCTGGAAATAAGCAAAGTTGAACTGGAAATAGTTGACAATCAAAAATCAATTGAAGATCAGAAAAAATATTTATCGGCCTTTATCAGATTATTGGATTTTTATGACGACAAGGATTATTTATCTGTCCTCTTGGATAACAATTCTTTCTCTGAATTTTTTGATCAAATTAATAACATTGAGGGTATAGAGGAAGATCTACAGAAAACTTTAAACAGATTTCAAGAGATGGTTGAAAGATATAATGCGAAAAAAGAAGAACTAAGCTCCAAAAGGGATCAGTTGTCAGAACTGCTTAATAAATTGGAAAGTGAAAGAGACAGCCTGGCCAATCAAATCGGCACCAAGCAGTATTTGATTGCCGAAACCAGTAATTCCGAAAAAAAATATCAAACTCTTATTGGCAACTTAAAACAGGAGCAACTGGCGGCCAACAATGCCGTGGCGGCCATGGAAAATAAATTACGCCAAGAATTGGAAAAGAAAGGCACTGATGAGGAATTTAACAATTTAGCCGAAGCCTCGCTTATGTGGCCGACAAATAGTCGCAGAAAAACCGCTTATTTCCATGATCCTGATTATCCTTACAGAAATTTATTTGAACATTCCGGTCTGGATATCGGAGTTTCTTCCGGCACAACAGTCAGATCGGCTGAAGCCGGTTATGTGGCCAAAGTGGCCATAGGCACGAAATGGTACGGCAATTATATTATGATCATCCACAATAATAATTTAGCCACTCTTTACGCCCATCTTAGCTCGGTTAGTGTTAAAAACGATCAATATGTCACCAAGGGCCAGATTATCGGCGCCAGCGGCAGTACCGGTTTCAGCAGCGGGCCTCATTTGCATTTTGAAGTCCGTTCCGGCGGCATACCTGTTGATCCTTTAAATTATTTACCTTAAATAATAATCAATCTAATCTTATGGAAAACTGCCGTCAGTGCGGTATGCCACTTGATGATGATTCTAAGTGTCAGTGCGATTCTGATCTTTGCAAATATTGTTGCGATTGCGGTTCCAAGGAAGAGTAAATTTTACCGCCAAAAACAGTCCGCCCTGGGCGGACTGTTTTTATTTGACTAAATACCGGTTATATTGTATTATTAGCGACTGATAGTAGATCTTTAAAACAATATAAAGAAGCATACCACATAAAGGGAGAAAAAATGCTCAAGGATTTGAAAGCCGAACATATTTTTGAAAAGTGCTCCAGATGCACTTTCTTGCGTCTATCAGGTGATAATCAATTTATTTGCGGCTTGTGCCAGGATCAAGTAGAGAGGGGATCCAGCCTTTTGCTTGATTTAAAACAAACTCATAACAATATTAATATTGAAGACCCGCTTTGCATCGGCCGTTTTGGCGCTGTTACTGTAACTACGATGATGAGTGAAATCACGCTTAAAGCTAATCACTTTAGCAGGGGACTTATAGGATTTTCAACCGGCTGTTTACATAAGTCTGGTCTTAAACTAGTAGATAAGCTCAAGGCTTATTTAAGAGCTGGCGCTACTGCTTTAGAGTTGGGATTTGTCACTCCAGAGCAACTCTTTAATTTTGAGCTAACCGAAGCTGATATGAGCAAGCTAAGGAAGTTCAGCAAGATTACTATTCATGCGCCTTGCAGGGATATAAAGTATTTTGACGTTTCCGGTCTGACTAATGCAGTTATCCGTAAACTTACAGCCCTAAGCCAAATGTTGCCTGTAAGCGGAGTTGTTTTCCATCCTGATACCGTGGCTAATTTTAATGGTTTGGAAGTAGTGCCTTTTCCGGTTTTGATTGAAAATATGGACAGAAACAAAAAATTCGGCACCTCAGTTGAAGAAATCAGAGAAATAAGGGATAACTATGATTTTGGTTTTGTGTTAGATTTGCAACACGCTTATGAACATGATCCTTCCATGACATTGGCTCATGAACTGGCCTCGGCTATGGGAAATAAGATACGCCATCTTCATGTCAGCGGGCAAACCGTGGATAGCTATCACGCTCCGGTTTATAAAGCTGACAACAAAAAACAAATTTGCCGTTTGCTTAAAATTCTTCCTGGCGTGCCGGTAGTTTTGGAGGGTATTATTTTGGATGAGCCCTTTGCTTCTACTAAAAGAGAAATCGCTTATGTGATGGAAAAAGGTGATCCTCTTAATTAATATATATCCAGCTTAAATCAGCTGGATTTTTTATTTAAATGAATTTTATTATAAATATAATATAAATAAACTATTTTATTTCTTTTCCCCGCTATGGAACTGGCGGTGGATTTCCCTTAACTTTTTATTAGTCACATGAGTGTATATTTGGGTTGTTACAATATTTTTGTGGCCCAGAAGCTCCTGAACAGATCTTAGATCGGCTCCCCGATCTAATAAATCAGTAGCATAACTATGGCGTAATGTATGTGGGGTAGTATCAACTGGTAAAGCCGCCATAACGGAGTATTTCTTTACTAAAGTTTCGATTGATCTTGGTGATAGCCTATGTTCATCATTCTGATTTCTTTGGTAGTTTATAAAGAGGGGAGGCAGAAGATCATTTCTGGTTTTGAGGTATTTAGCCAACCATTTTAATGAACGATTGGAGAAATAAACTGTTCTGGTAGACCCACCCTTACCATTAATGCTCAATTCTAAGTCATTGGATTTACTGTTTAATAAATTAACCCGATCAAATAAATTAATATTAAGCGAAGTTAACTCAGAAACCCGCATACCGGTGGAAAATAATATTTCTAAAATAGCCCTGTCCCTTAAACCGTCTGGTTTAGAGACATCCGGCATATTGAATAATTTTTCAACTTGTTCAAATTTTAAAAATTTTATTTTTTTATCCTTATCAGTCAACTTTGGTAATTTTATTTTTTCGGCCGGCAGGGAAGTGATGTCTTTTTCGGCAAAGTAATTCAAGAGATTGCGCACAGCTATTAGATAGTAGCTCTGGGTGGTCTTTTTAATATAGTCGTCCTTATCGTGTTTACGCGACAAATAGAGCCTATAGTTCCAGATATGGTCTGTTGAGAACTCATGAGGCATAAGATCGCTTAAATCGTTATTTTTAAGCCATTTGATAAATACCTTAAGGAAGTTATGGTAATTACGTGTAGAAACAGGGCTTAAGCCCTTTTCTACCTCGCAATATTCCAGAAAGTCCGAGATAAGGCTTATTATGGTTTTATTTGATTTCTGCATAATTCGATTAGTAATCCATCTCTTATTCTATGTTATAAGAAGGATAATATCATTATAAAATAAAACAAGAAACTGCTCAACTAAACTTATCCACCATCCTCTCTCTTAAAATAGTTACTTGTTAAAAAGTAAGTTAGTTTATTTTGTATATGGCAAATAAAAAAATAGTGAATATTTTTTCTGACAAACAGAATTAATAATCCTATTTTATTCTAGCCGGGCAGTTTATTGCTATTTTACAAATTAGGCCCATCCCCTTTTCTGAATCCTTAGTCTAGTTATTTATAATAGATCTTATCCCCGAATTTTAAATCAATATATTCTAAACTGTTTTGATCTTTGACTTTTTGGTTTAAAACCATTTGCAGGTTTTCTATCGAGGTATCAAAATTATTATTGATGTCAAAATGAGCACGCCAGCCTATTTTTGTTATTAGGGTAACCTCGGTTAATCCCCCACTTTCATAATTTTTTATCTCAATATTAAAACTCTTGATTTTTTCATCAAGTCTTAATATGAAATCAACCATTTGAGGCGACAAAGCTTCGGTGCCGATATTTATTTCTTGGGTCGTGTTTAAAATGGGAAATTCACCAAGATACTTATCTTTTTCCTCTTCCGGCACTTCCCTGATAACAATCCCCTGCTTATCGGTAAAAAATAATTTTTCATTGCTGTTAATTATCAGGTAGCTTATTTTTTCTTTTATATTTATGGTTATCTTTTTCCAGCCCCTGTTTATTTCTATATTATCCAAGCCGTATTTTTTGCTAATAGCCTCGGCTATTTTTTTCTTGCTGACAAACAGCAGATTTTTTTGAGGCAATACAAACCAGCGCCAAGTGTTTAGTTGTTCATCAACTATCTGCTCCAATTCTATTTGATTAATAAGTTCCGCTCCATTTACTTCGATGGTTTGTATTTTAAATAAATCACTGTAAATTATCACATAAACTAAAAAAATGGCCAAAATTATCTTTAAATATAATTTGGTGTTAAACCCACTGCCGGCTTCTTTTTTTGAAGAATTACTAAAATAAGGATTAACAAATTTTTTTCTTCGATAATCCTTTTTTATCCTTATTTTGGACTTGTAATTGTTATTGGAAAAATCCTTTATCATTTGGAGATGGAGATTGTATCAAAACCTGTAAATTTTTGTAAGGCAACTGGCACTTTAACGCTGCCGTCGGCTTGTTGGAATTGTTCCAAGATAGCCGGGAAAAGACGGCTAGTGGCCAAACCGGAAGCGTTTAAGGTATGGATAAACTCGTTTTTGTCTGTTTCAGAATTTTTATATCTTATATTTCCGCGCCTCGCCTGGTAATCCAGGGCGTTTGAGGCGCTGGAAACTTCCTTATAAATTTCCATAGACGGAATCCAGACTTCAATGTCTTTGGTTTTAGCCATCGCCGCGCTGGCGTCGCCAGCGGCTAGTAGGGTTGTTTGATAATGAAGTCCAAAGCCTTCTACTAATTTCTCGGCATTTTCTACCAGCTCGTCAAAAGCCCGGGCAGAATCTTCCGGCTTAGTAAATTGGAACATTTCAATTTTGTTAAATTGATGTCCTCTGATCATGCCCCTTTCCTCTTTGCGGTACGAGCCGGCTTCACGCCTAAAACAGGCGCTATAAGCGCAATATTTAAGCGGTAATAATTTTTCGTCTATGATCTCGTCGCGATGATAATTGCCCAGCATCATTTCGGAGGTGGCATTGAGGCAGGTTTTATCCTGAGTCCAAAAAAGATCATCTTTAAATTTTGGCAAATGCCCGGAAGTGTAAGCTGATTGCTCGGTTAAAAGAAACGGCGGAATCATAAATTGGTAGCCATTTTTGGTATGGAACTCTATAAAGTAGCTTAACAGCGCCCATTCTAGCAGTGCTCCTTGGCCTTTGTAAATCCAAAAACCGGCTCCGGACATCTTTACTCCCCTCTCGTAATCAATAATATCCAGTGAGGTGGCCAGTTCAACATGATCCTTGGGCTTAAAATCAAACTTTGGTTTTTCCAAATAGGTTTTGACTATTTTATTGTTTTCTTTCCCGCCCGGCACAACATCATCGGCCGGGGTATTAGGAAGTTCGGCCATCAGTTCAGTTAATTTTGTTTCAATTTCGCTTAGTTTTAAATCCGTATCTTTAATATCTTCGCCGATTTTTTTCATCTCATCAATAATTGCCGGCGTTGGCTTTACCTTGGAATGCTTGTTTCTTTCAGCTTTAAGTTCCTCTGTTTTTTGAATAAGTTCCCGTCTACCCTCATCCAGCTTTAATATTTGCTCCAAAATAGGATCAAGATTCTCCGGCTCCATCCTTTTTAATAAAGCTTGCCTAATCCCCTCCTTATCATTTCTTACCCTGTTTATATCCAGCATATGTTTAATATTTGCGAATTATTTAAGATGTTTTAATGTTTTTATTTTACAAGATTAAGCGGTAAAAATCAACTTCTTGACAAGGGTGATAATTAATGATAAAATGTCTTGTTGAGTTGAAGGACATTGAAAATTGATGGGAAAACAACTAAAGGGAGATTGGAAATGAGTATCAGCAGTGAAGCCATGGAAACCTTGAAGAAACAAATAATAATGTGTATTGCTCGGTGGCCTAAAATTAAGGAAGTTCGAGATCCCAGCCGGTTTGAGGAATTGGACTATGTTCATTGTCAACAAGAAAAACTTTTACTTGAAGAACTATTGCTGACCGAAGAGAAGCGGAAACTGCTGAACCGCATAGTTGAGGCGCTCGTCAACATTATCAATAAAGAGGGCGTAAGGGGTGGCAGCTGTTTCCTCGAAGTAGCGGAATATCGCAAGCGGATCAATTCTGCCGAGAACATGCAAGCGATAATCGAGATCGACGAGGAGATGGGAGACTTTTTCAACAAGATAGGATTGAACGATGGCAACAGAGGTTAAGCCAAAAAAAGAAAGGAAAGAAAAATGATTGCTAAGTTAAAGCTCGATGATCTAAAGGAAAAAATGCGCAGATTGGGAACGATTTCATCAGATGATCCTCCCAGTATTAATGCCGTTGAGCATTGGAAGATTTTAAATGAATTGAAAGAAGAAATTGAGTTGCGATTGTTGATCTATGAAAAGTGTCGATTACTGACTCACATTATTAATTGGATAAAAGATTGTGAAAAAAATCTTAATTCAATCGGAAAACATTATTATTCAAGAATGGCATTAGATATCAATGTGGCAACATCAATGGGACAACTGGACAAGATTGAAAAGGATTGGGACGAGTCTCAGCGTCGGCAACCACAATTTGAAGACTAAATATCAATACGTTGCACATTACGCTCAGCCAATCGGCCGGGCGTTTTTTAATTCCCTTCAAATACCATATGTGTTAACCCCTAAGTTTCCTCACTTTTCTTTATTTGTCATTGCGAGGAGTCCGCTTTTTAGCGGACGACGCGGCAATCTTATGGGGTTAATACACGAGATTGCTTCGTTCGCTTGAGGGCTCCCTCGCAATGACAGAGAAGACGGTGGGCAAATAAAACTTTAATTGCAAAATTAAAAAGAGCTTAAAAAAGCTCTTTTTGCATTGACTATTGCAATGTTTCTAATTTTTTATCAACAATAAGAATGCCGCGCCATAATCTGATTAAATAAACAGGCCAAAACAGCAAAAATATTAGCATATCATCCTCGTCCTCAATCAAATAAATAGCATCATTCATTTTCTTTATGGCTTTTAGCTCCCAGCGATGCAAATATGATTCTTTTAGGACAGTCTCGGAACTTCTTCTCCAATAATCAAGGATACTGGATTCCGCTTCTAATATTACTTGGGCTAAAATACCTAAGAAAATATAAGCCAGTATAGAAAACAAACAAAACAAACAAATTAAAAAGAGCATTAAAACAAGGAGCCAAACAGGTATGAACATCTTCTAATCTCCCCTTTGGTTGGAGTTGTTACAACGGTCTTGAGTAGCCGAGTTATTTTAGGCAAAATAAAAAGTAAAGTCAAATTAAAAAATTAAAAATAAGCTAATATCCCCAAGGTGGCATGAATGAGGGCAAAAGCAATGGCTGTTTTAGCCAAGCGAAAGTGCCAAACTAAAGGTATTCTCAACTTGCCCTTGTAAATGCCATAGCCCACGCTGGCGGTGGCAATAAAAAGCAAAAAAGTTATTATGCCTAGGTACATCATCACCGGTTTGCCGAAAATAAGATAATAACTTATATTTCTTAGCATATTACTCTGTGACAATAATTTGCGCTGTCATACTGGGGTGAGGACTGCAGTGATAATTGAAAGTGCCTACAGCATTGAAAGTCATTCTATAAGTATCACCCTTGTCTAATGTACTGGAAGAAAAATTAACGGCCGAGCCCGGATCAGAAGTGACAGTATGCCCCACCGGGTCTTGATTGGTCCAAATAATAGTATCCCCTTTTTTAATAGTTATAATTTTAGGGTTAAAAGCAAAGCCGGACAAGGTTACATTAATATTTTTTGGCTTGGCAACATTGGTATTTACAGCTGTATTAGTGTTTACATTTACAGAAGTATTGACATTAACATTTGTCTTCTTATTAGTGTTTTGATCAGCACTATTTTGATTAGTATTTTGGTTAATGTTTTCATTCTCACTGGTTGGCACAGTATAAGTAGCCGGGGCTTTATAGGAGCAACTGTTTAAAAGCAGCGGCAAAACAATCAAAGATAAGAAATATATCCGTTTGTTCATATTTTTAGTGAATTATTTTTTACGCTTAGTTTTTTTACTTTTTGTTTCCCTAAAATGAGAAGCTAATTTGCCAATTCCTTCAATTATGGGCGGCAGATAGTTAGCCGTGGTTTCAACTTTTTTCTTGACGATTTCCAGTATCTGATCAATCAGGTCCAGTTTTTTTCTGGCGCTTTTTGTCATTTTTTTAAAATCGCGCAGAATGAGAGCGATATAAATACAGCTCCAGCCGATAGCTAAGCCGATAAACAAAACTACAAAAGCTATTGACAGGCGAAGCAGGTCTTGTGATGTTTCAAGCATGGGAGTGAGTTAGTTTATAAAGTTAAAAATTAATTGTTAATTTTTTACAATTTTTTATTTTTAATAAGAATTATAAAAGTATTTTTGCTAAAACAATCATTAGTATAAAAAAACATACTCCTATAAGGTAGATAATATAAGTTAATATTTTGCTTAGTCTACCCTCTTTTACATTTCTTGGTTGAATAGTTTTATCCATCTTTTCATAATCTGTTTTGTATTGTTTGTTTATATCAAATAAAATTGGTATTCCTATTATTAACATCGAGATCCCAATTAGTGTCTTAAAAGAAAAAATAGCTTTTATTCCTGTTTCATTAAAATCTAAAAATATGGTTGTTATAAGAATTAAATTAAAAAGAATTACGAACGACATAAATAATAATTTTGAATTAATGTAATATTCTTTGTTTAATTTCATTTTAGTTTATTTATGATTTATAATTATCTAATACTTATATTATATTCTTTTTTCAATTTCTCAACAACTTTGTTGTGAATTTTTTGCGCTTCCGCCAGTTCCAAAGTCTTATTGTCATCGCGGTAGTTTATCCTAATCGCCAAAGCTTTTTTGCCCTTGGGAATATTCTGGTCTTGGTAAACAGACAAGAATAGAACTTGTTTTATGAGATCGTTTATATTTTTTATAAAGCCGACTACTTCATCATATAAAATATTCTCGGCTATTTCCATGGAAATATCCAAATCAATGGCCGGGAACTTGGCTATGGGCTTATAGGTAGGGCTGTCTTTGGCTGATTTTAAGAGCTTAGCAAAATCAATTTCTACCAGAGCCGGGCTTTTTTTGATATTGAAAAGCTGGAGCGTTTCCCTGTTGATGGTGCCGATGATTCCTATTTTATTGTCACCGATTATAATTTCGGCTGATTCATTTTTCTGCCAATATGGCAATTCTTGGGAGAGCGGCTTAAGAGCGAAGTCTTCTATATTAAGCTTTTGCAAAACGACAGTTAAAGCGCCTTTGACATCAAAGAAAGCTTTGTCTGTCGAATCCTCGGCTCTGGCCAGGCATAAATCAGTTTTTTCATTTGGCAGATTGTTCTCGTTATTTAGATATGATTTGCTTAGTTCGAATATTTTTAAATCTTTAACCATTCTTTCATTTTCTTTGACGGATTGAAGCAGGCCCGGCACAAGCGATATTCTCATGTATTCGAAATCACCGCTAAGAGGGTTGGCGATTTTAAGATGATCTTCTATTTTAAGAGCTGAATTTTTAATCAGCCTTTCGGAAATAAAAGAATAGTTTATGTTTTCGCTATAACCCAGGCCGACTAAAACATCTTTGGTTTTATCTTCCCAAAAAAATTCTGGCTTGGATTCGCCCTCGGGCAATTCGCTGGCCATTAGTTTGGCCGGCAACTTATGGTAGCCGTAGACTCTGGCTATTTCTTCTATTAAATCATGAGGACCGTCAATGTCGTTGTCTCTCCAGTAAGGCACTTCTACTTTTAAAGCCGTGGTGCCGGAGACATTAAAGCCCAATCTTTCTAAAATTGATTTTATTTCTGCTTGCTTTATTTCCAAACCCAAGACTCTCTCAACTTCTTTTGACGACAAATCTATCTTTTTGGTTTTACTGGAATAATTGGCACAGTCAAATAATTTTGAGGCCACTTGGCCGCTGGCTAGTTCGGCTACCAGTTCTATGGCTCTCAAAATGGCTGGCGTGGTATTTTCCGGAGCCAATCCCTTTTCAAACAAATTAGAGCTGTCAGAATGAAGATTCAAGGCCCTGGCTGTCCGCCTAACAGAGAGCTGATCAAAATTGGCCGATTCCAAAACAATGGTTTTGGTTGTGATGGTGGCGGCTGATAATTCTCCGCCCATGATTCCGGCCACAGCTACCGGATTTTTGCCGTCGGCTATCACCAGAGAATTTTCCACTAATTCATAATTTTTGCCGTCCAAGGCCAGAAGAGTTTCGCCTTTTTTAGATTTTCTAACTATGATTTCCTGATTTTGTAGTTTATCAAAATCAAACACATGCATCGGCTGGCCGAATTCCAAAAGTATGTAATTGGTTATATCAACCAGATTGTTTATCGGTCTTAGTCCGGCTGACAAAAGCCTGGCCTGCAGCCACAAGGGCGATGATTCCACCTTAACACTGGTCATAACAATAGCCCGATAGCGCGGGCAGAGTTTGGGCTCTTTAACGGAAACGGCTAATTTTATTTCTTGGCCTATTTTTAGATTCGGCTTGGATTCATGATAAGTGTATTTGGCATCTACTATGGCGGCCGCTTCTCTGGCTAAGCCGATTATATTCATGGCATCAGGCCTGTTGGAAGTGACTTCGATGTCAAAAATGCTGTCTTCCAGATTCATTACTTTTTCCAGTAGCAGGCCGACTTTGGTGTAACTGGGTAAAATAAAAATGCCGCTGTGGTCTTCGCCAAGGCCCAGTTCTTTTTGGCTGCACATCATGCCCTCGCTTTCCACACCCCTAAGAACAGCTTTTTTTACTTCATTGCCCGAAACTTCACCGCCCACCAAAACCACCGGCACTTTTTGGCCGGCTTGGATATTGGACGCCCCACAAACAATATTAAGCGGTTTTTTCTCGCCCACGGACACTTGGCAGACTTGCAACTTATCAGCTTGGGGATGCTTGTCTATTTTAATAATTTCACCTACCACAACTTTTTTAAAAGTCGGCTTCAGCTCGTGGATAAAATCAATAGTTGGCCCGCTGACAGTTAGTTTTTTGGCAAAATCTCTGGCGCTGTCTTTAGTAGCCACATATTCTTTGAGCCAGTTGTAGGAAATGTTTAAGTTCATTGATTAGTAACTAGTAATTAGTAAAAGGTAGTGGTTAATTTAAAACTACTGATTCAATCCTAAATCATTCTACCATTCGTTTTCTTTGGAAAGAAATCTTATCTATCAATAAGAAAACAATGTAAAAAAATACAAAATAAACGATAAAATTAAATATTAAATTATAAAATTTAAAATAAACACCTATATTAACCTCGGAGTATGAAAAGGGAAATCCAGAGACCGCATTCCTGCCATCAAGGCACATAGATTCAGGGTATTTAAGTTTCATCAGCTCATTCTCATTCTTTTTTTCGATATCAATTTCCTCTTGAATTCTTACTCCAAGAATCGTTGTATAAATTTCTCCGTTACAACTGTCAATAACTGATTTAAATCCTAAACCCAAAATGATCCAAAAAAGAATACTTAAAACAATTGCTAATTTCAATAGATTTTTATTTTTAAATTTTAACCAGTTGTAGGAAGTGTTTAGGTTCATAAAACAAATCTGGATGCTATTTATTTAGAAATTGTTTTTTGCAATAAGTTTTGCCATTTTCTGCTGTTATCTTATCACACATTTTAATATCGTCATTCACAATTGCTTGATGCAAAATATTTACATTCGTACAGTTATTTTTTCCAGTTTCATCCCTAATTTGGTCACAAGCAGATTGTGACTTATTAGTAATGCCAATATCAAAAAAGCAAAGATCAAGATCTTTTTCGTCATTAATTAGATGACATATATTTACATCGTTTTTTGCAACAGCAATGATTTCTATACAGGAATGTTCAACCTTAATATTAAATATTTTTAAGCAATAATTTTCATTATTTTTTTCTGCTGCATTTCCAAAAATATAAACATCTCTAATGTAGATAAAGAAAAAAATACCAAGAAATAATAATATTGCAACTATTATGCCAATGATCACCAATAAAATTTTCTTTTTTGCCATATTAATTACGAATTATTAATAGAGTCAATATTTTAGGACGATAAATCAAAACTGATTGATAACCCTTAAATCATTCTTATATAAAAGTCTAATATCATCAATATTCAATCCTGATTTCATCATATAGCATCTCTCCACTCCCCAACCGAAAGCAAATCCGCCGTATACTTTAGGATCAATACCGCCCGCTTTGAGGACATTGGGATGGACCATACCGGCGCCAGCCAGCTCCAGCCAACCTTCCTTGCATAGTTTGCAGCCCTTGCCATCGCAAACGCCGCAGGAGATATCCACTTCAAAACTCGGTTCGGTAAATTGGAAATGGTGCGGCCGCAGCCGTATTTCCCTGTCCGGTCCGAAAAATCTTTTGACAAAATATTCCACCGTGCCTTTCAAGTGAGTGATATTTATATCCTGATCAACTACCAAACCCTCAAATTGATGAAACATGGGCGAATGCGAGGCGTCTATCTGTCGGCGATAGGTTTTGGAAATATTCATCATCCTGATTGGCAAAATATTCTTTTCCATTTCTCTGACTTGTCCGGAGGAAGTGTGCGGAGTCAAAATCCTTTGGCCGAATTTCTTGTTGATAGGCTCTCTATCTATGAAAAAAGTTTCCCATTCATCTCTGGCCGGATGGCCTTGTGGCATATTAAGCGCTTCAAAGCCGTAATAATCCCATTCAACTTCCGGATATCTTTCCCTTTGAAAGCCGATATGCTCAAAAATAGCCGAGATCTCTCTAATGGCTTGGCTTACCATATGCAGATGGCCGACAGGCTGTTCCGTGCCCGGCAAGGTGGGATCAAAAAAATTATCTGATTTATTTTTATTTTCCAGTTTGGATTTGGCTGTCGACATTTGTGACAAAAGGAATTCTTTTATTTCATTGGCCAATTTGCCTACCAGCGGCATCTTTTCTTTGGGCAGTTCCTTCATTTCTTTCATCAGTAAAGTTAATGAGCCATTTTTTCGTCCCAAATATTTATTGCTTAGAGATTCTAAATCAGCCGAAGATTTTATCTTTTCCAGTTCTTGGGAAAATTCTTTTTTTAACCCTTCTAATTTCTCTTTCATTTTATTGCCACCATGATTTAATAATGTAGCTATTATAGCCCAAAATTTGTCTTTTCGTCAATATAAAAAACCGCCACTGCCGGCGGTTGTGTGAAAGCCAAGTCTCTAAACCCTTTTTTTGTAGCTCAAAAAGAAGAATTCCAAGACCACAATAGCCGCAATTAAAAGCAAGGTGTTCAATATATTGAGCATCTTGAGGCCCTGAAGAATCAAGAGACTGACAACCAAGAGGGCAAAAAAGAATGATTGGCGAAACGAGGTGCCGACAATGCTGTATTCCATGGAGAATTTATTGAAAATTTTCCTGAAAGCGAAACTGGCCAGAAAAAATGTTCCTAAAAGAGAAAATAACAAAGTTAAATAAAACAAAGCAAAGCCGAAAAAATCAGCTTCAAAAGGATCTATTTGAATGATAACGGCTAGCCAAACAATCCAAAATAAGCCGGTGGCCCCGGATACAACCAAAAGCAGTTGCTTTATATTCATAAATTATTTTAATTGATTTAATAATATTATAACACAAAGATTTATTTTGTGTCTTCTGGTGTAATAAGGGTTACTCTATTAGATAACCTGCTACGTCCTTATGGACGTGGTAATTTATAATTCAGTCTCTACTTGTCTGCTGTCTTTTCTGTCATTGCGAGTGAGCTCAAGCGAGCGAAGCAATCCCATGTGATATAAACATAAGATTGCTTCGTACCTCGCAATGACAAATAAAGAAACTTTCACATAAAAAATCCCGTCAGTGAAGACGGGATTTAGAGAAGGGTGAACTGGAATGTTGTGAAACTGTATTGAAGTGTGAATCTCCAAACTAAGGTTGGAGAAATACAATTTTCAACATGCCAGCATGAAATCCTTCCCTCAATGAAAAATTATATCACCGTTTAAAATGACAATCAATCTTTTTTTTATATCCACCGGGGAAACCGAGGCCGTCAGGCCTCGGAGGAGAGGGGTGTTCGTTGGACTCATCGCCCTGACATCATGTAAGATTCTCTATACTATGAAGTATAGAAAACAAGCACAAAGTGTTTACTACACCAGATATCATATAGTATTTGTAACTAAGTATAGAAGAAAAGCCCTCAATGAAGGTCTGGGTGCCTTTTGTGTGGGAATTTTACGTCGCATTTGTCAAAACTACCCTGATTTGGAATTATATGAAGCCAAGTGTGATGAAGATCATATCCATTTTTTAATATCAATACCACCGAAGTGGTCAGTTAGCGATGCAGTCAATATCTTAAAATCAAATTCGTCCAGGGCCATGCGACGTAAATTCCCTTTTCTAGAACAGCTTTATGATCGTCATGTCGGCTTTTGGTCAGACGGTTATTTTGTCTCAACTGCTGGAGTAAATGAAGAACAGATTAAAAAATACATAAAGCTTCAGGGCGAAGAGGACAACGGACAAGCGAAGCTTGAAATATAAAATACCGAGTCCGTGAGGGCTCGGTAGGTTATTTTT
>JAUSEE010000047.1 GCA_030650095.1 Candidatus Buchananbacteria bacterium
AAAACTACAAACTACTCACTACAAACTACAGACCATAGTGTTGGTTGACGGCAAAACCCTAATCAAAGGTCTCAACTTGCCCCAACAAGCAATCGTAAAAGGTGACCGCAAGGTTTTCGCCATTGCTTGCGCCTCAATAATTGCCAAGGTTACCAGAGACCGGCTCATGGCCCGCCTGGCAAAAAAATACCCCAAATACGGCCTAGAAAAACACAAGGGCTACCCAACCAAACTTCATAAGACCATGCTCGCCAAACATGGCATTTGTGAAATACACAGAAGGTCCTTTGCACCAGTGACTAAATTGTTGTAAAATATAGATTAGTAAATAATCCTAATATAATTAATTTTTCCGATCCTTAATTACTCATTAAATTATATCTAGATTTAATTAGTATTTGGGCGATCTGAAAATATCTACCCATTGGCTAATCAGCAATTACTTGATTACATCAAACAAAGCCGCGAGGCGGGAATTTCAGATTTAAAAATAAGCCAAAATCTTCTAGGTAGCGGCTGGCAAGAAGATGAAGTAAACACAGCACTCTTTAATCCTGCTCAAGCCCAAAAAACTGCTGTTTTGAAGGGTACTCCAATTGGAGCAAAAATAATCTCGGTTTTATTTTATTTAAGTTCAATTATTTTCATAATCGGTGGCATTATTATTACTTTTCTTGGTTTTGATTTATTTTCGTCATTGCCCGGGGCTGATTTTTTGAAAGGATACAGTTATTATGCGCTCATAAAAGGAATTTTATTTTTAATTTGGGGAGTTATAAACTTTTTAATTGGCAGGTGGCTTTGGTCAGGAAAGTATACAGGTAAAATACTAGGGATAACAATCAGTAGTTTATATGCAATAGTTAATTTAATCAGTTTGATCAGATTTGGTTATGCCGGAAATTTCTTTATACTTACCACGATTTTAATTAATCTCATAATTGCAGTTTATTTACTTTTTTCTAAATCAGTAAAAGAATCTTTTATTGTTGCCGGCTCAAAAATAACATTAGTTTCCTTGACTATATTGGCTGTAGTCATTTACCTTCTAAATTTTTATCCAGCTAATTTAGGCGCCGTTTCATCGCCTAATCAAAATTTAAATCCAGGAACAACAATACAAAAAGAGGATTGCGGAGCAGTATCTTTGGACGGCCTTATGGACCCGACTAAACGAACCAGCCAGGATAAATCTTCCCTAAGTTGTTTTGCGGGGGGACTTTATGGTTGCAACCATGTTAAAATAAGCCAAGGAAATTTATCGCTTGAAGTTCTAAGAAAAGAAGGCGATAACTGTATGATCCAGCGAGTATTTAATTCACAAAATCAAACTTGCGGTGTTCCAATTATTGTAATAAACGACCTGAAAAAATATTTAGAACAAAAAGGGGAATCAGTTGAAGCTCCAGCGGTGTTATTTGCCTCTGGCGTTACTCAAAATGAAGGTACCGTTCGTGATCTTATCACGAATAAAGATTACCCTGTAAATTGTACTCCTAATTAAAATTCGTATGACAAAAATCGCAATCAATGGTTTCGGAAGAATAGGCAGGATATTTTTCAGGCAGGCATTTGGCTATACTGATTTGGATATTGTCGCGATTAATGATCTGGGCACGCCGGAAAATTTGGCATACCTGCTTAAATACGACACGGTGTAT
>JAUSEE010000050.1 GCA_030650095.1 Candidatus Buchananbacteria bacterium
GTACAAATAAGCGCAATTAAGGTTCCAGATAGGGATTCTTTATTTAATAATATAAAAAACCAGTTATCTGATTGGAAAAAGAGCAATAATTTTAATTACCCAATAAACTTGACTTTGATGCCGATGGATTGGAAATTTGAGGTTGATATTTAAATAGCGCGTTTTATTATCACTGCAATAGTTTTCTATTTATCCGCGTAATATTTTAAAAGCGCATTGATACCGGCTAGGTTTTTTTCCCATTCAATAGTTTCATGAGTTTTAAGCTCCACTGTTATTGCAGGAATATTAATAGAAGCGAGCCACCCTTCAGCGTCGCCCGTAATCTCATAAGCATCGAATGATTTGACTGCAGGATACCCCGCAGCACGGGAATAAGCGTTCATAATATCTAATGTTTCCGAAAGAATGCCATTCTTGCATTCTGATGCAAACACCGCGTTGGCCTGGCTATGCCAAAAAATAACAGCGTTAGGTTTATAATTTAGAACAAAATCCCGTATTGCCTTAGTTTCCGGCTCGGAAAATGCCGATGACCCGGCGCTCACTATTTTTGATTGCCAGGTGCTTTTTGGTTTCCACTTGCAATCAAAATTGCGGTTGAGATCAACATCATGCGCATTAAAACGCCCCGCCGCTAATATTTGTTTGTCGTCTGGGGCGTCGCTTACCGCAAAACGGCCAGCTTTCCCTACCACTTTAAATACTCCGTCTGGATTGGCCGAGGGAATTATTGAAATAGTTAAGTTTTTCGGAATAATTCCCGGATTTGCGGCAAGATAATCCATAAATTTATACGCCAAAAGCACGCTATTCCATTCATAGCCTCCATGAATTCCGCCGACAAACAGAAGATGTGTCGCGCCGTTTCCATATATATATGCCTCGATATCGCGTCCCTCCACAGACATACCGATTACTTTGTGTTTCGGACCAGCGTCCTGCACCACAATCGTCTCCGAAAGCTTTGGCGGAGGAGTGGCGTTATTACGCGAGACGATAAACACAAATAAACCAACACCGAGCATAACAAGAACAATAATTCCTGTTAT
>JAUSEE010000053.1 GCA_030650095.1 Candidatus Buchananbacteria bacterium
AAAATGACTGAACATCAACTTAAATTATTAAAAAATGTAGAACACCAGCAGGTGTCGGGGGGACCCATCTTTGAATTTGGTCCGGGCTGGGGAGTAAAAATTAAAAAATGGGTTAAAAAGTACCTGTTCGGTGGTGATTGCACGCTTTGCCGTAATACCCGCTACATCCTGCTTGCCGGAATCATTATTTTAATAATCGGCTGGCCGCAATTTAAATCCCTAATTAATGACAAAGAACAACAGGCGCTTACAATAAGTGAAACTAAAATAACCGAAACGGTACAATTGAGCGACAGTAAAATCAAGTTGGCCCGCCGCGCCCTAGCGGATTATCTGGATAAATTCACGGATACTAATATTACCAACGGCCAGAAGGTTTTCATAGAAACTGTCTTGAGCCAGACGATGACCGATGAATTGAAACTCGGCACTCAAATAGATTTTGATTTTGAGAACATCAAGACGCTGATTGAGCAATCAAGATTACTGACCCCCTCCCAACTACAAAAATGGGAAAAATACGCCAAGAGCGTGAAGTTTTAGAATCTCAAAAAAATAAAAAAACCTCACACTTCTTCGGCAAGGTTTTTTGTGTAGGGCTTAAATAAGTAAGAAGGCAGCAATGATTGCCGCAACGAATCCTAATCCTTTAGAAATGGTTAGGCCGCCACTCATAATAACCTGATACAGAGCTGGAACGGCAATTTGTACTACAATCATAAGGACAAATAATGCGCTAACTCTACCTGGCGTTACTTTGGCTAACACACCATTAAATAATAGCAAACCAAACGCCCCGAATAATCCGGCTAAAATTACTAAAGTCCAATTAGCAACCGGAAAAGTCCAGTTAGCAATCGGAAATGAATGGCCAATACTCCAAAGAGCGAACGGTAAAATACATATGCCGGCAACAAAAGTAAATGCCAATGCTGAAATATTGCCGACTAAACCGCTTCTGTTCATCAAAAGCGGCCAGAATCCAAAAAGTATGCCGGCCAAAACCGCCTTAATCTGCAAATCATTCATTACTTCCTCCTTTTTTAAGGATCAAACTTTTTATTAACTATACAATACAATTTAAAAAACGCAAGCCAAAATAAAACTAGCCCCGATATTGTGTCGGGGCTAGTTTTATTTTT
>JAUSEE010000060.1 GCA_030650095.1 Candidatus Buchananbacteria bacterium
TGAACCCGACCCCGCTCTAAAGAGCGGGGTATCTGGGCGGTTTCAAATGGAAGGTGTCGGCTCCGCCGACGTATTTTTCCTCACACTGCCCTTCATCCCCTGGCTTAAAAGCCAGGGGATGAAGGGCAGCAACATTATAAATATTGTTTTATTCTTCGGCTATTTTTATTTCGACGGTTTTTTCTGTTGCTGGCAAGTCGCATTTGCCCCAATCAGGAATAGTAACCTTGCCTTCGCGGCCCACAATGTATTTATAAGCCTGGAGAGCGGCTTTGGCTCCTTCGCCGGCAGAAATGACAATCTGCTTGTAATGGGTATCGCTGCAATCACCAGCGGCAAAAATGCCCGGGGTAGAAGTGTTGCCGCTTCTGTCTACGATTATCTCACCGCGGCTGTTTAAATCCACCACGCCTTTGAGCCAATAGGTTTTGGCCTGATAGCCTATTTCTATAAAAACGCCATCCACTTTTAATTCTTCCGTTTTTGATTTATTTTCCGCATTAACCACCTTGATCGATTTAACCACTCCCTCGCCTTTTATCTCCGATATTTCCGTGAAACAGAAAAAGTCTATATTTTTTTTGCTCTTAGCATGCTCTAAGGCAACCGGCGTGGCCCGGAATTGATCCGTTCTGTTTATGACATAAACTTTTTTAGCTATTCTAGTCATATATTCGGCCGCTTCAATGGCCGAATTGCCGCCGCCTACCACCGCCACCACTTTATCCTTATACAGAGGGCCGTCGCAAATGGCGCAATAAGTTACCCCGCGGCCGGCAAATTCCTTCTCGCCTATAACATTCAACTTGCGAGGAGTCAAACCGAAAGATAAAATGATCGTTTTAACTTCATAATCATCATTTTTAGTCTTAACAATAAAGAGATCTTTATTTTTTTCAATTTCTAGAACTTCTTCAAAAACAAAATCAGCGCCGAATTTTTCGGCTTGAACTTTCATATTGTTGGCTAGGGTGAAGCCGTCAATTTGTTCAAAACCGGGATAATTTTCTATCTCATTGGTTAAAGCCATTTGTCCGCCAATAGTCATGGAAACCACGGCTGTTTTTAATTTTCGGCGCGTAGCATAAACAGCAGCTGCCAGCCCAGCCGGGCCGCCGCCGACGATTAAAAGATCATATTGTTTTCTCTCGGACATAATCTGATTTATTAAGCCAATTTATTAAGCTTTTCAATTAATGAATCTTTGGTTTGAACGCCGATCATAGTTTCCACTGCTTGGCCGTCTTTAAAAATTATTAGAGTAGGAATAGACATAACGCTGTATTTTTGAGACACTTCCTGATTTTCATCAACATTCAATTTACCCACTTTAGCTTTATCACCCAAACTATTAGCCACTTCTTCAACAATCGGTCCCTGCATTTTGCATGGTCCGCACCAATCGGCATAAAAATCAACTAAAACCGGGCCCTTGGCCTTTATCACCTCTGCTTCAAAATTGGAGTTAGACAAAACAACTTCGCTCATAAAAATTTAAATTAATTATTAGTTAATTGATTGTAGCAAATTTAAACCTTTATTTCAAAATGCCTTAAATAATCTTTAGTCTCAAAAGTTAATTAAAAAACAATAATTAAACCACCGGTTCTGGTGTTTATTCCAGCGCAGCAGCTGGAATTGGACAGGTTCGAAGTAGGTTATTTAACCCTTGATGCCTAGGGCGGCTTGGGTAGTAGGAACTGCAGACAAATCGAAGACTACCCCAGCCGCTGCTAAAATCGGCACGACAAGTAAAATTAAAGCCAACACCAGTTTTCTTCTGATCTGTCGTTTTTCTTTCAATTTTCCTATTTTAAGAAATGGCATATTTATTTATTCTTTTCCCCCTGCTTTTGTTTGGAATAAACAAACTCAATAAAATCACGCTCAAAAATACGGTAAGTTCTCTTGCCGACATAAGACACGGGCAGTTCCCCACTATCTATCCAACGATAAACAGTCTTGAGGGAGACTCCGAGTTTTTTAGCAACTTCTTGCATTGTTAGCAGATCATAAACTGCCATATTATTTTTGCGTTTTAATAAACAATAATATCGCTTATCTATCAATAATTTTACAACTACGTGTCTTCTTATGTCAAATAATGTATTACTATGTCCTACTATTTATAATATTTCATCTAAATTATAACAAATAATTATTAGTAATTTATAGTGTTATTAACACTATAAAATCACATTTATCCACATCTTGCCCGTTTAACAATAAATGGGCAACTAAAAAAGCCCTCACTTTATATGAGAGCTTTTTATCTGCTGCCTGATTAAACTAAGGCTGTAAAATTTCGTCTTGGTTGCAATTATTTTCAATGCAAATATTAACCGATTTAATGTAGGGGAATTGCAATAAAGTTTTTTCTATCTGTGATCTAATGGCTAACACGCGGCATGAACCGGCAACTTTGTTTAAAGATGAAGAGAACACGGCTTGAGCCACGCCATTTTTAATAGTAACTTTTTGAACATAGGTTCCGTCAGGAATACTCGAGATCCAACCCTGCGCTGATTCTTCGGCTGAAAGGGGAGTTAGCAGGCCTCGAACGGTATTAATCACATCTGAATCGTATTTTTTCTCGGCTATTCTCTCTAAAGAAGTTACGTTTTCACATTCATTAGTGCCTATTTTATTGTAAAAAGCTACAATTTTAACAGTATCACCGCTTATACTCGAATCAATATTTTCATTTTCATTACCAATAATTGTTACATTGCCGGTTTCTGGATTAGAGTCTACCACTATGTTCACATTGTTACTATCATTACTATCACCTGTCTGACCAGAATTTTTTTTATTAACCTGCCAAATGCCGGCTGCCACTACGATAATAACTATAATAGTTATAATATTGCCCATTCGACTCTTTTTATCATTGTCATTATCGTTGGATTTATCAAAACTGCCTGGGTAATTATAATCTTTAGACTCCGAATTATTAACATCCGAGGTATAATCATCTAAGTTTATATTAGATTGATTACCGCCAGTCTCGCCACTGCCTGAACCGGTTTGGCCAGAAGTTGGCGTTTGGCTTTGATTATTATTAACCAAGGCCGAATTATCACTGGGCTTATTTGGTGGCTCAATTGTTGGATTAGCAGGCGTTGGTCCTGAAAACCCAGATGATGACGCATTTGTATTCGTACCAGAACTGGTTTGGACATTTCCTTGACCAGCCTGTGGCTTATCTTCTTGGTTGTCCATAATATTGTTTTATTTTTTATATTTCCTCCTTATTATTTATATCAATGATTTATTTTATAAATCAGAGTTGTATTTTAATTGTTTTTGTTCAGCTGATTATTATAGAGAGAGATGAATGAGATTTTTGATGTGGACCCTACCGGGATCGAACCGGTCACCTCTTCCATGCCATGGAAGCGCTCTACCAAATGAGCTAAGGGCCCCAAAATTAAGGTTAATATCACCATCTTACATTATTTTTATAAAAGATTCAAATATGCAACAAGTTTAAAATAAGGATCCAAATTCACATGAAACGTAGAAGATGCTTTATCATATTTCACTTGAACTTAAATGAATAATTGAATTAAAATATTGAGCAAATAAACTAATACTCCCTTACAGACATGACATTTTACAATTTAATTTTATATTGTACACTGTCTTCATTTGTCATCCCGACTGAAGCGAGAGCGAAATGGAGGGATCCCTCGACTATGCTCGCAATGACAAATAAAGGAAGAGAGTAGAAAATACTTCATCTATGGGCTAACATCCATAGTATTTCATAGGTTAAATGAAGAATTTTTTGGCTAAATTTAGATAAATTATTATTTTTTGGCTAAATTTAGATAAAAAAACAAGTAATCAACAGCCTCTAAAAAAGATTTGTCTAGACATGTCTAGACATTTATCCACACAAATCACAGCTTATCAACAGATATCCACATAAAAAGTTAGAAATATCTATCATAATTATGGGTAATGATTATTTAAAAAATGTGAAACAATGATCAATCTACCAATATTCAACTATTTATGACTTATGTCTAGACATGTCTAGACATAAGTCATAGTAAATAGCATATTTATTGACAAAACATTGATTGACATAGTTAGATTAATATGGTAGAATGACAAATCAGCAAAAACGCTGATAAATTGAATATCAACGTAAGGAGGAAGTGCCATGAAGGTGATTGATGAGAAAATTTGGTGGGAGTTTGTTTGTAGGGCCTGTGGATCTACGTGCCAAGCTGAACCGGAAGACGTCACATCCAGACCCAATACAGACTGCGACGGAGATGTCGTTGGACATATCTGCGTTGTGGAATGTGGGAAGTGTGGTGCGCAGCATGATGTACCGACGCGCAAAGTGACTGAGAAAATTGAGGGAATCGCAGCACGAAAGCGCAAACGCTAGAGTCCAATCATTAGCAACCTGAGCCTCTCGTAGATAAAACTACCTGGGGCTCATTTCTTAAAAAAATTTAAAATGAACGCATTAAAAAAAGTTCTTTGTTGTTCAAAACTTTGATTTACTGCCATATCCTAGGAGATATTTCCGATAACTGGACGCTAGCAGATGCCGTCCAACCAATTAATTTCTTCATCATTGAATCAACAATGATGTATATCCTTTTCCGCCGTAAAACGCCAACACCGTCATGAACAATGTTTATGACGGTGTTTTATTTTGGCATTTATCTTATACTGGTGTCCCGAGCAGGAATCGAACCTGCATTTAGCCCTTAGGAGAGGCTTGTTCTATCCATTGAACTATCAGGACAATTACACTTGAACTTAGACTTATTTTGTAGTAAAATAAGTAGGAAATAACCCTAGTTAAATAAAGGTTTATAAGGTGATTAAAATCGCCCTAAAGAGCATTGTTTTAACGAGGCAAGCTTAAATTACCATAACACAAATTCTATGCAGATTCAATGGCTTGGCCAATCATGTTTTAAAATACAAACCAAAAACAACGGAGAAGAAATTACGATTGTCACCGATCCTTATGACGGTGATGATATTGGTTTAAAACCTTTGAAACTTCAAGCCGACATAGTAACTGTTTCCCATGATCACAGCGATCATAACAATCTAGATGCCATAAAAAATGATTCGTTTATAATAAGCACCCCCGGTGAATACGAAACCAAGGGAGTTTTTATTTACGGTTTTCCAGCTTATCACGATAATAAAGAAGGAAAAGAAAAAGGCAACATTACCATATTCAAAATAAATGCCGAAAATATCAGTCTGGCCCATCTAAGCGATTTAGGACATGATCTTAATGATGAACTGCTGGATAAGATAGGCAATATAGACATTTTATTCTTGCCCATTGGCGGAACATTTACTATTGATGCCAAGAAAGCCGCAGAAGTGGTATCGGCTATTGAACCTAGAATTGTTATTCCTATGCACTATAAAATTCCCAATTTGAAAGTAAAACTTAATTCCATAGATGACTTCTTAAAAGAATCAGGTTTGCCTTCGGAAAAAATGGATAAATTAAAAATTACCAAAAAGGATCTGCCCCAGGAGGAAACCAAAATAATAATTCTTAACCCTTAAAAATTAAATTCAAACGTATGGCCGAAAAAATGGAACACCAAATGGATTCCTTGGAATCAATTTCCACCGAAGATGAATTGAACGAATTATCGGATAAATTAGACAGCTTGGATGATGAGATGGTAGCCAGCAGCACTGTCACCGGCGAATTATTCAACTTAAGCGAAGATGGCGAAGATATCGTGATTAAAAGAATAGAAAATATTGAAGATGAAAGCGCCAAAGATGAAGCTCTATTTAGAATCGCCAATCTCTACTATAGAGTAAAGCAGGATATTGATGCCGCTTTGTCCAAAGCCGGTGAAATAGACAGTAAAGATGAAAAAACCAGATGTTTGGTCCAGTTGGCTGTGGCTGTTTTAAATACCGAAAACAATTTGGAATTAGCCGATTCCATTATTGCCCAAGCGGAACAAGACGGCGAGGGTTATATTAAATATTACCAGTCAGAGAAACAAAAATTCATCGATAAAAACCAGAAATAAAATTTTCAAATCCCATGCCTCCAACTAAAAAGCGAGTTAGTAAAAAAAGTACCGGCCTAGCTAAAAAAAGAAAGACTTTGGCCAGTTCTGTCATGCTGGAAACAGACGAACTGCTTATGCCCGAGAAACAATTTATAAATGTTTATGATAAGGATCCGGTTATTTTGGCCAAATCAAAATTGGCCTGGCTGATAGTGGGGATTATCATGATTATTATAGTTTCTTTTTGGTTTTGGTCGCTTAAAACAAGCATGAAAAACAAGGAAAATGACACGGCGGATTTAAACGAAATAACAGCCGAAATTAATAATGTAATCAGTGAATTCAAAAGCATGGTCGGCAACACTAAAAATGCCATTGATCAAGCCGGCAGCCAAATTGACAGGCAAGCCGAACTGGAAAAAATAAAAAATGAAGTTTTAGCTCAAATACAAATAAACTCCGATAGCGCTAATTGGCCGGAACACTCTTCACAACTTTTAAACTTATCCTTAAAATATCCGGCTAACTGGGACAAGCAAGAAATAAAAGATTCACTCGCTCTGGCCAGCTATGATTTAAAATCAACCACTACTCCGGAAATATCAGCTAAAATCATTATCACTAAGATAAAAAATAACAGCCAAAAAACTGAAGATCTGATTGAAAATAAATCAGATTACCAAAAAAGCACCGAGGAAATTTTTATAGATTTGGTGCCGGCTGAAAAATATAATTCAAAGGCCACAAAAGAGAATGCTTTATCTTATCTGCTATTTGTTACCGGAGCCAAAAATATCTACCAGATAGACATCTACACCAGTGATAGCAATATTTTTGAAACGACTATAAATAAAATATTATCAACAATTGATTTATTATAACTATGCCTAAAAAAGTAAGCAAAGAAAAAGCGGACAAGCCCAAAGCTGTTCAAAATGAAATCAGCGGCTTGGATAATGCCGGCGGAATTTCCAATCAAGTCATAACCGATGAAGTCCAGCAAAGCTATTTGGATTATGCCATGTCGGTTATCGTGGCACGCGCCTTGCCTGATGTGCGAGACGGTTTAAAACCGGTTCATCGCCGCGTGCTTTATGCCATGTGGGATATCGGCTTGAAAGCTAACGCCAAATTCAGGAAATCAGCCAATGTGGTCGGTGAAGTTATGGCCAAATACCATCCTCATGGCGATGTGGCCATTTACGATACCTTGGTTAGAATGGCCCAGGACTTTTCTTTGCGTCATCCTTTGGTCCGAGGCCAAGGCAACTTCGGTTCTATGGACGGCGATGGCGCAGCTGCTATGCGTTATACCGAGGCTAAATTGGAATCTTTGGCTGAAGAAATTCTATTTGATATAGACAAAAACACAGTTGATTTTATTCCCAATTACGACGGCGCCCACATGGAACCGGTTGTCTTGCCGGCTAAAGTTCCTAATTTACTGATCAACGGCGCTCAAGGCATAGCCGTGGGCATGGCCACCAATATTCCGCCCCACAATTTGGGCGAGGTGATAGACGGCGCCATGCATTTGATAGACAACCCCGACTGCGATGTTGACGACCTGATGAAATTCATCAAAGGGCCTGATTTTCCCACCGGCGGAATTATTTATAATACTAAAGACATAAAACTAGCTTACACCACCGGCCGAGGCGGCGTGGTTTGCCGAGCTAAAACAGAAATTGAAGAAACCAAGGCTGGAGCTTTTAGGATTATTGTTTCGGAAGTGGTTTATCAAACCAACAAAGCCAGCCTCTTAGAAAAAATAGCCGACCTGGTTAAAGAAAAGAAAATCGAAGGCATTAGGGACCTGCGAGATGAATCCAATAAAGACGGCGTACGGGTTGTCATTGAACTTAAAAAAGATGCTTACCCGAAAAAAATATTAAACCAGCTTTTTAAGCACACCCAACTTCAATCCACTTTCCATTCCAATATTCTGGCTTTGGTTGACGGCATTCAACCCAGAGTTTTGAATTTAAAAACAGTTCTGGAAGAATACATCAAACACCGAAAAGAGGTTATCACCAGGCGCACCAAATATGAACTGGATAAAGCCAAAGACCGGGCTCACATTTTGGCAGGTTTGGTTTTGGCTTTGAGCAAAATTGATCAGATTATCGCCACTATTAAAAAATCCAAAGATAAAGATGAGGCCAAGATTAATTTGATGAGCAAATTCAAATTAAGCGAAAGGCAGACTTTGGCTATTTTGGAAATGAGATTGCAGCAACTGGCCAACTTGGAAAGAATTAAAATTGAAAATGAATTGAAAGAGAAATTAAAACTTACTAAAGAATTGGAATCCATCCTGGGATCAGCGGCTAAAATAAAAACTATCATTAAAACCGAGGCTTCGGAATTAAGGGCAAAATTCGCCACTCCGCGCCGCACCCAAATCATAGCTCATGGCGTAGATAGTTTTTCCATGGAAGATTTGGTGCCGGATGAAGAAATAATCGTTATGGCCACAGCTGACGGCTATATTAAAAGATTGCCGCCGGATACTTTTAAAACCCAAGGCCGGGGGGGGAAAGGCATTATCGGCTTAACCACCAAAGAAGAAGATATTGTGGAACATTTTTTTACCACCTCCACTCACGCTGATTTATTATTCTTCACCACCAAAGGACGCGTCTTTCAATTAAAAGGCTACGATTTGCCGCAAGCTTCACGCACCGCCAAAGGACAAGCCTTGGTAAACTTCTTGCAACTGGCACAGAGTGAAAAAGTTTCTTCCATTTTGCCCTCCACCGAGATTGAAAACGATAAATATTTGGTTATGGTAACCAGCCAAGGCACTATTAAGAAAACAGCTATTGAAGATTTTGCCAATGTCAGGCGCAGCGGCTTGATTGCTTTGAAATTAAAAGGCAACGATAATCTGGAATGGGTGAAACCGTCTAAGGGCGTAGAAAATGTGGTTTTAGTGACAGCCGGCGGACAAGCCATTAGATTTGAAGAGAAAAATGTCAGGCCCATGGGCCGAGCCGCTTCCGGTGTTAGAGGCATAAAATTAAAAGGCACCGATAAAATTGTGGGCATGGGCATATTGGATCCAAAAATAAACAAAGATGCCAAACTGCTGATAATTATGGAAAAAGGTTTTGGCAAACAAACAGCCATCAGCGCTTACAAAGTCCAAGGCCGAGGAGGCAGCGGCATTAAGACCGCTAAAATCACTCCAAAAACCGGCAAGATTGTCAGCGGCAGAATTATTAATGATCAAGACGAGGATTTGATTATAATTTCTTCCAAGGGACAGGTTATTAGGTTAGACATCAGGGGTGTTAATGTTTTAGGACGAGATACTCAAGGCGTAAGAGTGATGAGATTTAAAGATGTTAACGATACAGTGGCTAATGTGACGATGATTTAGAGTGTAATGGGTAGGTTGTAGTTTCTGATCGTCATTGCGAAATACAAGGTAATTTAACATTTTACATATCGTCATTGCGAGGAACGAAGCAATCCCACTTGATATACACACGAGATTGCTTCGTCCGTCATCCTCCGCCAGTTGGCAGATGGCGGACTCCCTCGCAATGACAAAGTGCTTTATGTACTATCTATTGGTTTATTTCGTATAGAAACGAGTTATGACGAAATAAAAATTAATAATTATTTAACAAACAAAAATATGGGGTTTGAAACACCGGAAGCGCCAACTCCACGAGAAAAATTTGAAAAAGCCGAGAAAGATGTTCACATTGAACAGGTAGATCTTGAAACACAAAAGAAACGACGAGCTGAACACGTAGCTGAATTCAAGAAAACTATTAAGGATAGCCCGTTTTCTATTTTAACAATCATAGATCTTTTGCCAACAAATCTTGATGTTCTTTTGGCAAAACGAAGATTAAATTCGGCCGAGAAAAAAGTATCAGGATTGATTGATGCAGATCATGGAGAAGCTACCAGACTTAATCAAAGATATGATGAATTGAAAAATGAAGTTATAGAAACCGAGAAAGATTTCAAAGAAGCGCTCCAAAAATTAGCCGATTTTGAAACTGACAGCCTAGGAATGAATGATAAAATAGAAGCTCCAGAAGAAGCGCAATAAAATTGCCAAAAATTATTTATTTGTAAAGAAATATACATTCTAAAATTATGCAAACTCCAGCTGAAAAATACTTGATAAAAAAAGTTGCTCAAATTCTCATGCAAAGCAACAATTTAGAAAACGCCAGGATACTTAATGTTGGCGCGGGAGAAAGTATTGTTCTTGAAAGCAGCATCCTAAGTATTGTTGGCAACAAATTTATCTGCGACCGCATGGATGTTACCGATTGTCGCGTAAAGCATCCTAATACCGGTGAATGTTTTATTGCGTCAGTGGAATCAATGCCCGAAATAAAATCAAATCAATATGAACTGGCTTTTGCAAACTACGTTTTGGAGCATGTGGCAGACCTTGGTAAGGCGGCGGCAGAAATTCATCGCGTTTTAAAACCATCGGGCTATTTTATAACATCACTACCAAACATTTCCGCGCCAGAATTCATTTTATCTAAATACACGCCTACGAAATTCCACCAATTTATCAAAGGAGAGGGTGAGGGAAGACATGCCTATGAAACTCAATATGCGTTTAAGAACATTAAAGGGTTTATTAAAGTCTTTGAAAAATATTTTTCAGTTGTTGAAATAAGATACTGGTCGAATACGTTGGGTTATCTTTATAGATTTCCCGTCATAAGTATTATTAGCAAAGTTTATGATAAAATAATCAATTATTTAAATATTAAAATGCTAATGGGCAATGTGTGCATAGTTTTTAAAAAAAATGTTTAAAAAAATCCTAACATTAATAAATCAGTTTTTTGGTATTTTATTTTTCCTTAGTTTTTTCGGGACATTTGTTAGTATTTTTATTTTCACCCATTTCATGATTCAAAACCATTACTTCACCACTGGGGCGGTTTTAATTACTCTGGTCTTTTTCAGTTTTTTAATAACGTTTATTTTAAAACCTATTTTAAAAGATGGAACTGGGATGCAAAATACATTTGTCTCCAAAAAAAATTATTACCCAATTATTATTATAATTTCATTGTTTCTTTTGCTTTTCGGATATTTTACCATTTACCAGCCATTAACTAGCCAATTTTTAGGTGCAATCAATCTCAATATGAAGCAAAGTGTAGACAATAATATAATTGTGCGAGCTAAAAGCGGCACGGAAATATATTTTCAATTCGATGTCAGCCAATTTGTTGAAGATGGAACAAAAGTGGAAGTGATTATTACCGGTCCGGATAATTGGACAACTAATAAAACCTATACTATTGCCAAAAAAGATTTAAATGATGATAGTAATGTTACCAGCGGCACTGAAACCACTTCCAGCCTGGAAAAACTCCCAAAAGACGGGGAATATAATATATCGATTAGACAATTAGACATTAAGACATTAATTAAAAGAGTAGTTGTTTTAGGAAAATAAAAAAATATTAAATTCCTGCCTGCGCAGGAATGACACTATAAATAAATACCATGTTCACATATATTTTATTAATCTTTGGTTTTATCTTCCTCATCAAAGGAGCGGAACTCCTGGTTGACGGCTCTTCATCACTGGCCAAAAGATTTAAAATATCCAACTTGGTTATCGGCCTGACTATCGTGGCCCTAGGCACTTCGGCTCCGGAACTGGTGATTAATATAATATCCAGCTTAAAGGGCTCGGCTGACTTGGCCATAGGCAATATTGTCGGCTCCACTATTGCCAATATTCTTTTAATCGGCGGCATAGCCGCTATGATTTATCCTTTGAAGATACTGGGTGGCACAGCTAAAAAAGAAATTCCTCTTAGTTTGGGAGCGATTATACTTTTGCTTCTTTTAGCCAATGATTTTTTCTTGCCCAAAACCGGCATGCTGTTTTTAAGCCGGCTCGACGGCGTGATACTTCTGGGATCATTTTTGATATTTATTTATTACACTTTCGGTTTGCTTAAAACCGAATCCAAAGAAACCGAAGAGTACCCCAAACATCACTTTGGCACTACCTTGGCTTACATTGTTATCGGCGTAGCCGGTCTTTCTTTGGGCGGAAAATGGGTGGTTGAAAGCGTTTCGCAGATTGCTTTGGATTTGGGTTTCAGCCAAGCGTTGATGGGCTTAACTATAATCGCTATTGGCACTTCTTTGCCGGAACTGGCCACTTCGGCCGTGGCCGCTTACAAAAAAAATGCCGATTTGGCTATTGGCAATATTGTCGGCTCCAATATATTCAATATCTTTTGGATTCTAGGACTAAGCGCCATTATAAAACCGCTGGCTTTCAACGAAAGCTTGAACACCGATATTTTAGTGGCTATCGGCTCAACTGTTATTTTGTTTTATTTCGTTTTAACCGGCAAAGAAAACAGGCGTGTGGAACGCTGGGAAGGCGTGGCTCTGTTTTGCTTGTATATGGTTTATTTAACCTTTCTGATTTGGCGAGGATAAGAGTAGAGGAAATAAAAAGCCCGGTCACCTATAGGCGATCGGGTTGTTTTAATTTAATTATTTATTTTTCTTAAAACTTGAACTCTCGGGATTGTAAGGAACTGCATAGGCTTTTGGCGAGTCACTAGTCGGCGATAAAATCTCGGCTTGTTTCTTGTTGTACAGGCTATAGCCCACATCAGCGCCGCCAAAAAGGCAGACATCGTAAATTTCCCAATAAATTCCCGCATCGCTCTCGGCTGAAATATCATAGCAATCATCAGGAATGCCATAGATTGTAACACTATCACCGGGATAAAGAACATAATCAAGTTGATTTGATCCCCAATTGACGCTCGAAGTGGGCGAAACATAGACTCCGACTATCACTTCGTAAGAATCATTATAAATGGTAATGATATTATTATTGGGCGTAGCTACCGGCGGCGGACAGCCCAATAGAATAATTGATACCAAAACGATTAAAAATGGATAACAAATCTTCATTTTCTTTCATCTCCTGGTTAGGTTTAAACTGGAAGCACGGAGAAACTAAAGAACATTAAAAGACTATGATATTTTTGTAAAATTGTCAATCAACGGACTATTTGACTGAAGACTTTAATTTGAATTGCTTATAAGACAGCCAGGATATTATTAGTCCTAAAAATATAACAAGAGCTATAAAATACGGCTGATTATTTTTGGCTGAAGACGGCGCAATTTCTTCTTGCGCTCCTTGGACTTCTCCTAAAATCAAAATATCGGTATTATAGCGAGGAAGCAGCCTGTACTCTGCGCCCGATTTAACAACTAGGCCGACCATTTCAATTTTTTCGCCTTCTTTAAAAACCGATTTATCAATCTGGGCTGATTGTTTAAGATAAACTTTAATTTCCTCAGAACCGTCATCGACAAAAACATAATTACCTTTCACTTCTATCACTTCTCCGGCTACTTTAACTAGTTGTCCCAGGTATGAATCATCAATATCAGACCAAAGGACGCTAGCCGGTTGAACTTCGTTTTGTCGGCTGATTATTTTGATATCACTTTGGGTTTTAATCTTAATTCTTTTCTCGCTGGCGGTCTCCGATATTTCACCGGTTACTTCCACTCTGTCACCAACCTCTAATTTAGGAAAATCTTTTTTATAAGAATAGACTTGGATATCTTCACTGGCAATATAAAATATCTGCGCGCCCAAAACTCCCGGCTCGACCAAAACCGTACCGGTGATTTTAACAATTTTACTTGGACTCACAGATGTTTTATTTTCTTTTGGCTCTGTTTTAATTTCATTTTCTTCCCCGGGAGTCGGTTCTAAAGTGAGTTGCCATTTACTGTTGGCGTCCAGAGCATAAGACAACCCTTCTTTGGCAGTTTCATAGCCTATCTCGTTGACAATTTCAGCTAACGGATTAATCAATCTGGCTTTATCGTTAGTGTTGTTTAAAGCCAGCCCCGTGTCTTTCCTAAAAAAAGACAAATATTCATGCGGTTCTATTACTAAACCAAAAATCTTATAAGGCCGGCTGCCGCCTTCCATGTCGTCTAGGAGCCAATTGCTTAAATCAACCGCTTGATCATTGGGATTATAAATCTCTATGAATTCATTTTCCATATCGGAGCCGGTTGGGTTAGCCAACACCTCGGTAATAATCACTTTTTGATAATCAGTAGGTGTTTTAATTTCTTCGGCCGGCTTTACAGCTTCTTTATTTTCTTCGCTGCTAATGATATTGGGCAAGCCTTTGGTGGAAGAGCTGGTTATTTGAAAATCATTATAGTCAATATTCGTATCCCGGCCGTCAATTATCCTGGCGATGGAACTGGGATCATCGCTTTTGGGAGCGTTGTCGAAAACATTGCTGTCATCATAATTGCCATAAGCCACCTGATCAATAACTGCCTTGCTAGCATCTTTTAAAACCACCAGATCGCCCGAATTATTCAAATTTCCTTTGGGGCTGGCAATGATTTTAAACTGATGGCCGGAAATTTGACCGGATAGATCTGTTTCCTGGCCGGAACCATCAATTATAAACCAACCTTTCAATTCAATGGAATCAGTCGTGTTATTATAAAGTTCAATCCATTCCACTTCGCCATCAGCTGGATCAGAAACTAATTCGTTTATAACCACAGTCGATGGATTAAAACTGATTATAACCGGCTGGTTGACACCGCCTCCGGAAGATGGGGGCGAGGGAGTTGTTTTAACCAGCGGCGCGGTAATTACATTGGCCATATTTTTGCTAGGAGTAGTTGTGATAGCAAAATCATTTTTGTCTAAACCGCTTCTTTGCCCGTCAATTTTTCTGGCGAGAGAATCGGGGTTATCAGCGGCCTGCGCGTTATCGGCTAAATTGCCGTCATCATAATCGCCGTAAGTTACTTGATCAATCACGGCATCCTGATAGTTTAAAACTACTTTATCACCGCTGTTATTTAATTTACTGCTTGAAAGTTCAAAAGTTTTAAAATCATGCGGGAGAATATCGCCGCTAAGAATAGAAATTGTGCCCACGCCGTCTTTCAATAACAAACCGGATAAATTAATAGTGGAAGTGGTGTTATTATATAATTCAATCCATTCTTTTTGCCCGTCGGCGGGATCGGACACAAATTCATTGATAACTATGTCGCCGGAGTTTATGTTTAGGGTGGTGGTAGGAGTTTCACTGACACTGACAATCAAGTTATCAGAACTAGTAGCGCCTTGATTATCGGTAACTATTAAAACAACCGTAAATAATCCTACTGAATTGTAAGCGTGTAAAGCAGAAACTCCGCTGGCTGTAACGCTATCGCCAAAATCCCAATTATAATTTGAAATTGTGCCATCGCTATCCGATGAACCGCTGCCGTCAAACAAAGCTTCCTTGCCTAAGAGAATATCTTGGTCATCGCCGGCTGCGGCGATAGGACTGACATTAGCTGCAGCCAAAACAGAATTTTGAGCTTGGGGTGTGCCATTTGGCAGTTGGCTAGTAGACCAATTACTGGCTTGGCTGGGTAAAGATGAGTCTATTCTTTCCATAGTTTTCTTATTGTCGTTATCGCCCGAAAACCAGCCGGCTGAAGCATCAAGCAAATCAATTAAATTACCATCAGCGTCTTTTAATTCCAAAACTTCTCCGCTATTGCCTAAGGCCCCAGTATAAATCTGGTCGGCCGTAATTTGGGGCAAACTGTCATCACTGGTTCTTTCCAGTAAAAAATAACCGCCGGCTGAAATTGTGCCGGATAAAGAAATAGAGGGCGTGCCATCTTGGGCGTTTAATGTCCAGCCGGACAAATCAATGTCTAAATCGCTGTTGTTGTATAATTCCAGCCATTCGCTGTTAGCGGATTCGACTGTTCCCATCCAAGCTACTTCGTTGATTACCACTTCTAAATTGTTAAAGGCCGAGGATGTTTTTAAAAATAAAAAAAATCCCGCCAAGAGAAGAGGGATAATAAAGCACAACTTTTTTACAAACATAATTTTATGTCGTTTTAATAAGTATACTTGAATTATATAATATTATTTTTATTTTTAAAATGTGGTTGACATTCCATTTTGATTTATGATAATTTAAAGTCTTAGAACTTTGACAAAACCCATGAAAGGATAAAACATGTCAAAAAAAGTTATCATCACCGGTATACCCGGCAGCGGCAGCACGGATTTCTGCTCCCGTTACTCGGCTTTGGATTCTTTGAAAGTCAGAACTTATAATATGGGCGATAGACTGCTGGAAACGGCCCAGGAATCGCCGCAAAAGCCTTTTATCACGGCGGAAAATCTTCTTAATCTTCATCCTGAATTTTTATGCGCTCTAAGAGACCGCTCTTTTGACAGGACACTTTTAATGATGAAACTTGATCAGCGCATTTACAACCGTTTTCTTTTTGACATGCACTGCCAATTCTTTTGGAATGATGTTTTAACCAACGCTTATGATTGGCGCTATCTAACGCAAATAAGCGCTGATATGTTTATAACTATTATTGACAAGCCCTCAATTATAAAAGAAAGGCAAATGGCCACCAACCCGGGCCAATTGCAAGATCATGATTTTCGCGATTTGCTCTTGTGGCAGAATACCGAGGCTAACATTACCAGCGGTTGGGCGGCTAATTTATGTCGGCCGGCTTATGTGTTACCGAGCCAGCAGGATCCAATCATAATCGAAAGTCTGCTTGAAAACGCTTTTCTGATTTATTTTCAGATGCCTATGACAGACGCCAGTTCCGAAGCCGATGCCATGATTACCGCTTTCAAAGAAAGATTGCTAGCAGTCGGCCAAGAATTAACCGGCCGGCCTACGCCCTTGATTGATCCCAGGACAATTGATATTGAAACAGGCGAGGGCTTGTCCCAAAAAGAAGAAAGGGCTATTAGGATACACACTGTCCACCGCGATTTGAACTGGTATATTCCTCAAGCTTCTGATTTGGTAGCTTATTATCCTCCCGGCACGATGCTTTCTAAAGGAGTGAGTGATGAGTCAACACGCGGTTTTGAAACAGGCAAAAACGCCTTTGTGATTTTTTCCAATGAAAACACCAGCCCCTTTATGGACATATCAACGCGGGTTTTCACCTCCGAGGAAGAGTTCTTTGACTTCTTTCCAGAGTATATGGAAAACAGACTGGAAACCTTACAGCGCGTCTAACGCTTAACCAAATATCGAGCACCTAAAAACTGCTCGATTTTTTATTTCATTTACAAAATAATCATAAGGACTAATCCAGAGATAGAATATTTTCCATTATCCTTATTTGTCATCCCGAGCGTAGCCGAGCTTGACTGCCGGCTAGGCAATGGATCCATTTTTATTTGTCATTGCGAGGTACGAAGCAATCTCATATATTAAACCATAAGATTGCCACGTCGTCCGCTAAAAAGCGGACTCCTCGCAATGACAAAAAAGTTTATCCCAAAAAATAATAGATGAACAAAACTTAAACTATGTGATTTAAAATAATACAAAAATCATTGACTTTTTAGTTAAAAGTTTTATAATATAAGAGCAATTCAAAAACGCCCGGGTGGATTGAATACGACCTAAAGGAGTATTCAATGGGTGGCAAAAGCCACCCCGGTATCAACCGGGCAACAGTTTTTTAAATTATAAAATAAGCCCGGGTGGTGAAATTGGTATACACGCTTGCCTTAGGAGCAAGTGCCGCAAGGCATGAGAGTTCGAGTCTCTCCTCGGGCACCAAAGTAAAAACCGTTTAAGCGGTTTTTTATTTTTTATAACTTCATAAATGTAAATTAATAAGCTATAATTTAATCAAACAAAAAACCTGTTTCAATTTTTTAGAAACAGGTGGTCAATTAAAGATAATCATCAGCTTGTAATAGATAGCTAGAATAAAATCAACCAGAAAACGGACTAGGCTGCCTAATACAGGAATTTTGTATATTTTTTGAAAAGTACTATTTATGATGCCCAGCAAGGATTTACGCATGGCCGGTTCCTCCTTATATCAACTAATATAATAATAACACAAACTTATGTCAGAAGAAATAAAAGATCAAACCCCGGAAGAAATAAAATCATTAAAACTGGAAGTTTTAAATAAAATGACCGATTTAGCCACCGCCGGCTTCGGTTTGGTGGCCGCTATCGCCTGGAATGATGCCATTAAAGCCCTGTTTATGATCATATTTCCAACAACCGGCACTGTAATTGCCCAATTTGTTTATGCTATAATCGTCACAATTATCATTGTTATGGTTACTATAAAACTTGGAAAATTGACCGATGTGGCCAAAAAAACCTCTTTAAAGATAAATATTAAGCCTAATTTTAGCAGTTTTAAGAAAAAATAAAAGGACGCCTAAACTAATAAGCGTCCGATATGATTTTTTTACGTCTGGTATGGGTTAATTAACTATTAGCTATAAAAGCAACCTTTGAACGGCGAGGAAATATACCTAAAATATCCAAAATGCCATCAATAATGCTACGCGGAATTCTTATGTCCACCTCTTTAACGCCGCACCTTTGAACTTCGACGTCGGGATGAATAAATTGGAACAGATCGACTCTGATAAGCTGAAGAATTATGATATTAAAGCTATAAAGCCTGGTATTATCATCTTGTTTGATATCGCGCAGAAATACAGGTTTGATTTTTTCTGGAACGTCACCATACATCAAACTGCCATCATCTTTATAGCAGCCAGTAGGTTTTTTCACCTCCTGTTCATCAATAAAAGCCACTAATTCAGAGAATTTTTCTGCCGAGATATTTTCCACCTTGATAATCATCTGCTACTCACTTTCTCCAGCCCTGCTGGAAAGTTGTGCCTGATTGCCCCGCAATCAGACTTTTTATGGACTCACCCTGAGTACCACTGTTAAAAATATATCATTAAAAATGTTTTTTGTCAATAGTTATATAATAATTTTAGCTTAATTTAGCTAAAAAATAAATGATAATTAGTAACCAGTAATTAGTAGATAGTGATTGGTAATTAAAATTTATCATAATTCCAATTTTTATCTAAAATTAGAATAAATTCATTAAAATACTAAACCAAATTACTAATTTCCAGTTACTAATTACTGACCACTTATCATTTTTATCTTAATTTAGATAAAAAAAGAGATCCCTTGATTACGTTCGCTTTGCTTACTTCACTCGGGATGACATTTCCAATAATGCGGATAAAAACCCGCTTTAATATTTGACAAGCTATTAAAAATGATATATAGTTAACACCATATTAAGGATTATTATCCACACTTTATTAGACAAAAGAGGGGCTGGACAAGAACGAAATAATAATATAAAATAATTCAGTTGTCTTTAAATTAACCATATGAGACAAATCTATACTTTATCAAACATTAACTCTCCAAGTACTTGAGGCGTTTTTTTAACGCGTAGCTATACGACCGCTTGGAGCCAGGCGGTTTTTTTAACTCCTAAAGTTGGGGCGAGCAAGCAGATTGCTAATCATACTTTGGGAATTAAAAATCAGTTGCCCGAATTAATAACTCATCTAAGTTATAACTTGAGAAGCGCAACTAATCTACCCAGGGGAACTTTGAAAATTCATCAAGTAAATTCAACAATCATAAAAAAAGCAATTTCATACACATTTTGAGGTAGTTACAAAACTATCTCAATATAATATAATTTATAATCACAATTCTTGTGATTAAGCATATTTAAGTGCAGTTGGTGGATGCCTAGACATTAAAAGACGATGAAGGACGTAGCAGCCTGCGAAAAGCCTCGGTAAGGTGGCAAGCAACCTTTGACCCGGGGATATCCGAATGGGGAAACCCATCTAGTTGAAGACTAGATATCCGTGCCTGAATACATAGGGTATCGGAAGACGACCCAGCGAAGTGAAACATCTCAGTAGCTGGAGGAAAAGAAAATAATAAATGCCTACAGATTTATCTTCTCTCATTTATGAGAGGAAATAAATCTGCGGGTTGTATTCCGTTAGTAGTGGCGAGCGAAAGCGGAGCAGTCCAAACCTATTTCAGTGTTGTATCAGTTTGGTGAAGTTCTCACGAATGGATCTAAGCTGGTACTTAAAGATACATGTCGTTGCTGTTAAGGGGTTATAGATAATTACGTTTGTCAGCATGTAGTGGCAAGGTAGAGAAGATATGACTTCCCTAGTGGAGTGGTCCTGGAAAGGCCAACCAAAGCGGGTGAAAGTCCCATACGCGAAAGGGGTTATATCTCTACGGTTTTTATCTCGAGTACCACGGGACTCGTGAAATCCTGTGGGAATTTGTCGTGACTATGCGATAAGACTAAATACTTTTAATGATCGATAGTGAACTAGTACCGTGAGGGAAAGGTGAAAAGTAGGCCGGTAAGGCCGATGAAATAGTATCTGAAACCAATTGCATACAATGAGTTGGAGCTCAAGTGTCCCGATTTATCGGGGATTACTGGGTGACAGCGTTCCTATTGAAGAATGAGCCAACGAGTTTGTTCTACGTTGCTTGTTTAATCCCGCAAAGGGAGAAGGCAAAGTGAAAGCGAGGCTTAATAGGCCGATTTATAGCAGCGTGGACAAGACCCGAAACCGGGTGACCTAACCATGACCAGGGTGAACCAGGTGTAACAACCTGGGGAAGCCCGAACCCACGAGCCGTGCAACAGTCGGGGATGAGTTGTGGTTAGCGGAGAAATTCCAATCGAACTCGGTAATAGCTGGTTCTCCTCGAAATAGCTTTAGGGCTAGCTTTAAGATTAGACTCAGGGGTAGAGCACTGAATGAGAACAGGTCCGTAAGGTTACTGTTTTCAATCAAACTCCGAATACTGAGTATCCGTATCTTAAAAGTCAGACTATGGGGGCTAAGCTCCATCAGTCAAAAGGGAAACAGCCCAGATCACAATCTAAGGTCCCTAAATCCATGTTAAGTGTAGAAGGTGGTATTATAACAATGACAACCAGGAGGTTGGCTTAGAAGCAGCCATCCTTTAAAGATAGCGTAACAGCTCACTGGTCAAGTCGTTTTGCGCCTAAAATGTTCGGGGCTAAACATGGTACCGAAGATGTGGAACCAGTGCTATGCACTGGAAATTCTAAATCTAAAATCTAAAATACCAAATATTTTTTAAATAAAAAAATTGGAAATTGGAAATTGGAAATTGGAAATTCCAGCGCGTAGCGCTGGTTGGTAGAGGAGTATTCCAACTGGAATGAAGTCGGACCCGCGAGGGCCGGTGGACTGGTTGGAAGTAAGAATGTTGGCATGAGTAGCAAAAATCAGGGTGAGAGTCCCTGACACCGTAAGTCCAAGGTTTCCTGGGTAACGAGAATCGACCCAGGGTTAGTCGGTCCTAAGGCGAGGCTGAAAGGCGTAGTCGATGGACAAGCTGGTTAATATTCCAGCACTACCTTAATTTTCCGATGGGGGGACACATTAGCAGAGGTTGAGCGTTTTTTGGCTATAGGCGTTGCTGGTCTAAGATGTGATAGATAGGTAAATCCGTTTATCATTAGCATCTAAATTGGCAGAAGAGAAAACCGCAAGGTGGACTCAATTCAATTAAAGTTGGTGTCAAGAAAAACCTCTAGGGTTAAGATTAAGGTATCCGTACTGCAAACCGACTCAGGTGGACGAGGCGAGTAGCCTCAGGTGTACGAGAGAAACATTGTTCAGGACCTCGGCAAAATAGCGACCGTAACTTCGGGATAAGGTCTGCCTGTCGCAAGATAGGCCGCAGCTAAAGATGCCAAGCGACTGTTTACCAAAAACACAGGTCTCTGCTAAACCGTAAGGTGATGTATAGGGGCTGATGCCTGGCCAGTGTCTGAACGTTAAGGGGAGGGGTTAGCCGCAAGGTGAAGCCTTGAACCGAAGCGCAGATGAACGCCGGCGGTAACTATAACCGTCCTAAGGTTTTGTACTTATTTAATTATGAGTACAGAAGGACTGGGACGGTTATAATAGATTCGTTGCCTCTTATTACAGTAATGTAATAGTGGTCCTAAAACACTTAGCTATATGCTGGAAAGCTGGCAGATTAATATTATTCTATGGTATAACAGTACCATAGATAAAAATAAAATCATGTCAGACAATCAGCAGGAAAGACTAAGGATCGATAATTGGATAGCGGGATTCACTGATGGAGAAGGATGTTTCTCTGTTAGTATTATAAAAAATTCAACTACCAAATCAGGCTGGCAAATATTCCCAGAATTTGTAATAACGCAAGGTGAGAAAAGTTTACCCATACTTGAAACAATTAAAAAACGTTTTAAGTGCGGTAAAATTTATGTCAATCGTCGAAAAGATAACCATAAAGAAAACTTGCACCGTTATTGCGTTAGATCAATTGGGGAATTGTCAGATATTATTATTCCATTTTTCATCAAGAATAAACTAAGAACAGCTAAAGCTGATGATTTTAAAAAATTTACCAGAATAATCAATAAAATAAAAAATCATAAGCATTTAACTGCCAAGGGGATGAGAGATATTGCTCGGATAATCGAGCAAATGAATCGTAAAAGACCTGCTAGATTCTTAGAATCCTCAGAGACTACACGCTAAGCGCCTGTAATCCACAGGCTGAAGATATAGTCCAAAGCATAAAGGATGCTAGAGCGAAATTCCTTGTCGGGTAAGTTCCGACCCGCACGAATGGCATAACGACTTGGCAACTGTCTTAACAATGTACTCGGCGAAATTGCAATTGTCGTGAAGATGCGACATACCCATAGTTAGACGAAAAGACCCCGTGAAGCTTTACTACAACTTGGTACTGAATTATGTTATTGCATGTTTAGAATAGGTGGGAGCCGTAAGGCGCCAGTGAAATACCACCCTTGTTCTATTGTAATTCTAACCTACTCCCATGAATCTGGGAGAGGGACAGTATCTGGTGGGTAGTTTAACTGGGGCGGTTGCCTCCCAAAATGTAACGGAGGCGTTTACAAAGGTTGGCTAACTCCGGATGGAAATCGGAGTGATAGTGTAAAGGCACAAGCCAGCTTTACTGCAAGACCAGCAAGTCGAGCAGTTACGAAAGTAGAACTTAGTGATCCGACCGTACGAAATAGGACGGCGGAAGCTCATCGGATAAAAGCTACTCCGGGGATAACAGGCTAGTCTCCTCCAAGAGTCCACATCGACGAGGAGGTTCGGCACCTCGATGTCGGCCCGTCCTATCCTGGAGCTGAAGAAGGTTCCAAGGGTTTGGCTGTTCGCCAATTAAAAGGGCACGCGAGCTGGGTTCAGAACGTCGTGAGACAGTTCGGTCTCCTATCTACTATGGGCGTTGAAATTTGAGAGGGCCGTTTCCTAGTACGAGAGGACCGGAAACGACTGACCTCTGGTGTACCAGCTGTTCTGCCAAGGGCATCGCTGGGTAGCTAAGTCGGGTTAGGATAAACGCTGAAAGCATATAAGCGTGAAGCCGTCCTCAAGATAAGATTTCATTAAGACCGCTTGTAGATGACAAGCTTGATAGGCTCCAGGTGTAAGTGTAGTAATACATTCAGCCGAGGAGTACTAATGGTTTACGTATGTTTAATCACAAGAATTGGATTATAATTTAGGGTTGTTATAAAGCTATTTTATCCATTAAAAATCGGATAAATATAGTTTTATAACCATCTTATTGTACAAATTGCGTTTTTTATGATATAATAGTTGTATAAATTTGAATGTAGAGTCTGGGTGCTTCTAGCGGAGGAGCTACACCTGTTCCCATCTCGAACACAGAAGTTAAGACCCCCAGCGCCGATGATACTCTTCATTGGGGAAAGTAGGTCAGCGCCCGGACTCTGCATTCAAAGGAGTGCATGTACATTTTCAAAAAACTAGCATTGATAGTTAATTAGTCCTTTTTTATATCGGACACCAAGTAATTTATAATTATCAGCGCCAGTTGACCAATAATTTTTTGATTTCTGAGGAAAGCAAAAAGCGACTCCTTTTAAAGGATCAGTCCAAACCGTCATCTACGGGGTTAGGATGCAACCAGCATCCCAAGTAGGAACTAATATTCCGAAAACAGGTGGATTTCTAATTCATCTAAGACTAAGCAGAAAAGCAAAAAAACAAATAAGGCGTGCTCACAGGAGGACGCCTTCTTTTTTTGCCAAAATTATCTTATTGACAAAATAGCCATTAAGTTGTAAGGTCAAATTAGAAAAAATATTTCGGCACTTTAAAATTCAATACCAAAGGAACCTAAACATGAAAAGAAAGAAGGGCACTCTGGTTATTTCTATTCTTGCTGTTATTTTAATCTCCCTTACTTCTTTTGGTTGTTTAGATGAGAGTGTTTTGGTAGAAATCAGCCGCTGTCTTTTTATTAATTATAAGATTGATTATGCTATTGATAAATTAGATTATTTGGATGCGCAGATGGCCCTCGCTTATGATTATCCGGTTTTTGAAATTGAAAAAAAGATTTATTCTTTTACTGAAAATAACGGCCGGGTTTTAAAAACGCTGGTTTGGTATCCAAAAAATAAAACCGACAAAAGCCCGGTGGTTCTATTTTCCCATGGCTTTAGCAATTCGGGTGAAAGCCAGCTTTATTTGCTCAAAGGACTGGCTCGAAGAGGCAATATTGTTATTGCTCCTGATCACTTAGATATAGTTAACTTTGATCATATCGGCTTATTTGACAAGCAAAAAAACTCCACGCTATCATCAACCGATTTAATCGGCGTTATAGATTATGTCATCCTAAACATGATAAGAAATGAAGCAGCCAACTACATCAGGTATTTTAACTTATCAGAAGAAGAAATAGAATTTTTAGCTGACAGCGGGGAACTTTTTAACCGCTTTAATATTTTATTCAATTATAGGATTAATGATATTAATTTTCTGTTGGAGAAATTAACAGAACTTAACGCATCAGATGCTACTTTCAAAGGCAAAATTGATTTTAACAGATTGGTCTTGGGCGGACATTCCTTGGGCGGCTACGCTGTAATTAAAAGAGTCTTTACCCAGCATCCTTTCAAGGCTCTATTCTGTTTGTCGCCCGACCTTGAACCGTTCAACCAAAATGATCTGGCCAAAATAAACGTGCCCGTGTTGTATATGACAGGCGATTTGGATCATTTTCATGATGATATTGCTTGGGCGTTTGACAATACTGCCGTGCCTAAAGTTTTTCAAAGTATTTTAGACGGCGGCCATAATATTTTTACCGACCGGCCTTTCTTGTACGGCTTGGGCATTCCTTTTATCAGTGGCGGTGAAACCGGTTTTACCGATAATCTGCCTTTTGACAAGGAAAGAGGCAATTCCAATTACTGCTACCCAGAGCAACTTAAAGATTACCAAGGCAAAGCGTTGACTATTTTAAAAAGCGTCAGCGCCTTTGTGGATTTTTATGTGAGCGGCAATGAAAACGGCCTGGAAATACTAAATGATATGCAAAATGATTATTTTATCAGCCAAGAAATAATTGAGGAATAAAACCTAAATCCCAACCACCAGGAGAAATAATAATGGCTTTAGTCAGAACATGTTCGCGTTGCGGACGAAGCAGAGTGATTGATACTTTTTGCAGTGGAAGCTTTGAATATATTTGTTTTGGCTGCTTTGATAACTGCAATGATTTAGCCCATAAGCCAGGTTGCCATGTAGCGGCCAAGAGATTAAAGGACAAAAGAAGAGCTGTGGCTAAGATCCATGATGAAATTGATAAACAGCGGGAAAGTATTGGTGAATCAATGGCCACACTGGAAGCTTTGGTATTTTCCTTGCGCATCATCGATCCCTGCCCGGAATGCAAAGGTATAAATCATGAATCATGCAGGCAGTGCAATCAACTCGGTTACGGGCCAAAACCCAGCCAAGAAATGCTGGAAGAAGAACTGCCACCAACTAAATATTAGCCAAGCGGACAATAATTGCCCGCTTTTTTTATTGTTAAGCCACCTATTGACAAAATATTATTAGTGTTATATAATGATTTGTCGCACCTAACACAAACGGAAAGGAGAATGAGTTGAAAAATCGAGCGGGACGTCCCTGGACTCAAGAAGAAATTGATCTGATTATTGATGATTCACCAAATAAACTGTCAGCTAAAGATATTAGCGAACTTATTGATAGGTCTGTTAGCGCAATTTACAACAAGAGAAGAATATTGCTTCATCCCGAATACAGAATTAAATTAAAGACTGCCTATTACAGGCGCCATCGCTTGGGAAAAATTAATTCTTTAATCAAAAAACGTTGGACTGAAGAAGAAACTGAAGCTATCACCTCGCCAAACCAGCCCAGTGACGTTGAACTTTCAAAAATACTCGACCGATCTGTTGCAGCTATTCAGGTTAGAAGATCTGTGTTGCGACAACAAGAATTATGCTTTATTTAATATGATATTTATTATGATATCTGTGTCCCACATTTGTGGGACTTTTTTATTTTTGAAAAAAAATACTTAAAGTGTTAAACTGGCTTTATGAACAAAGAAGAAGAATTACAACAATTAAACCGGGATTTTTCCCAAAAAATAAAATCTCCGCTTCTTGGGACTTGCAAGCAAATAGTAGCCGGAACAGGCAACGCCGAGGCTGATATTATGCTTATCGGCGAAGCTCCCGGCAAAAAAGAAGACGAAACAGGAGAGCCTTTTGTCGGTTCAGCTGGAAAATTTCTAGATCAAATGTTAGAAACTATCAGTTTAAAACGTAAGGATATTTATATTACCAATATCGTTAAATGCCGGCCACCCAATAATCGTGACCCTCTGCCAGAGGAAAAGGAAGAGTTTTGGCCCTGGCTGATGGCTCAAATTAAGTTAATTAAGCCAAAACTGGTAGTTACTTTAGGACGCCATTCCTTATCCAGTTTTGTGGCCGATCCGATAATGTCCAGGGTCCATGGCACTATTTTGCGCAAAAATATTCCCGAGTTAGGCAGGGTTAGGATTTATGCTCTTTACCATCCGGCTGCCGCATTATACAACGGGGGTATGCGCGAAACCTTAATCAAAGATTTTAAAAAAATACCTAAGATATTAGCTTTGATAGAAAAAGGAGAAATATAAAAGTTAAATATTTTTTCAATAATAAAACCCCTCTCCGGAGATAGGGGCTTTATTTTTTAAGAAAAATTTTATCTCTTTTTCTTTTTAGCTGCTTTTTTCTTAGTAGCTTTCTTTTTTGCTTTTTTCTTTGCTGCCATGTGTGTTCACCTCCTTTCAAAATGAGAATTATATTTTGAAATAATTAAAACATAACTACTTCAAACTATTTTTATTATACCATAAAAAAAAGTTGTCAACAACACTTGTCCACAGTTTTTTTGTAAAAAAAAATTAAAATAATTTATTGATTATAAACAAATTTGTAATCAATATTTTTTTTCTTCAAGTATTTTTCAAAACTGGCCGGAGTTTTAAAATAAATTTTCTCAGCCGGATCATTATTATACCTAACACAATCAACTTGTTTATAATCACGGCAAATTTTCGGCCGATTTTCATAAACAGCGCAAAGACTTGTTTTTTTATCCAAAGCCAAACAGGGAGTTTCAAACTCCACATACCAATCGTTGTCATGGTCAACAAAAATATTGACATTCTCATGCCATAATTGCCAAATTATATTTTGATAATCGGTTTTGCTTTTTGGCTTATCTATGCCAATAGCCACGTATTTGCAACATAAATCGCATTTATGGCATAGTTCTTTATTTTTTTCAGACATATATTAATAGTTATTAATTTAAATAAAAAATCCGCTATTTTAGGAAGCGGATGATTTAAAAAGACATTTTAATCTTTCAATCCCATCTTCAATTGTTTCTACTCGTTGCCCTAAACGACTAAGATGCTTTTTGGGGTAATCAGGCACGACATTCTGAGGCCATAGAATCACCAAGTTATCAAGGCCAATCTGGCAATCACCATGGTTATGCATAGTATAATACATTCCAGCCTCAATAGCTACTAGCGGAAACGGAAAATCAGGCACTAAAATAAACATAGATCTGGATAACTTTACAGCCAGGCAATTGTTTATAAACCAATCGCCTGTTTGATGTTCTTCCGGATCATAAAGCGCTAAATCAGGAAAAGCAGCTTTGATTATTTGTTTATAGGGGATAGGAGAATAATCCTCCCAAGGACCGCCTAAAAAAATATCATATCCTGTTGCTTCTATCGTCTCGCAGGGATTCAAACATTTCAGACAAACAAAACAACATTGATGGGTATCCTCCACCGCCCTGAACATACAGCACTTTGATGTCTGGTAATACATTTTAGGCCCTTCTTGGTTCAAAAACATTGAGATTAAGATTATTTGGTCCAAATCGAACGGGCAATAATGAACCAATGTCAGACATGGCCACTAAATTATCGCCCAAATCACTGATAATAGCTGTGTTTTTATTAGAGCAATTCTCCCAAATTATTTGCAAACAATGTCCGCAAGGAAAAATAATATCATTTAAAGATATATTATACCGATTTATTTTCCTGGGCTGATTAATCCCACATATAGCTATAACCTCAATAGCGACTGGCCCATGCTGAGCCACCAAACTGTCTATGGCATTTTGTTCGGCATGAGTAGTTTGAGTATAAGTGCATCTTTCTACATTAACACCCAAACTGACATGGCCATGTATATCAAGTACCGCCGCTCCTACTTTAAACCCGGAATACGGCGCTTGAGCATTGGTTTGTACCGATTGGGCAGAAAGCACTAATTCTTTTAAATAGCTTAGTAAACCATCAATTTCATAAATCATAATTGTACCGTTTATTACCAGACTTTTGGCCAACATAACTATCTCCCTTGTTGTTTTGTTTTTACATTTTAAAGTTCAAATCACTGGCCATCTTACCATGGAATTAGATTGAAGTCAAGGCGAAGAAATAATTGACATTAACCTCTATTATTACTTATCCTAAAAATAGGAGATAATACAATAATATAATTTAATATGGGAGATAATTATAAAATCAAAGGATTAACTAGAGAAGAAGCGGAAATAAGGTTAAAAAAATATGGTCGAAACCAAATTTTTACGCCCCAAAAAATAAGTTTCTTTGGCATATTTAAGGAAGAAATTACCGAACCGATGATTATTTTGCTTTTGGTGGTCGGCTTGTTTTATAGTTTCTGGGGAAAATTAGAAGATACTGTTACTATTTTAGCGGTAATTATGGCTTTAGTTTTAGCCGAAGTTTACAATGAATTTAAAGCCAAAAAGGCTATTTCGGCTTTAACTAAAATTGCTTCTTTAAAAACCAAGGTTTTACGAAACAATCAAATCACAGAAATTGATTCAGAGGAAGTGACAATAGATGATGTTTTGATATTAACCGCCGGAACTAAGATAGCAGCTGACGCTAAAATATTAAAATCAATCGGTTTGACTATCGATGAATCATCACTCACCGGCGAATCATTTCCTCAAAACAAGAAAGCTGATGATTTAATCTGGGCCGGCACAACTATTATCACCGGCGCAGGCCAAGCTCTGGTTGCCATCACCGGCGTCAAAACCAAAATAGGCCAGATCGCCGCCAAAACCAAATTTATAAAACCGCCCAAAACCGAACTGCAACTGGCGATGAAATCATTGGCTAAGAAATTGGTTTATGTGGCAATATTTTTTTCGGTGGCTATTCCGGTTCTAGGCATATTAAGAGGCCAGGATTTAAAAACCATGATCTTAACCGGACTATCCTTGTCTTTTGCTACCATACCGGAAGAATTGCCGATTGTTATAACCATGGTTTTGGGTTTGGGCGCCTACACTCTTTCTAAAAATAATTTTCTCATCAAAAGAATCAAGGCGGCCGAAACCTTGGGCACGGCTACTGTTATTTTAACCGATAAAACCGGAACGATTACCGAAAATAAAATGGCTATAGCCTCAATTTATCCCAAAGATAAATTGAAAGAAATCATATCAGCCGGTTCCAAGACTATTTTAAAATATTCATTTTCGCCCCTAGATCAGGCTATAGAAAAAGAAGCTGTTAAGTTAAAAATAAAAGATGATTTCGAAATCATAAATCAAAGGATATTCGATGGCCATAGAAAAACTAAATCAATCATAAGAAAAATTGACAATGATTTTATGCTCTTTACCAGCGGCGCTCCGGAAGAAGTTTTTAGTCTCTGTAAAAATGTGGGGGGAAATATTAAAGACGAGCTAGACAAGCAAACAAAAAACGGCCGCCGGGTAATTGCCGTAGCTTACAAAAAAATAACAGCTAAAGAATTTGATTTTAAAAAAATAGAAAACAATCTTGATTTTATCGGCTTAATAAGCTTTGAAGACCCACCGCGATCGGGAGTAAAAGAAACGATTGCGCAAGTTAAAAGGGCCGGCATTAAGACTATTATGGTCACAGGCGATCACCCCTTAACCGCCCTCTACATTGCTAAAAATGTCGGTATTATCACAGATCATAACAATCAAATATTAACAGGCGAACAGTTGGATAAATTAAGTGATGATGATTTAAAAAAATCACTAAAAAATATTTCTGTTTTTGCCCGGACAACTCCGGAACATAAATATAGGCTGGTTAAGGCTCTGCAAGAGAGTGGGGAAATCGTGGCGGTTACCGGCGACGGTATTAACGATGCCTTGGCTCTCAAGAGCGCTAATATCGGCATCGCTATGGGCATCCGCGGCACTGATGTGGCCAAAGAGGCAGCCGAGGTTGTTTTGGCTGATGATAATTACATCACTATTACTCAAGGCATTTTTGAAGGACGGAAATTCTTTGATAATTTAAAAAAGGGCATTAAATATTATTTATCAGTTAAATTTGCTTTGATTTTAATTTTTCTACTGCCGGTGGTTTTGGGCCTAGCTATGCCCCTTTCACCCATCCAAATAATAACTTTGGAATTGTTTATGGATTTGGCCGCTTCGGCCGGCTTTGTTTTGGAACCAAGAGAAAAAAACATTTACTCGAGGCGGCCTCGATCGTCTAAGAAAAACTTATTTGATAATCAAGCTATTTTTGATGTAGTTATAAAGGGCAGCCTATTGTTTATCAGTGTTATTTCGGTCTACCTTTATGCTATTTACAAAAATTTCAGTTTGGCAGAAGCGCAGACATTTGCCTTTTCGGCTTGGATTTTCGGCCATATTATTTTAGCTTTCGTTTCTCGTTCCGAAGACGAGTCAATATTTAAAATAGGTATTTTTTCTAACAAGCTGATAAATTTGTGGGCGATGGCGGCAGTGGTTTTTCTTTTTTTAGGCATTTATGTTCCGCTTTTAAACAGGCAATTCAATCTGATTAATATTAATTTAAGCCAACTACTCTTGATTGGTTTATTTATGATCATACTTGTCGGCTTGCTGGAGATTAAAAAAATATTCCGCCATAAAACTGCTTGATGATTTAAATAAAAAAACACTCCAAACTGGAGTGTTTTTTTTTAGTGGTGGACCGGACAGGACTCGAACCCGCTACCTCCTCAGTGCAAACGAGGCGCTCTACCAGATGAGCTACCGGCCTATCTGCCAATGGGCATGGCAGGCAGATCGAACACTTGTTTATTTTTAGCTTCGTAAAAAATATTTCATCTGTAGTGGCCATAAATTACCCCGCTCCCAAGGGTTGTATTTTTTGTCGTTCGCCTATGTCTGCAAATATTTTTTCATCTTAAAGATTTATGACTGTATAATTAATAATTATCATGGGTTATAATAAAAAAGCTGAATCTTAATTTATCTTGATGGGCCCCTACTCTATCTATTGACATTTTATTTAACTTTAATTAAAATAAAAAATCAGGAAGTAAGTGTTCTTTAAATAATATTTACAAGCATTCAAACCAAAAGGAGTAATCGATATGAATTTAGGTAAAGTCGTTTTAGTTGGCGGAACCGGAATGGTTGGCCGAGAAATTTTAGAAGTAATGAAAAAACATGATCTTAAACCATCCAAGCTGATTATTACTGGATTACGTACTATTGGCACAAACTCAATAACACCTTATGGTGAATTACCGGTTGTCGCCTTAGATGAAAATACTCTAATAGATGCTCAATTTGTATTTTTTGCAGCTGGCGCTTCAGTTAGTAGAGAGCTAATTCCTAAGCTTCGTGGCCGTGATTTTCGAATTATCGATCTTAGCTCTGCTTTTCGCTATAAGACCGATGTACCCTTAATTATTCCTTCAATTAATGGTGATGCTATTGGCCAAGCCGATTTAATCTCTTGCCCAAACTGCACTACCTCGATTGCTTTAATGGCTTTGGCGCCGATTCATAAAAATTGTGGTATTACTCGAGTAAATTTAGTATCTTATCAAGCCGCCTCCGGAGCTGGTAAAGATGCCTTGGATGATTTGGAAAATCAAATTGAAGCCTGGTCATTAAATGGTTTTCCGATAGTTGACGACTGTCATACTGGCAATGTCCCATTACCTTTGGCTGGTAATTTAATCCCGCGAATTGATGTTTTAGATCCAATTTGGTGTGGTTTTACTAAAGAAGAAATGAAAACTCAATGGGAATCACAGAAAATACTTTTTGGATTAAATAATAAAGAAAAAGTTTTTGTTAATTCCACCTGTGTGCGTGTCCCAATCAGACGCTGTCACAGTATGGTTTTAACAATTGAACTTGAGCATACATCTAATAGTTTGGAGATAGAAAATATTCTTAACAATGCCTTCGGAGTAACGGTAATTGATGACGCTCAGAATTGGTCTTTGCCAATACCGCTTAAAATGGAGGGTAAAGAAGAAATCGGGGTCGGTCGAATACGCTTTTCACCCGACAAAAATGGCAAGGAACTTATATTATGGATTTGTGGTGACCAGTTATTACGTGGAGCAGCGCTAACTGCAGTAGAAATTGTTGAGTTCATTTTAGACAAAAAAATATCCTACTGATAAATAAAAACCGCTATTTGTTAAAATAGCGGTTTTTTACTGCCAACTAATTTATCAACGGCTGGAATTAATCAGTTATGTTAAAAATAAGAAGAGAAAGAAAAAATAAAACAACTTATCAGTAGCTAAGTTGTTTTATCTGTGGACCGGACAGGACTCGAACCCGCTACCTCCTCGGTGCAAACGAGGCGCTCTACCAGATGAGCTACCGGCCCATAATATTTTATATATTGTGTTAAATAAAAAAACTAATTATTAATCTAAATCATTTATAAACTTACTTGCCTCGCCGAAGCTTAAAAGCGAAGGCGGGCCGGCCCATGATGTATTTTATTTCAACCCGCCTTCACTAAGGTTTCGGCGAGGCAAGTCCGCCAAAAAGCGGTGCTAAAACCGACAATAAAATTCCTTGGATTAATCCTGTCATAGCCATGACAGAAACTATAATCACAATAATGCCAATAGCCTGATAGGCGGTGGCAGCTCGGCCTGCGCCGAATATTTTTTCCGACCAGCCCGGTTCTCCAATCGCTTCCACAAATTTACTTGGTTTCAAAACCATTAAAAATCCGACAATTAATCCAAATAAACCTAAAAAAAATATAGCCATGGGATTTATTGAGATAGTTATAAAATTATTCTGGCATAAATTTATCCTTTTCGGCTGCGACTTCGTCAGACTGGCGCAAAATTATTTTCACCATAGCTCTGCTATGCCTCAATTATTTTGCTGGTCTTCCTAGTATCGCTCGAAAAGTCTTAAATTTCTTTACAAAATAGTTTTATAACTATCTCACTTTATTTTTTTAATCTTTTATAAATAACTGTTAAGAGTCAATAGTTAACTGCTAATGGTTATTATGGTGCACACTGAGGGATTTACGCATCGTTTAGCCGGCTGAAACCGGCTAAACTCTTTGTCCTCAGTAGAGCCAGAAGCTCCTGTTGGTCGCTTCTGTCTACGCTCGATTATTTCACCTCGTCTTCCGACTCGGCTTATATCTCGCTCCTACTGGTTCGAATCCCTAATTGTCAAAGACAATAAGCATGCATTTTAATCAGCTAATTAAAGCTAACTTGTGCACGCTGAGGGATTCGAACCCCCGACCCTCTCGGTGTAAACGAGATGCTCTAACCAACTGAGCTAAGCGTGCTCATGGTGCCCAGAGCGGGACTTGAACCCGCACCCTCTTGCGAGGCCAGCCCCTCAAGCTGGTGTGTATGCCATTCCACCATCTGGGCCCGTCGTGCACTAATAAATATAAATTTAAGAAACTTTGGTTTTTTCTTTTAATTTTTTCTTATAAGATGGTAAGAAATTGAGTTTAGCTCTCCTAACTTTAGCCGCTCTGACAAATTCAATTTTGGAAATATTAGGAGAATAGATAGGAAAAATTTTCTCTACGCCAATACCACCGGCAGCTACTTTTCTGACAGTAATAGTAGCATTTTTTTGTCTGCCGCTCTGGTGTGCCAAAATAATACCTTCAAAAATCTGAATTCTTTCTTTTTCCTCACCTTTAACATTTTTTTCCTTGATCTTTTGATGCACCTTGATAGTAGCCCCGGCTTTTAACTGAGGTAAAATGCCCTCTAACCAATTGTTTTTTTCTTTTTCAGCCATATTTTTTATTTTTCTATGAATTTTTATGTTTTTAGTTTATAAAATCCTGGCTTATTTTAGCCAAGATTTTAGCTATTATTACTAGCTAATAGTAACTAATTTTAAGTAAAAAGTCAAGCTCCTATGCCTTATGAAAGACATACTAGAGATGATGGCTTATGCAAATATAAGCCATCATCTCTAGTGCCCAAGGCGGGACTCGAACCCGCACGGAGTATTAATCCAAAGGATTTTAAGTCCTTCGTGTCTACCAGTTCCACCACCTGGGCCCATATAACAATAAACAATTAACTTTTAACAGTTAACAGTTAATAAAATCTAATTAGCTGTGTTAATTGTTTATTGTTTTTATCGGAGCGGCGAACCGGATTCGAACCGGCGACCTCTTCCTTGGCAAGGAAGCGTTCTAGCCAACTGAACTACCGCCGCATGTATATCTTCTAAACAACTAAACTATAAATAAAAATATCTTAGTCCAACCTGCGGTTGGATCGTTCTATCCTGGGTTGGCGTCCAATCTGCCACCGGCAGATTGTTCGGCGCTCAACTTCGCCTCGCTTTAAGCTCGGCTTGTTTTACTGCCAACCCGTCTCGGCTAACAGCCTCGACCCAACTGCCCGCCTCGCGTCGACAAGCGACAGCGAGTCGAGGCGGGAACTACCGCCGCATGTATACCTTCTAAACAACTAAACCATCACAAATTACTGAATTAGCATAGCATATAAGCGCTAAATTGTAAAGAATCAGGGATATTTAGGTGAAATAACTTATGATCTGATCCAGCTTCCTAAAAATAGCCATTTCATTCTTATTTTTATACTTTAACAAACTACTTTTAAACTCTGGAATACGCCTGATAAATGATTTTATTTCCTGTTCATTTGATTTAATCATTTCCAAACCATAACCCAGTTCTACCAAATATTTAGCATTAATCATTTGTTCGGTTTGTTTTTTAATCGGTATTGATAAATAGGGTTTTTTAAGATACAAGGCTTCTGATATCAAGCTCAAACCGGCGGTGCCGATTATGGCTTTGCAATTAGCTAGATATTTCAACCACTCATGAGAACTATAATCCTTAAATTCAATATTACCAGCAGTTCCTTTCCGATTGGAACCAAAAACCACAAACTTATAATCTATTAAACCAAGGGTTTTGATCAGATCCTTAAAATCTGAATTCTGATAAACCAAAATATAATCTTCATCTTGCGGTATAAGCTGTCTCACCTCTCTTCTAACTATAGGCGGAAACAAGAAAGTATCTTTTCTTCTAACAAGGGTTTCAAAAAAACTAGTCACCAGATAATATTTAGCTCCCCAAACTACGGATTTAACCACTAATTTATCAGCTAGAAAATCTTTTTTATATTGGCTGCTTATTTCTATTTTGGTGTTGGTTAATTGATGTTGGTTATCAATGGAAATCAAGGGGACTCTTTGCAGTTTGGCTAGTAGTGCTGTGAGCGGTTCAAAATCAGTAATGACAATATCCGGATCAAAAGATCGGAATTTTTCCAATATTTTATTCCAATGCCTGGATTGTTTGGCCACTTGGTATACATTCTGATAAATAGTCTGCCAATAAATCAATTTATTATTTTTATAGGTTAGGCCTAAGCCGGGGACTTCAAAAACATCAAAGTCTTCATCCAAAAAAAATAAAGCCTGGCCATAAGTAAAAACTAAGACCTGATGACCTTTGCTAACCAAATATTGCAGTACCTCCCTGCTTCTGGTGGAGTGGCCAAAACCTTGGCCGGAAACACCGTAAATTATCTTTGCCATAAGTTAATAATATACCACATAACCAGCAATAATCAACCATTATATCTGATTGTATTTTTATCGGTCAAATGTTAATATTACCACAGATAAAAAGATCAATTATGGAAAATTCCGAAGAAGAAAATTTAACCTCAGCCAAAGAAGAAAACGGCGATAATCTGATAGATTTTACTCTCCGTCCGCAAAAATTAAATGAATATGTCGGCCAGGAAACAGCCAAAGAAAACCTAAAGATATTCATAGAAGCGGCCAAATCACGGGGCGAATCGTTGGAACATGTTTTGATTTTTGGCCCGCCCGGATTAGGCAAAACCACTCTGGCTCATATTATTGCCAATGAAATGGGCAGTAATATAAAAGTCACTTCCGGTCCGGCCATAGAACGCGCCGGTGATTTGGCTGCCATACTCACCAATTTATCAGACGGTGATGTTTTATTTATTGATGAAATACACCGCATGAATAAAACCATAGAGGAAATACTTTATCCGGCCATGGAAGATTATGCCCTGGATATAGTTATTGGCAAAGGCCCTTCAGCCAGAACTCTAAGATTGGATCTGCCAAAATTCACCATTATCGGGGCGACCACCAAAGTCAGCGGCCTATCTTCCCCCTTGCGAGATCGTTTCGGCAATGTCTTTAGATTGAATTTTTATTCGCCGGCCGAAATAGAACTGATAGTTAACAGGGCGGCCAGGATACTTAATACCGAAATCGATAGTGAGTCGCTTCAAGAAATAGCCAAGAGATCCAGACAAACCCCCAGAATAGCCAACCGCCTCCTAAAAAGAGTGCGGGATTTCGCTCAAGTTAAGAAAAATGGTAAAATAGATAAAGAAATCGCCAAAGAAGCTTTGGATATGTTGGAAGTAGACAGCCGCGGCTTGGATAATATTGATCGACAGTTTTTAAAAGCCTTAATCGAAAAGTTTGCTGGCGGACCAACCGGCTTAAACACTCTAGCTTCTTCTCTATCGGAAGAAATGGACACTATAGAAGACGTTATCGAGCCGTTTCTGCTGCAAATCGGCTTCATTAATAGAACGCCGCGAGGACGAGTCGCTACCGAATCAGCCTATCGCCACCTTAATTTGGAGCCGCCGCTAAACTTACAAGACAAATTAATTTAATTAAATGATCACTATTGTCGTATTTTATTATCTTTATTTGGTTATAGTATTATTTTTTGTAATTTACAGCTTTTTTAATATTTACCATTTGATCCGATTCGGCTTTGCCAGTTTCACCAATATAATAATCATTGTGGCTTATTTAATAGCCGCTACCTTTTTAATAGCCTATTCCTTTATTTTATTAAACCAAGTGGATTGGAGCTTGCCCCTGATTAATTTACCCGTCGGCCAATTAGGCGGCAGTGACATTAATATTTAATTTATGATTTCCAAAAATAGCCTACCCGATCAGCATGTTGGAGAAGAGGTCGTCCTGCATTTAAGAAGGCATTGGTTTATTTTTTTAAAGATATTTCTATTTGTTGTGATTTTGGCTTTAATACCGATGGCCTTATACTATATGATAAGCCAAAACATTCCCACAATTATAGAAAGTGACATTGGCTACCCGCTGCTGTTAGTATTGTTTCTGTCGTATTACCTTATCCTTTTAGTGGCTATACTCACTGTTTGGACAGAAAATTATCTTGATGTTTGGACTATAACCACAGACAGAATAATTAACCGAGAGCAAAACAGCTTATTTAACCGCATCGTTTCGGAACTGGAACTAAAGATGGTTCAAGATGTGACAGCCGAACAAAAAGGATTTTTCCCGACTGTCTTTTATTACGGCGATGTTTATATCCAATCGGCCGGTGAAAAAGAAAGGTTTGTCTTCGAACAAATACCCCAGCCCTATAAGATAGCCAAAATAATACAACAACTAGATGAAAAGGCCAAAAAAAACTCTCCTGAAAGAATTTGATTATAATTTGCCAGCTAACTTAATAGGCCAAAAACCAATCAAACCGCGAGACTCTGCGCGGTTATTAATTTTAGACAAAAAAACCGGTAGGATAGAGCATAAAAGATTTTATGATATGGCTTTTTATCTCCAAGCCGGTGATGTTCTGGTTTTAAATAATTCCAAAGTCATACCGGCCAGATTAGTAGGGCAGAAAATAACCGGCGGAAAAATAGAAATATTTTTGCTTACAAAAATGTCATTGAAAGAGGGTGAAAACGACCGAGACAATCACATGTCTACAAAAAATATTTGGCAGGTTTTAGTGAAAGGCAAAATAAAAATCGGGCAAGAAATATTTTTTAAAAAAAACATTAAAGTTAAAATAATAAAAAAAGTTGATGAGACATCTTTTTTAGCCCGGTTTAATGTTTCCGATAAAAAAATATTTTCCATCGGCCAAGTGCCTCTGCCGCCTTATATAAAAAAATCTGCCAAGATGTCTGATTATCAAACTGTTTATGCTAGCCTGGCCGGATCAGTGGCCGCTCCCACTGCGGGCCTGCATTTTACCAAAAAACTGATAAGCCAAATAAAGAAAAGCGGTGTAACCATAGAATACATTACCCTTCATGTCGGTCTGGGCACTTTTTTGCCGGTTAAAAGTAAATACATCGAGGATCATAAAATCCATAACGAGTTGGCTGATTTATCTAAAAAAACAGCTGAAAATATAAATCAAGCCAAAAAATCCGGCCATAAAATAATCGCTGTCGGCACTACCAGCCTTAGGACGCTAGAGGCCTTTAGCGACAGGCTGGGGAAAGTAAAAGCGCAAAATAAATGGGTGGATATATTCATTTATCCGGGCTATAAATTTAAAGCGGCAGACTCCCTCATAACCAATTTTCATTTGCCCAAATCAACGCTTTTAATGCTCGTCTCTGCTTTCGCCGGCCAAAAATCAATCAAAAAATCATACCAAGAAGCCATTATTGAAAAATATAAGTTTTTCAGTTTCGGCGATGCTATGCTGATTAAATAAATTTGACAAGCCATCTTGGATACAATAACATTAGGCCAGTGTTCATTTATAACCAGAAGGAAACTCAATATGCCTTGGCCATTTTATCTGACTTTGTTATTTTTATGTTGCCTGATAACTTTTGCCCTAGCTTATAAATATGGTAAGAAAAATTACCAATTTGAAAATATAGGCTGTCCGCTGACGCTAAAAGATATTATCAAGGTCCATGGCCTGGATCTATTATGCAAGGAATTGGCTACTTTGTATTGTATTAAATCTAAATTAGGTTATTTTCTTTGCCTAGCTAAAGACCAGGAAACTGAAAAAATATATTATTTCAAATTTAATAATCATCCTGGAAAGTTTTTTATTTTTTATGTACAAGAAAAGATGCCCAAACAGTTTGAGATTATCCTAACAACCAATTCTTAAAAACTCGCCTAGACGAGTTTTTATTTTGATCGTTAAAACTGCTATAATCTATACTATGACTTGGTTTACCATCGCTATCATCGCTTATTTTTTAAATGCCATAGCTGTAACTATTGATAAGTTTTTGTTGTCCAAAAAAATCAGCAACCCGGCTGTCTACGCTATTTTTATTTCCACTCTAAGCCTGCTGTCTCTGGTTTTAATGCCTTTTGGCTTTAAGCTTTATTCCGCTAGTCAGATTTTAATCGCTCTTTTGGCCGGACTCATTTTTACCTTCGCTTTGTTTTACATGTTTAAAGCCTTAAGCCAAAATGAAGCTTCACGCATTACTCCTTTCATGGGCGGCCTGCAGCCAATTTTTGTTTTTATACTGGCCTTATTCTTTTTAAACGAAAACTTGGGTTTGCAACAAATCGTGGCCTTTGTAATTATCATCATTGGCACAGTGGCAATTTCCTGGCAAGGCAGTTCTAAAACCGATAAAAAAACCGCTTATTTATTCGCTGCCATAGCCACTCTCTTGTTTGCTATTTCCTATACCATCAATAAATATTCATTTATCAATCAGGATTTCATCTCCGGTTTTATTTGGACAAGAGTGGGCGCTTTCATCGGCGCTTTGGTTCTTTTGGCTTCAGCCAAAAATAGATGCGACATTATGCTAGAATTAAGGAAGCCGAAAAAGCAGGCGGGCGGGCTCTTTCTTATTGGGCAACTAGCGGGAGCCTTGAGCTTTATTTTAATTAATTACGCTATTGCCATCTCCAGCAGCGTCGCCTTGGTTAATGCTTTGCAAGGCTTGCAATATGTTTTTCTGCTGGCAATCGTTTTCTCTTTGTCTTCTAAATTTCCCCGGCTTTTGGAAGAAAAATTCACCACGGCTATCGTAATCAAAAAAATAATCGCTACTCTTTTGATCATCGTGGGCTTATTTATATTATTTGTTTAAATGAAAATAAAAGGTAAAAAAATAATCATTCTGCTGGCTATTGTAGTTATTTTGGCCTTATGTGCCTCTTCCTTTTTGTTTAATTTTTCTAAAGAAAACATCAAATGGGGCGTTACTTTTTCTGCCAAATATGCCCAGGATGAGCTGGGTTTGAATTGGCAAGAAACTTATTTGGCCATATTGGACGATTTAAAAGTGGATAATATCAGATTATCGGCTTACTGGGATAGTATTGAAATAGAAAGAGACAACTACGATTTCAGCCAGTTAGATTATCAGATAAACGAGGCCAGCAAAAGAAACGTGAATATTATCTTGGCTGTAGGCCGAAGATTACCCAGATGGCCAGAGTGCCATGATCCTAGCTGGCTGGCTAATTTGTCTAAAGATGAAGCCAGGCAAGAACAATTGGAACTAGTTGATCTGGTGATCAAGCGCTATGATAAAAATGAAAATATCAAATCATGGCAAATTGAAAATGAACCATATTTAGGAACTTTCGGCCAGTGCCCTCCTTTAGATGAAGAACTCTTTTTGCAAGAAATCGCCCTCGCTAAAGAATTGAGCTCAAAACCGATTCTGGTAACCGATAGCGGCGAGCTTAACTTTTGGATTAAAGCGGCTAAAACCAGGGCCGAAATAATCGGCAGCACTCTTTACCGAGTGGTTTACAATAAAAAAATAGGTTATGTCAGATATCCTATACCGCCTATTTTTTATTATGCTAAAGCCAGTTTTATTAAGCATATTTTCAAAACAAAAAGCGTAATAAACTCCGAATTGCAAACAGAAGCTTGGCATACCGCCGAAAAAGACTTGGCCCAAATGACAGCAGAAGAAACAGCCAAGTCAATGGATTTGAAGCAATTCAAGAAAAATGTGGCTTTCGCCCAAAGAGCTGGCTTTGATGAAATATATCTTTGGGGAGCCGAGTGGTGGTACTTCTTAAAAGTAAAACAAGACCATGATGAGATCTGGAACGAAGCTAAAAAAATCTGGCCCTAATTTATAATTTATGCGAGAAAAAATTTATAAAAATCCCGATTGGTATAAAAATCCCGATTTGATAAAAGTTAAGGTCGGCGATCGCATCGAGACATCAGAAAGCCGTAGGATTAAGCGCCAGGAAAAATTGAAGTCGGGAGAAATCGAACAATATAAGCTGGAAGATTTTGTCGAATTAAGCGCTGGGGAAGCGGAAGAAATCCTGAAGCATCTTGAGTCGCATGGCGATAAGTTTGGCGGCCGAGTATTATCGGCTGAAGATTTGGAAGGAAACGGCCAAAGGCCGAAATATGTCGCCACGATCGGCGAGCGAAAAATATATTTGCCTGAAGAACCTTATCAATTCGAAGAACGTCGTTGCGCCACTGTCTATGTCGAGAGTGATGACAAGAAAAGGATTGTTCCGCGCACTTATTATTTAAGCAACTCTGCCGCCAGTTGGCGTTATCTGCCTGAATATACCTTAAATGTCAGGGGCGAAGTCAGCCATTTTGGCAAGGGCTATGAGGAACAAAGCTTGAATGCGCCTCTAGCTGTGCAGAAAAAGCTTGCCAGCCTAAGCGGCAAAGATAATCCTCTGGCCAAATCACAAAACAGCGATTTAATTTTTGCCGGCACCGCCCGCAAAATTAATTATGACAGCGATGCTTCGTATTTTCGATCAGTCGAATCCTCGCCAATTGTCATTGAGGGTGATTTTCGCCGCCAGGAAGATTTATCCGACCGGGATCCCAATCAGACTCTTTACGGTTTAAGGACGATGCAGAAACCGGAGGATATCGCTTTCCGCCATGATTCTGATGAGCCCGATTTTGACCATTTAGTTGATAGTTGGATGCAATATTCTGATTTATATGGGGAAGTCAAAGTTAGGGTATTCGAATCAAACGATGGCCAGAACAGATATTTTTTCGGGACGGACAAATTAGGACGGTCATGGCCGATTAGCGGAGAGACATCGGCGAAAGTCGGGACTAATGGTCTGCGCCAAACCTGGTTAAGTTTGGGTGATTTTTTCACTCCGGCTTATGAATATGACACACAAGCCGGCAGTTATGGCAACAATAGTTTGCACCGGGGTAAATACGTTGATATGTATAAGAATTATTTGAGTAAGATACCGTTAATTCAGAAATTCGAAAATAGTAAATAATCTATCGATGTATTATGGCCTCGGTTTACCCCATAGATAAAAAAATCCCGTTTAATTTACGGGATTTATGGTTTTTTACTCTTTATTCTCTTTTCTTTTTTGCTCGTCTTTAAAATCTTTTAAAATGGCATCAATATCAACTGGCTTAAAAGCCAAACCTAGGGGATCAATGAGTGTTTCTGCGGTTTCATCATTATTCTGATTAATAGTTCCAATATTAGCTATATTTTCATCAAAATTTTGGGCGAATTCGCCAAAAACCTGGCTAAAATTAACCACGATATCGCCGCCCATGCCTATAGCCGAAGCGCAAATAAAAGAATGATCGCTTAATTTGACAAAGAAGATATAACTATGAAAACGCTCGTCCAAAGGAGCAACATTTATAAACATGTGCAAGTAATCAATGTCCAAACCAGAAATGCTCCGCTGGAAAAAATTGACTATCGCCTTAATTTGCTTGGCCACTAATTGGTCGAATTCATAAATCCTGATAAACAAAAGCTTGTTGCCATCCTGGTATTTTATTTCCTGTTTCGGTACGATCATGATAACTTCTCCTTGAAGTTGATTTTAAAAGAACCAAGCCCTAAAGAACCAAGCTTCATATTATTACATTTCTTTAAAAAAGGCAATTGAAAATGAAGCTTAAAAATGGTAGGCTTAAATTAACAAATTTTTGTTTATTTCTTCTGTTTTAACCCTAATATCAAACCAATGTCACTTCTATCCCATATAGCCAGAAATGCCTCCTACCAAGCTTTTAGCAAGTTTTTCGGGGCTATTATCGGCTTGTTAACCGTGGCTTTAATGACCCGCTATTTAGGGCAAACCGGTTATGGTTATTACACTACTATAGTCGCCTTTCTGCAATTTTTCGGAGTTTTAGCCGACTTCGGCTTACAAATGACCACCACTAAAATGCTCTCCGAACCAGGTACTGATAATAATAAAATATTCGGCAATATTTTTACCCTCCGGATTCTTTCTTCCATATTATTCTTGGGTTCTTCGGTTTTGATTGTCTGGCTGCTGCCTTATCCGCTTCTAATCAAAGAGGGCATATCAATTGCCAGCTTGTCGTTCTTCTTCATTTCTCTGCAATCTATTTTCGTCAGCATATTCCAAAAAAATATTGCTATGGCCCGTGTCGCTTTGGCCGAAATTTTAACCAGAAGCGTGGCCTTGCTAGGCATCTGGCTGTCTGTTTATAACGATTTAGGATTGCTTTTAATTATCGCTTCCATTGTTTGCGGCAATGCTATCAGTTTTGGCATCCTATTTTTCTCTTCAGCTAAATATTTGAAATTAAGACCGGAAATAAATTTGGCAATTTGGAAAAAAATTTGGTCTGCAACTTGGCCATTGGCTTTAACCATCGCTCTGACTTTGATTTATTTTAGAGCTGATACTGTGATACTGTCTTTGTTTCGGCCGCAGAGCGAAGTCGGAATTTATGGCGCCACCTATAAAGTTTTGGAGGTATTGGTGCAGTTCCCTTATTTATTTTTGGGATTGATCCTGCCTCTTTTGACAAGTTTCTTCGTCAGCAATAGAAAAATATTTGAACTCATAATCCAAAAGGGGTTTGATTTTTTGATAATCATTGTCATGCCTATGATTTTTTCGATTTTATTTCTAGGAGAAAAAATCATGGTTTTTATTGCCGGGCCGGAATTTATAATTTCTGGAGCATTGCTGAAAATCCTAATTTTTGCCACCGCTTTGATTTATATAGGCGCTCTCTTCGGTTATGCTATCGTGGCCGCCGGTTTGCCCAAAAAAATGATCAAATTTTATTTTATTGATGCTGTTATCTCCCTAGTGCTCTACCTTATATTCATTCCCATATTTTCTTATTGGGCCGCCGCTTATATCACCATCTTAACCGAGCTTATCATAACCTGGTCGTCTTATTATGTTCTAAAGAAATACACCCGCATTAAAATTAATCCCAAAATAATTTATAAATCTCTTGGCGCCAGCTTGATTATGTCGATTTTTTTATTTGTTTTAATAAACCAAAACTTGATGACTTTGGTTATTGTCGGCGTCTTAATTTACTTTTGGGCCTTATATATCCTCAAGGGATTTTCTAAAAAAATGGTTTTAGAAATAATAAATCCGCTTAAAAAATAAGTTACTTATGATAATAGCCGCCTTGGTTTTCTGCCTTTTATTCGCTTATTTGTCTTTCAGCAATTTTAAATTGTCGCTTTATTTAACTATTGCCTGTCTGCCCAGCTACCTCATAAGGTTCACTTTATTTGGCATACCTTTTACTTTACTGGAAGCGATGATAATTATCGCTTGCCTCTTTTTTTTATTAAAATACAAATTGGCCTGGTGGAAAGAATTCACAGCTAATACTTTCTTCTGGCCGATAACTCTTGTTTTGATTATCTCTCTTGTGGCAATAATTATTTCTCCTAATCAGGTAGGCGGAGCTGGCATTTGGAAAGCTTATTTCTTAGAACCGATCTTATTTTATATCCTGGTGATAAACACTATTAAATCCAAAAAAGATTTGCAAAATATTTTCTGGTGTTTGGGATTATCGGCTTTATACTTAAGCCTGATTTCTTTCTGGCAATTTTTTAGCGGCTGGAACATGCCCGAAGCTTTCTTAAAAGCTGATGGCTCTGTTGATAGAGTCGTGTCTGTTTTCGGCTATCCCAATGCTTTGGGTCTTTATCTAAGCCCTGTAATAATACTCTTTACCGGTTTCCTCTTCTGGTCTAAAGATAAAATAGCCATTCAACTGTTAAAAACAGTGACAATTTTATTTAGCTTTACAACTATAATTCTAGCCCAATCAGAAGCGGCTATTTTATCAGTTATGGGTATTTGGTTGTTACTGGGATTAACACTCAAAAAAACAAGGTATTACGTTTTAAGTTTAGTTATTATTTTAATATTGTCTTTCATTTTTATACCAACTGTTAATAACTATCTATCAGAAAAAATTTTGCTGCAGGATTATTCCGGTTTTATCAGAAGGCTTATTTGGCAAGAGAGCTTTACCATGATAAAAGACAATTGGTTTTGGGGCGCCGGCTTGGCTGGCTATCAGACCAAGATAATCCCTTACCATTTGCCGAAATTTGAAATATTTTTATATCCGCATAATATAATCCTGAACTTCTGGAGCGAATTGGGACTGCTAGGCTTATTAGCCTTTGTTTGGATTTTTATCAAATCCTTCTGGCAAAATACAAGAGCTTATTTGAGGAGTAGTCATAATCTAATAAACTTGACTCTGGCGTTAGTTATAGTACAATTACTGGTCCATGGCCTGGTGGATGTGCCTTATTTCAAGAATGATCTGTCGGTGCTGTTTTGGCTGGTAATCAGTTTTTATACGGTTAACAAAAATATTAATAATGATGGGGTGGCTGAGCTGGTTGAAGGCGCCGCTCTC
>JAUSEE010000055.1 GCA_030650095.1 Candidatus Buchananbacteria bacterium
GACTCTCTGTTAAAGAGATGATCATGGGTTCGCTTGCCCATCTCTAGAGAGAATTCCACTTGCGGAGCAAATTTTTTAACCATATCTCTCAATACATTTTCCCTTACGTTTTCATAAGGTTAGAGCTTTTGGTATAATTAAATTAATGAAAAAATATTTATTTGTTCTAGCTCTAATGTTTCCATTATTCACATTCGCCCAAACAACTGACTCAACGGCTGATTTACAAGTTTTAATTAAACAACTTCAAACCCAGATACAATCATTACAATCACAGATAGTAGACCTAAAGACGGAGGTACAATCCGTAAAACTGGAACTCAAGTTTACGAGGGTTTTGGCACAGGGGGCAAGCGGAGACGAAGTAAAACAATTACAGGAATTTTTAAAAACATTCACTGGCAGTTATCCCGACGGTTCAATCACCGGATATTATGGTCCACGTACCGCAACGGCGGTTAAAAAATTTCAGGCGCAGAATGGCATTGATTCTGTGGGAATAGTGGGTCCAAAAACACAGGAGAAATTAAATGTACTTGTTGCCGCTATTCCGGCTGTTACGCCATGTATAAATTGCTCACCAACGGCTACTGCGCCTACGTCGATCCCGACCACACAGATCACGCTGCCGACAATTTCTTCTCCTGGCACAGGAATATCGGCAACTCCTGCAACCCCAGCTATACCGGCTATGCCAGCCACACCATGCAAAACACCAATGGGAGTTCAAATTCAACCTGATGTCGTTACAGTTCTTTCTCCAAACGGAGGGGAACAGTGGCAAACGGGCGGAACGTACACGATAAAATATTCCGCGAAAGACACTGTCGGCAATAAAGCTTTATTAATTTATTTAGAAAAAGGATATGACGCGCCGACAACTAAGACAGGAGCGAACAGCAGTCAATTAATAGGAGTTACCACGAATTTGGAAAGTTATACGTATACGGTTTCGACTAACGTTCAGGCATGGCCCGGTTTGGGGAGTAATTATAAAATAACAATTATGGTTGAGGGCTCTTACTCTTCTTGCGGTGCTATTTCTTATATCGGAGATTCCAGCGACGCGGAATTCAGTATTGTGGCAGGACAAAACAATACTCCATCTATCACCCCTGTGGTGACAACAGTACGCACCTTCCCCACAACTAGCACGACAGGAGGAGGATATGGCCAAGCACTACCCAGTGGTCTAACAAATCCTGCAAATAAAACACCAACCAACACAGTAGGTAACGGATACCTAACCACCCAAGAGAAGATGGCCAATATACAGGCGGAAATCAATAAATTACAGAATCAATTAGATACTACCACCGACACTGTAGCGCGGGCTCATTTACCGTCACAAATCGTCGCGCTCAAGGGGCAATTGCAGATTCTCCCAGTATCGGCACAAATCGATACCTTGCTAACTAAATTAGAGAAGGCCACCGATGATGAAACCAAGACTTCTCTGAGGAGTCAGATTGATGCACTGAAGGCACGGGTAGCAGCGATACTTTCTCAAACTCAGCTAAAGCCAATATACGTAGCATCCCCTCCGGCAGTTGCTTTGACTACACAAGAGAAGATAGCCGATATGCAGGCGCAGATCAGCGCTTACCAGAATAAGTTAGATAATACTACCGATGCTCCAGCGCGCGATAATTTGACGACACAAATTGTAACGCTAAAAAAGATCATTCAAGAACTTCAAAACAGTCCGACAACGCCGGCGATTCAACCGACATTGCCGGTGCCTTCCGCCCCGATAACCGCGACTACTCAAATCTCAAGTACTGCTATTTCGGCACCAAAAACACCGGCCATGGATGCCATATCCGCACAAATCATAGCCTTACAAAATCAGCTCAATAGTACTCTTGACACCGCGAAACGGAATGATTTGATTGCGCAAATTATCACATTAAAAGCGCAGGTGCAAAAACTTCAGAGTAATTAATTTACCAACACCAACATATTTTGGAATTTTAAGTTATCCACAATTAGAAAGATGCCCTTAGAAAATCGGTTTATAATGAAAATGAGGTCCAAGAAATCGAAAGTCGTACCGCAAGGAAAAACTGTTCAGAATCTGCTTCACCGTAGAAACTGATAGAAATCTGAAACCTCATCAAAAGACCCCTCACGGGGTATTTTGATTCGCTCCTGCATAAATATTGCGATAATTACTTCAAACCGGAGAATATCCTGGTTCTAGACTGAGGCATACAATTCTTAGATAAAAAATAACTTAATAGTTATTTTTTATTTTCTATTAAGCTATAATTTAATAAATGGCACAATTTTCAAAAAATCATGGATTCACTCTTCTGGAGCTTCTTATTGTCATTGGAATTCTTTCAATTTTAACAAGTTCTTCTATTTTAGTTTTAAATCCCGCAAAATTATTTAAAAATGCAAAGGATGTTAAGAGAAATACCGATACGGAAAATTTATTGAAAGCAATAAAATTTTATGAGGCGCAACAAAGCAAGGCAGTCACTGGTTTAGATGGAACATTAAAGATGCTTGGTTCAGCTACGGCCGGATGTAATATTGCCTGCAGAGCGCCAGATGGCTCAGAAGAATACACCGCGGATTCTTGTTTAAATTTAGCTGATGAGTTGGCTGAATATTTGCCGGTTATTCCCTATGATCCTGAATATGGTAATGCAGGAAAAACTAATTACGTTGTTAGAAAAAATGTTACAGGTGAAATTATTGTGAGAGCTTGCAGCGCAGATGAAAATGGAAATCCGCCCTCTGTAGTTCAGTTACCTGCGCCAACAAGCCTTAAGGTGGGATTTGGCATAGCTAGCGGTGTAAGCAACTGGGTAAAAACTGCGGAAAGTTTAAGTTTTAATTTTGACGTAAACAGTCTCTCCAATGTGAGCGCATTTCGCCTATACCAGAAAAAGCCGCAGGATTCAGCATTTAATATGGTCGCGGAATTTAGTAATCCGCCCTCGAGTACTCCATGCAATATCAACAGAACATACGGAACATGGGTCCTGGGATCGTTATCACCAAGTTGTCCTGGTTCCGCGTGGCACATAAGCCGCACTAGCTCGCAACCAGTTTCCAGCTATGTTATTGGCGATTACTTATATTACGTGACAGCGCTTGACTCTTCGGGCACAGAGGGACTGGCTTCTCGAACCTCTACTTCAACTTTTCTTGGAACATTCCCCATTCAAACTCCCATCGTGGTTGAATCCCCTGGTTCGTTAAACCCAACCTTTAGGTGGCAGGCAGCGAGTAGTTGGTCTCAGGCACTGGGCTACTGGGTTATTGTGGCGCCAAGCGATGGAAGCGGCCAACAACGAATGTTGATACCAATTACTTCATCGGGCCCTGCTGTTTCCAAAGTATATGACGGTCCGGCACTAGATCTAAATAGAGAATATACGATATGGATATACGGGCGTTCTCATAATTCCGATCAAACCGAAGACCGCGCTTCATTTGCTTCGGAGACGGCAACTTTTAGAGTTAGTGAATAAAAATAAAAACAAGTTTTAATTCAACAAGTTCAAATATATGCACGAACCAATTAAACATCATCGGCAGATTCGGGATATTTTAGTTGCAATACTTTTTGCTTTCTTGATTTTGCTAACGACATCAACAAAGCAAGAAAGACAAGGGGTTCAAAAAGTACTTTTTGAATATATAGAAGTCACTGGCGGATGCGGAACGCATTTTGAAGGAGAATGCTTAAATGTGCGTTCCGGCCCAGGCAATGATTATCCTTTAGTAATGAAATTACGGAATAGCATAGTGCTCAGGACGGGTGAAAAAGTGGAACGGAACGGGCATACCTGGTACAAAATAATTTTTGATGAGAAGATCCGCTTCCCGGAACGGATAACAACGGATTGGTATGTGTCAGCTGATTACGTGCGGACATTGCTGGATGAAGGCTCGAAAGAATCTAAAGATCCTGCAAATAATGCAGCCTCAAAACGCATAATCATAGACCGCTCCGAACAAATGCTTTACGCCTATGATAATGACGGACTTTTTATGAAAGAGCCAATTTCCACCGGCCTGGAACTCACTCCTACGCCACGCGGCATATTTACAATTTTCAGAAAAACCCCAAGCCGTTATATGCAAGGCCCCATACCGGGCATTGCTGATCAATACTATGATCTTCCTGGAGTGCCGTGGAATTTATACTTTACCTATCAAGGCGCGGCAATTCACGGAACTTACTGGCATGAAAATTTCGGCAAACAAGCTTCCCATGGCTGTGTAAATCTAGCGCCTAAAAATGCGGAAAAACTCTATAATTGGGCTGGAGTAGGCACATTTGTAATTGTCCAAGATTAGCTTTATAAAAAGCCCCCCCCCCTTGCAATATTTCTTGAAATATGGTATAATATAATCTATGAGTTTATTAATAGCCCCATTTATAGGCATCTTTTTAGCTGCCGCCAATATCTCTCCAAATACCTTAATTAGCCTGTCTAATAATGCGTTAGCTCAGACAATCAATATTACCGAAACAGATGTTCCAGAGGTTCCTTTTTATTCGCAATTCTCCGATATTAGCTCGGTAAAATGGCAAAAGCTTGGCTGCGGCATAGCCAGCTTAGCAATGCTTATTGATTTTTATAAGCCAAAAATCGTGCCATCGGTAGATGCTTTGCTTAGAGAAGGTATAAATGCGGGGGCTTTTATTAATGGCGCTGGCTGGAGCCATCAAGGCCTTGTTTTGCTTGCCAGTAAATATGGATTAAAAGGCGAAAGCTATGATTTATCGCGCGCAGATGCTGATGCTGCTTTTGCCAAATTCAAAGAAATTCTAAAAGAAGGTCCAGTTATAGCTTCCGTGCATTATAAATTTGAACCTCAAAATCCTATCCCCCATCTTGTGGTTATAAATGGCATTGATAATGATATGATTTATTTTAACGATCCGGCTTCTGCGTCCGGAGGAAAAAATATTTCTGTCCAAGATTTCATTAAAGCCTGGAAAAAAAGATTTATTGCGGTGCGGGCTTAAAATTACTATGAAAAAATTATCTGCCGTTATTTTAAATATAATTCCTATTTTACTGATGATTGGATTGATACCGCTAGTTGCAGATGATTACGCCCTTACTTTGATTTATATTGCGATTATCACTATTTCTTTAACAATTAAAAGAACCCCAAATGACTTTGTTATGCTTATTTTGGGCTTTTTTACTATGCTTATCGCGGAATACCTTTTTGTAAGCACTGGAGTTGAAATATTTCTAAGAAATACCCTGCTTGGATTAATGCCACTGTGGCTGCCATTTTTATGGGCCTATGGATTTATTGCTATTAAAAGATCAATAGAAATTTTAACCAATAATTAATGGCTCTGACAAAACCCTAAAAATATCATGATACTTACAACTCATGCAATCATTGGCGCCGCAGCGGCGCAAATTTTCCCAACTCGGCCTATTACCGCTTTTTTTGCCGGTTTTCTAAGCCATTTTTTAATTGACTCAATACCTCATTGGGATTATAAGCTCCTGTCAATGAAGGAAGATAAAAATAATTATTTGAATGATGATATGATTTTAAATGATAAATTTTTGATTGATTTGATTAAAATTGGGACTGATTTTTGGTTAGGCATTATCTTATCTCTTTTTTTATATACAAAATTGGCCGGCTCTGACCCAACTATAATATTATTGGGCGCGTTAGGAGGAATCTCGCCCGATCCTCTCCAATTTTTATACTGGAAAACAAAATCACGCTTTTTAGCCCCCCTGCAGCGCTTTCACCATTACATACAAGACGGCATGCATTTCCGCAATCGGCCATTTATAGGCATGCCACTTCAAATTTTATTAAATATCATAGTAGTATCTTTGGTAATAAAATTTTTCTAGGCAAAATATACAAAGATATTTTATTGGCAAAATTCTTAAAATTAAGGTATCCTTTTACGCATGCAACAAGACGAGGTTATAGTCAGATTCAATAAAGTATCTTTTGAATATGGGCATAATAAGCCGATTTTAAATGAGGCAGATTTTTCAATCCGGCGCGGGACAAAAATCGCGCTTATGGGGCAAAATGGAGCCGGCAAAAGCACTATTTTCCAGCTGATTACCCCGACCGGGCAAGCTAAAATACTACATCTGGATTCCGGAGCAATCAGCACGGCAGATAATTTGACCGTTGCCACCGCCCCTCAAGTAATTCCCCGCAATCAAATGCAATTAAGCATAAGAGAATTTTTTGAAAAGTGCTTCTCAAAAAAAATATATGATATTGACCCGCGGATTGACGCAGTACTAGAAGTAGTAAATCTTAAAGCATCACATGACAAAACAATTAAATCATTTTCGGGCGGTCAACAAGCGCGGCTTCTTTTGGCATCGGCACTTATTCAAAATCCAGATTTATTATTACTTGATGAACCGACTAATAATCTTGATAAATCCGGCATAGCCCACCTGACAAAATTTTTAGTTGATTATAAAAAAACTTGCATAATTATTTCCCATGATGCGGAATTTCTCAATGCTTTTACCCAAGGCGTTTTATATCTTGACATATTTAATAGAAAAGTTGAGCAATATATGGGAAATTATCTTAATGTAGTTGAAGAAATTAAAATCCGGCTGGAGCGGGAACGGAAGAAAAATGTGCGCCTGGAAAAAGACATTGAAAATCGCAAAGAACAGGCTAATTTTTTTGCCCAAAAAGGAGGCCACATGCGGGACGTCGCGAGAAAAATGCGGGAAAAAATTGAAGAATTAGAAGGTGAAGCGGTGGATGTCCGCAGCGAAGATAAAACTATCAGGAATTTCATCATCCCATGCCAAGACGAAATTAGCGGTCAATTACTCAAACTGACATTAATTTCAATAATTAAAAATCATAAAATCGTTAATAAAAAAGTAGATGTCACTCTTAAGAAAAATGAGCGCCTGCTTTTGACCGGCCCGAATGGAATTGGAAAAACAACATTGCTTGAAAAATTAGCAGCCGGGAATGCAAAAGGTGAACATATTACGGATGGCGTGCATGTCGGCTATTACCGCCAAGATTTTTCTACGCTTAATTTTGAAGATACGGTTTATGATTCCCTAACCTCAGCAATAAAAGATACTGTGGATTGGAATATGACCAAAGAAAAACTCCGCTCAATTGCTTCAGGATTTTTAATTGATGAGCATCTGCTTCGTACAAAAATCGGCAGTTTATCAGAGGGCCAAAAAGGATTGGTCTCTTTTGCCCGGCTTGTACTCCAAAAACCAGGCCTGCTTATCCTCGATGAGCCGACTAACCACATTAATTTCCGGCATATTCCAGTCATTGCATCTGCTCTTGATAAATATACCGGCGCAATGATTCTTGTAAGCCATGTTCCGGAATTTGTAAAACAGATCAGAATTGATAAGATTTTAGATCTTGAGAAGATATAATTCTGACGAGCTATAATTAAACCATGCAATTCCCCAGAAAAAGGCAATCTGATGCTCTTAAAATAAGGGATGATTCACCGGTATATCTGACGCCAGAGGCCTTACAGCGCCTAAAAGAACGGCTTATTCGCCTTAAAGAGGCGCTTCCCGACTATATCGCAGAAGCAATGCGGACGGCGGCATACGGAGACCGTTCAGATAACGCAGAATATAAAGAAGCTAAATCGATACTGCGCCGGACACATCGGCAAATTTTAAATATTGAAAATCAGCTTAAGCGCGCAATTATTATTACCTCTGGCAGAAATGCAAAAGGAATAATACAGCTAGGCTCCACTGTTTTATTAGAATTAAACGGAATACGCAATACTTTTCGAATTCTTGGCCCGCATGAAACAAATCCTACAAAGGGGGTCATTTCACATCAATCGCCCATTGGCTCCGCGCTTATGAATCACAAAGAAGGAGATGCCATAACAATCCAAACCGCGAACGGCACAAAAGAATATCGCATTCTTAAAATAAGTTAATTAAAAATCGTCCCGCAATGCGGGACGATTTTTAATTCTCCTATACTCTGGAGACTTTGGTTGCGTTTGGCCCTTTTGGACTATCGCTCACCTCGAATTGTACCTGGTCGCCTACTTTTAATTCATCAAATTGCATACCTTGCAATTCTTTAGAATGAAAGAATAGATCTTTTTCTACGCCCTCTCGGGAGATAAAACCAAATCCACGATCAGTCAATCGAACAATTTTTCCTTGTTCCATAACAAATTTAGATTAAATTAATAATGATACACGCACATTGCAAAGAAAAGTCCGACTGCAATCCGCCTCTTTCAAGGCAAATTTAACTCCTGTTGAATGAATTCGTGACTACATGAGTATATCATACCTAGTGTATTTGTCAAATTACAAAACAAGCCCCCTACCGGGACTTGTTTTTTCACTAATTAAAAGTGTTTTTTAATTTGCTTCCAGTAACCCTCTGCTTCTCTGGTTAATTCCTTGGTTTCCGCGGAAGAAAGCTTTTTGGCTTTGCTATAAACAGACATGGCTTTCTTAATGGCCATTCTATAGTCCGCCTCTCCCATCTTTCCCATTTTTTTCAATTGCGGCACAAGAGAATTATAAAATTCCGCTGACTTTTTCTTTAAATCTTTGCGCATTTTTTTTCCGGATTCCGGAGCTAAAAGCAATCCGGCAACCGCTCCCAACACTGCGCCAGCCAGCGCTCCCTCTAAAAGTTTTAACTTACTGTTATTTTTCATAATAAAAATATGGATTATTTGCTCCGACCTTTTTTAGAATTTAATTTTTGACTTTCTGATCTTTTAAGTAAAAAAGAAAAGAACGGAAGGCTGGAAAGCCGATCCATAATCTCTTTAACATTTTCTCTTACTTCTTCTGAAGCTTCATTTAAATTTTCAGAAAGCTTATTTAAATTTTTTGCAATATTTACTAAATAATAACTGATTAAACCCCCGAGAATCAGGGCGACAATAATAAGCAGAGAAAAAGCCAAATAGAAAACAGTCTGGGCAAAAATTAAGGCGTTCATAATCTATATCATAACATATTAAACTAGAAAATGTTAAAATAATTAGAACCCATCTTAACAATACTTTCTAAGCGCGTTGTTCTGCTAAAATGAATTAGATCAAGGAGTGACGACGAGATCGTAGCCATAGCTACCTCAAGGAGGAACGACGATGATATAATTCATTTTAGCAACAACCCAAAGGGATACAACCAATTTTGCCCATGACATCGTTGCTCGTCGGAAAGGTAGCAAGCTACGATTTCCTTCTCGCTTCTTGTCCTAGCCAAAATTGGCTAGTATCGCGTTAGTAAATTATTATTAAGATGGATTCTGATATGCCAAATAACGAAGCAAAATATTTCTTAATCGGCGCGATGTTAATTTTCTTAACACTTTTTGGGCTCTTAGTAAGCGGATTTATGACACCTCTAATTTTAGGGCTATTGCTAGCTGGTATTGCCTTCCCTATGTATAACTGGTTGCGTAATTTTCTCCATAATCGTAAGGATTCCGCTGCGCTTTTGACCATCCTACTGATTGTATTAACTATTATTGTTCCCTTAATTTTTTTATCAATGCTTTTTTACCAAGAAGCTATGCATTTAGTAGTAACTATCCAAGAACAATCCCCAGATAATCTGCTTCTTTTTAAGCCATTACAATCTTTAGCTAAAACCTTAAATATCGACCCTAAAATTCTAGAAACTCAATTCGTAAATACAATTAAAAGCGCGGGACTTGGGACGCTCTCGCAGTTAAATAATCTGCTTTCCAACGCATTTGATATATTTTTAAAATTTTTTGTAATGCTGGTGGCTATATTTTATCTTTTACGAGACGGTAAGGGGCTTGGCGAAATTTTAATAAAAGCAAGCCCGCTTAAAACCGAGGATGAAATGCATATTTACCATGCCTTTAAAAAAACAGGCAGAGCGATATTCTATGGAAATTTTATCTCCGCGCTTACCCAAGGAACGCTTGGCGGAATCGGTTTTTGGCTATTTGGATTAGAATCGCCTATTTTGTGGGGAACAATTATGGCTCTTCTTTCACTAATACCGCTTTTTGGCCCATATCTGATATTTTTGCCGGCAGCCGCTTATTTAATCTTGCAAGGAGAATTTAATCTGACAATTGGGTTTCTTCTCTATAATTTATTGATTGTTTCTACTATAGACAATGTTATAAAGCCGGAACTCATTGGCGGAAAAATGAATGTTCATCCTTTTTTAATTCTAATTTCTATATTAGGCGGATTAAAATTATTAGGATTTACTGGATTAATTTACGGACCGCTGATTATTGTAATTGCTTCTACCCTAATTGATATTTATTATAAAAACAACGGAAAATCTACCGAAAATTAAGTTTTCTGCGATTATAAAATTTTCTAAGACAAAAATAGCTGGCGGTCTTTTGCAAATAATTTTTCAGCAATCCGGAAAATACCGTCAGTGATGAAAAAAGCCGCAAAAACATCAATTGAATAATGAAGATGCCCCAAAAGAACAGCCGCACCAAAAACTACTGAAGAAATTATAAAAATATATCTTAGATATTTATCTCTCCAAAAAACCAAAGCCATAAGAAATGGCAGGCCAGTATGACCAGAAAAAAATAAATCTCCTCCAAAAGTAAATATTTTTATTATCCCCGTATAATTTGAAAAGGTATTTTCAGGAGATAAGCCCAAATGAGTAAGGCTGATAAATATAGATCTGACTACAACAAAAAGCGCAATAGTTTTTAAAACAAAAGGTATTCGTTTAGGTTCTTTTATTAAAAGCCATGTTACAAAGAATAAAAAAATAAAAATACCCTGTATAAAGATAAATTCTGTATTAATTACTGGTAAATTATCTAAAATGATGTCTGTAACTGCGTTGCTAGCGCGCTCCGTCGCATATATTCCAGCAAAATAATTTATCACTAAACTTCCGATCAAAAATAAGAATCCTGATAAAACCGAAATTATAAAATCAGTTTTTTGCCAAAGTTCCTTATGATTTTTAATAAAAAGTTCCATGCTTATTTGCGAATATCAATAAATTTTTTAGTAAAAGGTTTTTTAAAAAAAATAGTCCAAAAATGATTAATCCCATAACGCAATCCCATAGTAAGTATGCCCTCCTTGGCTAAGCGGCGTCCAGATGTGTACATAGGTAAATTAAAAGTAAAAACAACTTCACCGACCTTATGCAGCCGGCAGGCCATGTCAGTATCCTCACCGTAAAAATCAAAATTTAAATTATACCCGCCGATTTTTTCTAAGGCTGAGCGCCTCACGATAAAATTGCCTCCTTGAAGCATTGCGCCTGAATTTAAAATTATTTTATTTATTAAATGGAAAATAAATCCTAAATAGTAAAAAATCCGCACTCCAAAATTTACTAATCTTGAAAGATCATAATATATGTAAGGTCCACTGAGTGCCACAAGATTGGGATTGGCAATGAAAGCAGTTAAAACTTTTTCTATCCAATCAAGGGTAAGCTCGGTATCGGCATCAATATTAGCAATCAAGTCTCCTTTTGACGCTAAAAATCCCGCCTGTCTTGCGTAAGATAGCCCCTTTCTTTTTTCATCAACTACTATTACGCCAGGAAATGATCTGGCAATTTTCCCAGTCTGATCAGTACTCGCATTATTTACAACAATAATCTCTACGTCATAAGCCCTACCCTTCACCTCTTTTAAAATTGATTCTATGCATTTCCCTATATAATTTTCTTCATTGTACGCGGGAATTATAAAACTTAATTTCATATTGCTTATTTTAAATAAAAGTTATGTTTTTATCAAATTTTGATAAATTTTCTCCCATTGATTAGCGATATTTTTAACAGAATATTGCTGTACAAAATCTAAAGACCCGGTGCTTAATTTTTTTCTCATATTGTCATCTTTTAGTAAAAAAATTATTTTATTTGCTAAGGCCACGTGATCATTAATCTCAATTAAAAAACCGTTTTTATGATTTATATATTCCGGCAAAGCCCGCGCTTTTACTCCTATTACTGGCAATCTGCAGCCCATAGCTTGCATTAAAGTCATGCTTTGAGTTTCGGAAGTGCTGGTAATAACAAAAATTTTAGAAGCTCTATAAACTTTTGCTAGGGTTTCCTTATCTAAAGTTCCCAAGAATTTAATCCGATCTTCTATGAAAAGTTCTTTGGCAAGATTTTTTAGAAAAGTTAAGGCACTGCCATGGCCGGCAATGGCAAAATTGATTGTTGGTATTTTTTCTTTAACTATCGCTATTGCCCGAATGATAACATCAATATTTTTTTCTGCCGCTAATCTGCCGGCATAAATAATCGTATTATCAGAAAGCTGAAACTTTTTCTTAATCTCCTCCGCCTCCCCTTCAATTTTAGATTTCTCACTAAAAATTTCCAAATCAATAGGATTGGAAATTGCCTTATGCGGCCTATAAAAACCCAATTCTGACATTTCCGTAAAAACAGACTGAGAAGGTGCGCTTACATAATCGCATTGGTTATAGTACCAAACTACGTATTTAAGCATAAGATTTTGCACCCATTTAGCCTTAATGGGGCTATAATGGAGAAATTCTGTAATAGCTGTATGATTAGTGCCCACTAAAGGAATTTTATTCAATTTTGCCGAAAATAAAGCTTCCAGCCCGACTCCAAAAAAAAGCTGGCTATGAATAATATCAGGAGAAAATTTTTTTATACCGAATAAGCTTAAAAATATCGGGGATACTAAGCGTGATTGGCCAGTAGCGGTCGGATATGGAAATGAGAATAACCTGTGAATTTTTATATTATTCCCCAAATCCAACTCTTGCTTGGGAAGATTGGCAACATTATAATCTTTGGGCTGGTATTTAGGAACATAAAAATTAATTTCGTGACCCCTTTTAGCCAATTCTTTGGCTAGGGCAATAATAGAATCAGAAATGCCACTAAGTTCCGGATAAAAATTATCTGAAAAAAAAGCAATTTTCATTGTTCTTGTTCCATCTTTATAATTTGTGTTCGGGCATATTTTGTAAACAAAGCATAGCCGACTATAAAAATCACGATAATTACCGCCACCAAAATACCGGTATATTGTATATAAATTTCAGCAATCTGATAAGACTGGCCAAGATAATATCCAATAGCCATGATAAGGGCATATTGCAATAAAATAACAGGGAAAGTATATGATACAAATTTTCTAAAAGGCATTTTAATAAGGCCCGCACTGATTAAAAACGGCGTGCTTAATCCATATGCAAACTTGCTCAAAAACATTGTTTTTCTAGGATGAAACGCCCAAAGCTTATCCAAGATTTTAATATTACTAGCAAGGCTTAAGCGAGATCCGTATTTATTTAAAAAATTTTTCTTATCGCCTAAACGACCGATATAATAATAAACAGTATCCGGTATAAGATCTCCTAATATGAGGATAAAATATGCAGGCAAAAAATCGAGATATCCGAGATATATCAAAAATCCAATAGCCAAAGAAACAATCGGCCCCTCAATTGCCGCGATCGGAAAAAGAATAAGGTATTTATACTGTATGATTAGTAAAACTAGTTGATCCATCTTATTTTATTTTACACTAAAAGCCTCTTTTAATCTTGTTACTTAATGGACGCCATTGCAAACAAATTCCATAGATTTTATTTTAAACCTAATATTGATTGATGTATAATTTAAATAACTATTTATGCCAAATAAATTTATTGATGTATATAATCACGCCCTGGGGATAAAAGGCTTTGATTATGATCAAATCACGGAAGAAGTTTTTATTGGCACTAATATGTGCTGTCAATTTGGCTTTGATAAGGAATTAATCGCGAAAAACGTAAAAGCAGATATAAGCCTTGAAGAAGAGAAGGTTGACGCGCCGCTTGGAGCAGATTATTTCCTATGGCTGCCAACTAAAAACCACGAAGCGCCTACTCAAGATAAATTAATTCTGGGGGTACAAACCTTAGAATTTTTAATAAGCAAAAGAATAAAAATTTATATCCACTGCAAAAATGGCCACGGGCGAGCGCCTGCTATGTTTGCGGCTTATCTGATCAAAAAAGGAATGGCTGTAAATGACGCCATATCTTATATTCAAAACAAAAGACCGGCAATCCACTTAAATGAAACTCAAATTGAAGCGCTTAAAAAATTCGAAAATTCTATTAAAAAATAAATATAGAAAATATCCTATTAGTAACGCCTTCGCTGGTTAAAGTCCCTGCGCTTTCTATTTTCTGAAAAAGACCGGTTAGTTCGGGAATAATTTTGGTGTCCCGAATGCGATGGGCGGCTTCCGGGCGGCGGAGGAGGCGGTGTTGGCAAAGATTCCGGCAATTTAGCAAGCGGCAAAGATTTTCTTAATAATTTTTCAATAGTCCGCAAATCCCCCTGCTGATCCGGTGTGGCAAAAGAAATTGCGTGGCCGCTGGCTCCCGCCCTGCCAGTTCGCCCGATACGATGCACATAATCTTCCGCCTGCATTGGCAAATCATAATTAAGAACCAGCTCAATGCCTGTCACGTCAATTCCTCGCGCCGCAATATCAGTTGCAACTAAGATTCGATAACGGCCATTTTTAAAACCATCAAGCGCCTCTCTGCGCTGCCCCAAAGACCGATTCGAATGAATTTCAACTGCGGTATGGCGAGCATTGCGCAAATCACGCGCAACCTTTTTAGCTCCAAATTTAGTGCGCATAAATATTAAAACTGAACCGCGATAATCACCAAGGAGTTTAATCAATAATGCGCCTTTCTTTTCTCGAGGAACTATAAATACTTCATGAGTGACATTAGTTGCGGCCGTGCCTGACGGAACAATTTCAATCTGCACCGGTAATTTCATAAATGCCCTGGCGATTTGCATGATAGGCGGAGGCATGGTGGCAGAAAATAAAAGCGTCTGCCTTTCCGCGGGCACGAATTGTAAAATTCTTTTAAGCTGTGGCGCGAATCCCATATCAAGCATCCGGTCAGCCTCATCAAGAACAAGCATTTTAACTCCTGATAAATTTAGAATCCGCTGATCTAAATGATCAATAATCCGGCCTGGAGTGCCAATTATAATATTTGGCTGGCGGCGAATATCAGAAATCTGCCGCCACATAGGCGCTCCGCCGATAAGAAGCGCAGTTCGGATTCCAAATGATGCGCCAATAAGATGCAATACCTCTTTAACTTGAAGCGCCAATTCTCTAGTCGGAAGCACTATCAGCCCAATTCCTTTATTTTGCAGGGCGTACTGGATCATCGGAATTCCAAAAGCAAGCGTCTTGCCCGTCCCCGTCTGGGCAATGCCGACTAAATCTTTGCCCTCAAGGGCAATTGGGATGGCTTTTGCCTGAATAGGCGTAGGATCAATGAATTTATGCCTTTGTATTACGCTTAAAATACTTGGAGCGATTCCCAAGCCTAAAAAATTCTTTTCTGATGATATTTGCATATGAGGAGAGCAAGATTCAAACTAGCATCAATTGAGCGGAGTTGATTTTGTTCATATTCAAGGCGCGAGGAGGAAATCGTAGCTATGCTACCTTTCCAACAAGCAACGCAGAATATGGACAAAATAGTTCCGCCCTTCGGGAAGTTTAAAAATGGCTGATTTCTTTGTTGCTCCTCCTCAATGTATCTAAAGATACAATTTCGTCGTCACGCCTTAAAATCATCTCATTTTTAAACTTCTCAAGCTGGT
>JAUSEE010000058.1 GCA_030650095.1 Candidatus Buchananbacteria bacterium
GCTTGCCGCTATTTTGGTTGGAGAAGATAAGAATTCCATGATATTTTTACGCCAGAAAAAAAAGGCTTGCGAATTTGCAGGCGTCGTTTATCAGTTTTTTCAATTTTCCGGTGATATTAGTCAGGAATCTTTGGAGGCTGAGATAAAAAAGATTGTTCGAGGCACGAATCACGGAATAATTATCCAACTGCCACTGCCAAGGCATATTAATGCTCAAAATATTTTGGATTTGATCCCGCCGGAAAAAGACGTAGATGTATTGTCTGGCAAGAAAATTAAACCTACTATCTTATCTCCGGTGTTGGCTGGCATTTTAGCTCTCTTGAAAGAATATAAAATAAATTTTCATGGCAAAAAGGTAGCGGTAGTCGGCAGGGGAAGATTAGTCGGCCAGCCGGTTATCAATTGGCTTAAAAAGCAGCGCATTGAAATTTCAGATGACATTAAAAGAGCCGACATTTTGATTTCGGGAGCAGGTAAACCAAAATTAATAAAAGGTGATATGATAAAGAAAGGAACCGTGGTGGTAGATGCGGCTGGCGACGTTGATTTTAAAACCGTTGAACCGAAGGCAAGCTACATTACTCCGATCCCGGGAGGCGTAGGCCCCATGACCGTTGTCATGGTGATTAAAAATTTGATGATTTTGAATGAAAAATAACATGTCGGAGGTTATCCGTTGGTCAATATTTTTATCAACAATATTAATGGCTGGGTTTGGGTATTCCGATCAGTTGCGATTGATATTAAAAAATAAAACCACCGAGGGGCTTTCTTCAGCGATGATTTTTTTGGCTTTTTGGGCCTGGGCAAGCTACGCCTTATACGGCCTCGTCAAAAAGGATTATAAGATTTTCTGGCCAAATTTTATCGGCACTATCCTTATTGGTTTTATTCTGTTAACCTTCTTAATTTATTAAATACTAAGTTGGCTGTATATAGGTCTTGGAAAGCAAGTCCCGTTGAGTCAAATATGGTGATTTCGCCGTCGTTTTCCCTGCCCCTAGTTTTTCCGCTGACGATATCGCCCAGTTCTGCGTAAATATCCTCTTTTTTAATGATGCC